>DCDD01000227.1 GCA_002316235.1 Bacteroidales bacterium UBA1064
GGGATAGCCAAAACCATGTGTAAAAAGGGTAATTCTGTGAGTGGCAGCTTACCAGGTTAATCAAAAAAATCAGGTAAAATTTGATTTTTTCAAAATCAAATGGTAAAGTTGTTTACCAGAACAGCGGCTATGAGCAGCTTTTCACGGTGCCCTCGCTCGGCGAAGCCTGCAACTTAGCCGTACCTGAGTAGAGGTCTTTGACCGTGCAAGATTCTACTTGTAGCTAGGCTTAAGGGTTGTAGTAAGTGTGCAGCTTACCGAAAAATGGGGAAGAGTAATTTTTTTAACGGCGGTCAAAAGGCCGCGATTTATAAACGACGAAGCTACAAACTTCGCCGAAGGGGAGTAGGTTCGATGCAGAGCTTGCAAGGTTATGGAACAACCGGCTCTAAAGCTCCTTCCCGATAAGGAATACTTCATCAATGCCCTTAAGCGCAAGGGCTATAGGGAATAAAAAAATAAAGGTGGTTTAATCCAAATAAACCACCTTGTGCGTTCTACCGTTGTTGGGTATTACCCAAGCAGTCCCTTCTTCATCTTTTCGCCTATTGCCCTAAGCATGTCATCGGTCATGGTTTCGAGGTTCCACTTGGGGCTCCAGCCCCATTCCTGGCGGGCGCATGAGTCGTCCATGTAGTTGGGCCAGCTGTCGGCAATGGCCTTCTTAACCGGGTCAACGCTATACTCCATGGTGAAATCGGGAATCCGTCTTCTGATTGCCGAGTAAACTTGTGAGGGTTCAAAGCTCATGGCGGTTACGTTGAAGCTGTTGCGGTGCTTCAGCTTCGAGGGGTCGGCCTCCATAAGCTGCACGCAGGCATCAAGAGCATCGGGCATGTACATCATGTCGAGGTAGGTTCCCTCGGGCAAAGGGCAAACGTAGTGCTTATGCTGAACTGCACCGTAGAAAATCTCCACAGCGTAATCGGTGGTACCTCCACCGGGAAGGGTAACATTAGATATTATTCCGGGAAAACGAACGCTACGGGTGTCAACGCCATACTTCAGGAAGTAGTAATCGCTCAGCAGTTCGCCGGTTACCTTGCAGATGCCGTAAATTGTTGTGGGGCGCATCACGGTATCCTGTGGGGTGTTGTCGAGGGGGGATGTTGGGCCAAATGCGCCGATAGAGCTGGGGGTAAAAACGGCGCAGCTGTTCTCCCTGGCAATCTCGAGGGAGTTCATCAGGGCACCCATGTTAACATGCCAGGCCAGCTGGGGTTTTTTTTCGCCGGTGGCGGAGAGCAGTGCAACCAGGTTGAAAATGGTATCTATCCGGTATTTCTTTACAATTTCGAGATACCTGTCGGCCTTTAGGGCATCCAGCTCCTCAAAAGGACCTTCCTCGGCCAGGTGAATGCAGGCGCTTGAGTTGATATCAGCTGCCACAACATGCTCGTTTCCGTAAATTTTTCTAAGATAGGGAACCAGCTCGGAGCCAATTTGCCCGCCGGCGCCTACAACCAGAATATTCTTCATTTTTTTAGTATAGTTACCTTGCTATTTAACAATATGTTATGAAGTTATGTAGCCATTCTCGTTAAAAAATCCGAAAGAAAAGTCAACGGGTAAAGCAATGCTTGAATTGCTACCCCGGATGAATGCCTTTTTCTATCAAATTTTTACCAAATTGGTGATATTGATTAAAATGTTGAGCAAAAGTATAGCTTTTGCTTAATAGCCTGTATGGTATTTAGCATATTTTGGTAAATATTTTTTTAGACATCAGGATGGTTATTTTTGGAATTTGGGTAAGGAATAGCATTTTTAACAGCCAGATTCAATGCCACCTTAATTGATTTTTAATCAGCATTCGGAACCAAGTCGAGGTCAGGGTAGGTGGTAGGTTTTTTACGGGTGGGGTTGAAAAGAAAAAGAGGGGCAACACCCCTCTTTTTTGCACAAGCTATTTTAGGATGTTATGCTATCTACTTCTTTTTGGGTTCAACTCCGGGTTTTGCGATGCTGTCGCGCATGTTGGTATCGGCTTCAATATTTTTTATCCGGTAGTAATCCATGATACCCAGGTTTCCGCTTTTAAAAGCATCGGCCATGGCTAATGGAATTTGAGCCTCGGCTTCAATAACCTTAGCGCGGGCCTCCTGTGCTTTAGCCTTCATTTCCTGTTCCAGGGCAACGGCCATAGCCCTACGCTCTTCTGCTTTGGCCTGGGCAATATTTTTATCGGCGTTGGCCTGGTCCATCTGGAGTACAGCGCCAATATTGCGTCCAATATCAATGTCGGCGATATCAATAGAAAGGATTTCAAAGGCAGTTCCGGCATCCAGCCCTTTGTTCAAAACCGTTTTGGAAATCTTATCGGGGTTCTCCAGAACTTCCTTGTGGTTTTGCGACGAACCAATGGCGGTAACTATTCCCTCGCCAACACGGGCCAGAACAGTTTCTTCACCGGCACCACCAACCAGCTGCTTAATGTTAGCCCTAACGGTAACTCTTGCCTTGGTAATAAGCTGAATGCCGTCCTTGGCTACAGCGGTAACCGGTGGGGTATTTATCACCTTGGGGTTTACGGACATCTGAACGGCTTCAAAAACATCACGGCCAGCCAGGTCAATAGCGGTTGCCATTTTGAAGTCGAGCGGGATGTTTGCTTTTTGGGCCGAAACAAGTGCATGAACCACCTTCGGGACCCTTCCTCCGGCAAGGTAGTGGGCTTCCATTTCATTACGGTTCAGGGTAAGCCCGGCTTTAGTTCCCTCAATCATGGCCTGCACAATTACCCGGGGAGGAACCTTCCGCCAGCGCATGAAAATTAGCTGCAGGAGTGAGATTCTGACACCGGAAACAAGCGCCTGAAACCACAGACCTACCGGTACAAAGTAGAAAATAATCCATAAGCCGACAATGCAGACGGCTATAATGGTAAGTATTGCTCCAACTTGGCTCATGTAATCTATTTTTTAGGTTTAACAATTATTTTGCTGCCTTCAACTTTAACTACTACAACTGTTGTTTGTGGGTCAACTAGCTCATCGAGGGCGGTAACCTCAACGTCATGTCCATTTATGGTGGCTTTTCCCATTGGGGCAAGCCTTCCTATAGTAACTCCCGTGTCGCCGGGCTGGATGTGCTGCTCGTAATCCATGTTGGCTTTAGAATCTATGCTGGTGTTAAGGGTGATTTTTTTCCATGTTTTTGAACGTAACGACAAAACTATGGTAATAACGGAGGCAACGATAGAAAATACAAGGGTTATATGACCAGCTATGGTTCCATGCTCTGTGTAGGCGGCAAATACTCCATAGCCAATCAGCAGGAATCCGGCAATTCCGGCTACAGTAATTCCGGGAACTAGCAGCACTTCTGCAACCAGAAGGAAGAGACCCAGGAGAATTAGTAGGAATATCCAAATCATTGAGGATTGCAATTTTTTAGTTTAGATTGATGGAAGCGCTTAGTCCCCGCCGGTGTAGCTCCTCCATCATAGGCTCAAGTTCTGGCAAGCTGCCACGTTTAATATCGCATTTACCCTTAAAATGGGTGATTAAAGCGCATTGCTCGGCCTGGTTTTCATCCTGCCGGCATACCTCTACCAACGCCTGAATAACGAATTCAAATGTATTCACATCGTCGTTATGCAGGAATAGGGTGTAAACCTCGGAACTCTTGTTCTGGGTGTGTTCCAAACCAAATGTTTTTTCTTTTACCTTCATGCCCGGCTACAGCTTGTCTTTTCTGAATGTCATAAAAACACCACTTTTTTAACTCCATATCTCAGTAAGAACTAGAGGTTCTGGTTATAAAAGTGTTTGTTTTTTAAGAATAGTCCAGGTTGCTAATATAGCAAATTTTTATTGATTCAACTCGATGACTTTTGCATTAAGAATTCCGCCGGCAATCAGGTTATCCTTGTTACGCTCGGCTTCGCTAAGGGTGGAGAAGTTCCCGATGGAGTAAACCATCAGCCCTCTTTCATCAACCCTGCGGGTAATATCCTTGTTGGGGATTAGCGTTCGGATGGTTTTTAGCTCATCGTTGGGCATACTGCCCTCGTAAACCCCCAGCTGGATCGCAAAAACACCCTTTCGGTCGGAATCTGACGACTTTTGCTGTTGGAGACTACCTTCAAGCTGCTGGGCGCGCTGGAGGCTAACCTGTTGTCCGTTGTACCAAGCAACAATAAAGGCATCCCTAAAGCCCACCGATTTCACCTTCGAAAGAGCACTTTCGGCATCGGCAAGCCTTGCGAATACACCGGCATAGTATCGGGTTAGCTTGCCAACGGGTTCGGCCGAGATTGGGTATATACCCTTAAAAAACTGGGGTTGGCGTGGAGTGCCGTAAACTCCCAGTTGAATTTTATAGCAAATCCCATTAGGTAGAGCGGATACTGCCGGAATAGGATTTTCTTCGTTGTATGGGCTGGTTTTGGCTATACCGAAATCGGAGGAGATCTCGCTTTCAACAGCCAGGTTTTCGATGTTCACAGGGCTGCTTACCCTTTCAATCCTTGGCGGGGTGTATGACGAGGCAGCTGCCTGTTGTGGCTTGCTCTGCTCTGCCGATAAAAGTTCAATAGCTGAGGTAGAGCCAAATGCCGATCGTTCAAACTTAATAATGCTGCTAGTCAACTTCTGCTCAAAGAGCTGGAGGTGCCATATTTTGGCAAAAGCCAGGTCCAGCTGGAGGAGCCCAAGTTCTCTAAGCAAGTTTGCCTCGAAGGCGCTTTCAACCCTTCCGTCGTTACCCATGTTGTTCAGAATTGTGCCGGCTGCTCGAAAGTGTGAGTAGGCAGTGCTGATGCACTTGCGAATGCTTTGGTCGTTTGATCCGCTTTTCACCAGGGCCACATGTACGCAGTCGTTGTAAATGGGATATTTTTTTTCATAGTATTTCCCCATCTGCTCGTTGTAGCTTTGCATTGACGATAGCATATCCGCATACTTGGTATCACAAACCTTTGTCGAGGAGTCGGTTGAGTTTTTTTTGCATTGGTCGTATATATCCCTGTTGGTTAAGGCTAGATTTCGGTTTCGCAATACCTGCGGGTATAGTTGTTCTGCTTGTGCCAAACGGTTCAGCTCATCGGTTTGAAAGACAGTAGGGGCAAATTGAGCCTGGTAGATGTAGTCGGGGTTGTCCGAAACAAACGATAGGCTTTCGTCGCCCTTAGGTTTCCTTTTTCCAGTAAGGTATTCCTGTTCAATTTGGCTGGCACGTACAAACATGAGGTCGGCCTCCTTTTGGGCAGCCAGCATGTCATCCTCTACCTGAACCACCTGTTTCTCCAACCGAATGCGTTGTTCGGCTGTTGTAACGAAATCAAATTTTCCGCGTAGCCCCTCCAGCCTAATTTTTAGAGAGTCAGCCAGCTGCTGGGCTGCAAAACCCTTTGCTATGGTTCGGGAGTATTCCGGATCGTTTTCGACCGAATTGAAGCTGGCTGGTTTTTGTGAAGCGGCTATAGGTTTTTCGGCCTGGACGGTGGTTGGATTTTTTGTTGGGGCATTCAATGCTAAGGTCGAAACTTTAAGAGCAGCTATTGAATCGAGTTCGCTATAGGAGCGGGGCGAGCGGCGTATAGGGTTTTGCTCATTCCGCATGAGTATGACTTCAACCGTATCGGGCATTACCTTGCGGTTGGTGGCAAAACAGGCCAGGCTATCCGAATCATCGGCCACAAACAGAAAATCGTCAAAGGGTGAATTAATCGGGAAAGCTAAATTTTCGGGAGGGCTCCAGCGTTTTGTAGTGGGGTCGAATACCGTTCTGAAAATATCGTATCCACCCATGCCGTAATGCCCCTTGGAGGCGAAGTATAGTGTAACGCCATCGGGTATGATGTAGGGGTAGTCCTCATCAAAGTTTGAGTTAACCACGTCACCCAAATTTTCGGGTTTGCTCCAGGATCCATTATTCTGAAGCTGAATGCGGAAAATATCCTTACCGTAGGTAGTTGTGCTGCCGTAGCTGGAGTAGTAAACGTAAGTGCCAGGAGTTGGGTTTGTGGGGTAGAACATTAGCGGTTGGTGATTTTCCTTTATGTCTGTAGGGGTGAGTAAGTTTGTTGGAGCGTTAACAAAGCTGCCCGATTTAGGGGCTATGGAGTAGAACGTGCAGGCCTCGCCAGCTGCAACAGCTTTTGTGTCGTAAACTTCAGGGTTGTAGATGTAACGGGTCAGGAAGCTGCCATTCTCGCAAAGGGTAACCAGCTGTTCAACCTCCTCCAACTTAATGTCGGATGCCCCACCGCTGATGGTAAACCTTCTGTAGTAATCAATTGCCTCGCTAAACCGGTAGCTTTGCCTGAGTGCTTCGGCCAGGTAGAAGTAAACTATGCTGCTTACATCACCCGTTGAGGCTTGCGAAAGGAATTTTACCGCCAAATCCATACGGCGGGTTCCGTAGAGGTAACAAATTCCCAGGTTTAGTTGAATTTGGGGATCGCGGGAGTGCTGCTCCAGCAACCTTGAGTAAATGGGTAGCGCCTGCGCATACTGCTGGTTTTTCAGAAG
>DCDD01000164.1 GCA_002316235.1 Bacteroidales bacterium UBA1064
CTGCTAGCTAAAAAAGTGGCGGATTTTTCCCTTTGGGCCATGCTGTAATGAAATTTTTATCTTTTAACCAGCCAAGCTGCCATTACTATTGAATTGCCTATTGGGTTGATAAATAAAATTGATTGCAGTCCTACTTTGTAGGAAGACATAGCGCTGATTTTTGTATAAATGCTGAGGGTAAAGGCATACCGTACACCATGTTTCGAAGAAACATGCCGAACATTTCGGAGTCGGGGTATTTGGCTTGTTCGCCAACAGTAATTATTTCTCCAACCCCGATGCGTTGGCACTGACCCTGCTTATTAAATATTTCGTGGGGTAGCCTTAAGCTACGAATTCGCCAGTCAATCAGCCCAAGAAAGTAGAAGAAAATCGAATTACGATCAAAAAAACGTATGGGTAAGATTGGAACCTGTGCCTTTTGTATTAAGCGGATAATGCTATCTTGCCACTCGCGGTCGCTTACTCGAAGGTTACGGAACTTGAAATCGGAAATAGCCCCCGAAGGGAAAAAACCCACAGCATGGCCACTTCTAATTAAGTTCAACGTGTCGCGAATACTCTGAAAGTTAAACGGTGAGTAGCCCTTATTTGCATCTGTTTTAGGAAGAACGGAAATAAAGTTTGAGGCTAGTGTTTTGATTAGCGAAAGCTGCTTGTTGGCCATAATCTTAAAATCGGGACGAATTCTTGCCAAAATATCAATCAGCATAATTCCATCCAGGCCTCCATATGGATGGTTGGCAATGGTGATGAAAGCTCCTTTGGGCAATTTTTCAAGCCGTTCGGGGTTACCAACCTTGTAGTCAACCCCAATGTCGCTAAGCAGCCTGCTGGTAAACTCTGGCCCTGAGTAGTCGAAGGAGTGATCATAAACCCAGTTAACCTTATCAATTGCAAGCAGGTGCATTAAGAATTTCAAGAACTTTTCTCCAGCTTTACCCTTGAAAAATCTGGATAGTTTAGTAATGTCTTTTTCGTCAATGAGCTTATTAGTCGACTGGGCGGTGAGGTTAGGCTTCATTTTAGAACAAAATCAGTTAGAGGAAAACAAAAATACACATATTATCTGCATTTGGAAAATGGACAACGAGTGTGTAAGACTTCCGCTTAACTTTCGACTCAGCCTGATATTTGGGCAATACAGCCTTGCTCATTGGTTGATGAATACGATTTCTAGGAGTACAGCCCCATCAGCACCTTTTCAGGTGTAAGGGGTAAATCGTAGCTGGGCTGGTAGCTAGGGTTGAACTCCATTATGGCATTTTGAATGGCGAAGTAGGCGGCAATTCCGTACATGAAGGGTGGTTCGCCAATAGCTTTCGATTTCATAATGGCCTGCTCTGGACCATCCGCTTCAAGCGTAATGCACCTGATACTTTTCGGGGCAAAATGGATGTCAGGAACCTTGTAGGTTGATAGGCTATTGGACAGGAGGGTTCCTTTGTTGTTGAACATAAGCTCTTCAATGGTAGCCCATCCAATTCCCTGAACAATAGCGCCTTCGAGCTGTCCGGTATCAATGGTGGGGTTAAGGCTATTGCCAAAATCGTGAACTACCAGCACCTCGTCAATAGAATATGTGCCCCTGATACAGTCAACGGTGGTAGTAACGATGCCTGTCCCGTAAACCATGTAGGCAAAAGGATGGCCTTTCTCCTTGGTCTTGTCAAAGTATATTTTTGGGGTAGAGTAGTGCCCGTTTTCGGTGAGGCATATCCTTTTCAGGTAGGCAGTTTGAATCAACTTTTGCCAGGATGTACTGCTGCGCTCTCCCCGACATAAAACTTCCTCATTTTTAATTTCCACCTCGCTGGCCCTGCAGCTGAGCATTTCTGCGGCCACCTGCTTTAGCCTTTCAAGAAGCCGGGTTGCAGCTATCAGCAGGGCATTTCCATTGATATCGGCACCTGTACTTGCGGCGGTAGGCGACGTGTTGGCAACCCTGGATGTGTTGGTAGAGTATATTTTCACCCTTTCAATTCCTATGCCTAAAGTAATGGCAGCAACCTGGGCGAGTTTGGTATTTACACCCTGTCCCATCTCTACAGCTCCTGTGCTAACCGATACGCTTCCATCCTGGTATATATGCACCAAGGCCCTTGCCTGGTTCATTGTTATGTTGGTAAATGATATGCCGAAGCACAGGGGCATGACGGCCATGCCTCGCTTGCTGAACCTATTTTTGCTGTTGTAAAGTTTAATTTCCTTTTGGAGCACTTCGATTTTGAACTGTTCTTTTGCCCTTTCAAAGCATTTTGTAGCATAAGCGTTCTCGGCCACCTGTCCATACTGAAACTCGTCTTTTTCACTAATCAGGTTCAGCTCCTGTATGGTTTGTGCTGCTACACCCAGCTCGTGAGCAGCTTTAGCAATGGCCGATTCCATTACAAACATTCCCTGAGGTGCCCCAAACCCACGAAATGCTGTGTTGGGTGGCAGGTTTGTCCGGCAGCTGTAAACGGTTACCCGCGTATTGGGGATAAAGTAGGAGGCAGTTGAATGGAATAGCGTTCGCTCCATGATGGCGGGTGATAGATCGGCCGAAGCCCCACCGTTCTGGTAAAGAGTGGTTTCGTAGGCAATAATTTTAAGGTTTTTGTCGAGTCCAATTTTAAAATCGGCGCTGTAGGGATGTCTTTTCCCTGTCATCCGCATGTCGTCGTGGCGCGAGAGCGAAAGCTTTACAGGCTGCTTAAGCAGGTGTGCGGCCAGTGCTGCCAGTGCTGCAAACTGCGAAGGCTGATCCTCCTTGCCGCCGAATCCACCTCCAATGCGTTGAACGTCAACTTCAATCTGGTGCATGGGCAATCCCAACACCCTGGCAATGGTTCGTTGAACCGCTGTAGGCCCCTGGGTTGATGAGTGAACTCGTAGAAATCCCCCCTCTGTTGGGTAAGCGTAAGCACCCTGCGTTTCAATGTATAGGTGCTCCTGTCCGCCAATTTCCACTCTACCATCAAATATATGGGTGCATTTGCACCATGCTTCATCGGTGTTTCCCATGCTAAAGGTTCGGGGCGGAATGATGAGCATTCCATTTTTCTGAGCTACGCGGGGATCGGTAACTGCAGGAAGTTCCTCGTAGTCAACCCTAATTAATGAAATTGCCTTGCGTGCAGCAATCTCTGTTGTGGCTGCAACAATGGCAATAGGCTGTCCCTGATAATGCACCTCGGTTTCGGCCAGCAAGACTTCGTCCTCAACTATTCCGCCAATCTGGTTCTCGCCGGGTATATCTTTTGCCGTGAATATTCCTACAACACCCTCCACCCTTGCAGCATAAGTAAGGTCAATGCTTAAAATTTTCGCATGGGCCACTGCTGAACCAAATATTTCTAAATGAAGTGTCCCCTTCAGGGTGGTTATATCATCCAGGTAAATTGATTTGCCGGTTACATGATTAATGGAGTCTATGTTGTTCATCGGGTTCACGTTGAAGTTATTCATCCAATGTTCATTCAAAATATGCTAAAGCCATGTCACCTTTAACAGTTCAGGGAAAAGCTTCGAGAGATGTGCAAAAAGGAGCTGCCTCAGAAGCAACCTTTTGTAATCAGCACTCCCTCTTATGTCGGAAATTGGCGAAATTTCGGCCTGCATGATGGTGTTGGCCTTCTCAAAAGTCTCCTGGTTAATGGTTTTTCCTACCATGAACATGGAGGTATTAAAAAGATAGGTGGGTATTGGAGCCACCCCTCCTGCTGAAACATGACAGCTGGTGATGACGTTCCCCTCAGTGCAGGCAAGAATGGATGAGTTGACGCTGGCAATATCAAGATACTTTCGCTTGCTGATTTTCTCAAAGTTGAATATAGATTTTGGTGATGGAATCTCAAAGCTGATGCTCTCAACACGCTCGCCTTCATACAAATTCAACTTTTTGTAGCCGGTGTAGAATTCCCTAAGGGGTTGAATCCTCATATTTCCATTTAACGAGGTGGAAATTTCTGCATTTAGCGAAAGCAGGATGATGCTGAGGTCGGCAATAGGGGAAGCGTTTACAATGTTACCAGCAATGGTTGCACTGTTTCTTACCTGATCGGAAGCTACAAAGGGCATGATGTTTCTAAGGGTTGGAATGATGCTGCATAAAAGGTCAGAGTGTGTAAGTTCGTTAAATGTTGTGGCAGCGCCAATCACGCACCTGCTTCCATCCAATTCGATACCCTTAAGCCCCCTAAGAGCGCCAACTGGCAATATAGGATCATTTAGAATATGATTGGGCTTTTGCACCATCAAATCGGTTGCACCGCCAATGTAGGTAGAATTTTCGGGAGCGGTATAATCAAGCGGATGAATTCCGCCAAGCAGCCTCGGGACATCAAGGAAGTATGCTGGCAGGTAACCATGCTCTACCATCCAGCCCACCGGGTTGACCAGGTTTTTGTCCCGAATAATTTGATTTAAATCGGCTGCTGCCCTCTCTATTGATTTGTAGCCGGTGCATCGGCAAATGTTACCGCTTACAGCGTTTATAGCGCCTTCGATGCTCGGACGCTCATGACTTAGGCAGTAGGAGGTGAACGACATCACAAAACCCGGAGTGCAAAACCCGCACTGCGTTGCCGCATTGTCCACCATCACTTTTTGCACCGGTGTTAGCTCCTTATCGAGGTTGATTCCCTCAACGGTAACTATGTGCTTACCATGCACGTTGACCAAAGGGGTGAGGCACGATACAATGCTTTTGTATTCCACATGCTCACCTGTCAGTTCGCCCAGCATTACGGTGCATGCCCCGCAATCGCCCTCGCGGCAGCCAACTTTAGTACTTGGCAAATCGGCCTCGTAGCGAATATAATCCAGCAGGCTCATGCCCGGATTCTTGTAAGTTTCAACCAGCCGGTTGTTCAGTAAAAAGGTAACCATTTTGTTGGAGTAAAAAATCCCTACAAGATACGTAATGGTTAAGGGTAGCTGTAATGAAGCTGGTAAAAAATAGTAAAAATTTCTACATATTCGCTAAATCATCCGAAAAAATATAAGTAAAATTTACTTTACCTGGCATGTTTACTAAATTTGGTATGGATTTGAAAAAGGGTGGGGCAACCTGGTGTTGAATGTTGTTGTCCTACTGAATATTTTTGCTGAAAGAAGATTACTTTCCGATACAGAATTTTGAGAATATGTAGCCTAGCACCTCATCGTTAGTTATTTCGCCGGTTATGCTTCCCAGATGGTAGAGAGCCTGATGTATATCCACTGCCAACAGGTCGCCGGTTAGGTTTGATTTTAGTCCAGATAATACCCTAGCAAGGCTATCGCGTGCGTTTACAAGCGATTCGTAGTGGCGTGCGTTTGTAACCACCACGTTGTTACCATCGGGCTGTGCTGACATACCAATATTTACAAGGTTTTGTGTTAGTTCGTTTATGTTTTGTCCTGATTTTGCTGAAATTATGAGGGTTATACAGTGAAGATGGCTTTCAATGTTCTGGGCTAGCAGCTCGGTATGTTGGGCTTCGGCTCTGTCTGCCTTGTTCAGCAGCACCATAAGGGTTTGCTGGTTGGTGAGTTTTTGCTGGAATTTCTCAACTTCGGTCAGGCCAACGCTCATGCTTTCTGCGGCGTCAATCAGGTAGAGCACCACTTTGGCCTGTTCAATTTTGGAATGAGTTCGGGCTATGCCAAGCGACTCAACCTCGTCGGTGGTGTGCCTGAGTCCGGCAGTGTCAATGAACCTGAAGTTCATTCCGGCCAGCTGTATGGTGTCCTCAATGGCATCGCGGGTGGTGCCGGCTATTTCCGAAACAATTGCCTTTTCTTCATTCAATAGGCGGTTGAGCAGGGTTGACTTCCCGACGTTGGGCTTCCCTGCTATGGTAACGGGGATGCCCTGCTTAATGGCGTTGCCCATGCTGAACGAATCGGCCAAACGGCTAACCTCTTCATGAATGTTGCCAACGAGGGCTTCGAGCTGTTTGCGGTCGGCAAACTCCACATCCTCCTCGCTAAAGTCGAGTTCTAGCTCAATGAGAGCGGTAAACCTCAGCAGCTGATCGCGCAGCAGCTTCAACTTATCCGAAAACCCTCCCCGCATTTGCTGCAAGGCCACGCGGCGCTCAGCTTCACTAGTTGACGCTATAAGGTCTGCAACCGCTTCGGCCTGCGACAGGTCCATCTTTCCATTCAGGAACGCCCGCAGGGTGAACTCCCCGGGTTTGGCAAGTCTTGCCCCACGGCGAATCAGCAACTCCAGAATTTGCTG
>DCDD01000111.1 GCA_002316235.1 Bacteroidales bacterium UBA1064
TTACCAGCTTGCTAGAAACCAACTAAAAAATTTTAATAAAACACCGATAGAATTGATGAGACAGATTCTCACTAATTTTTTATCCGCATTTATCAGCTATTTAAAGGGTAGCCAGCGTTTAGCTTTTGAGATTTTATAAATCGCTGGAGAAAAGTAAAAAAATCCCAGCATAGAAATTTACCAAAGTTGTCGCTAACCAATCTACCTATAAAGTAGGCCATAGCTCAACCTCAACCCATAAAAATTAAATAGCTAATTTTACAAAATTTTACGAGACACAAATGGATCTGGAATCTCTTTACCGTAAGGCTCTTGCGCTTGAACCCCTATCGATGGAAGAGGGTTCATACCTATACCGTCATGCCCCAACCCACGACCTGATATACCTTGGCAACGAGCTTCGCCAGCTTCACGTCCCATCGAAAAAGGTAACCTGGCAAATTGACCGGAACGTTAACATTACCAACGTCTGCATTTCGGGTTGTAAGTTTTGCAACTTCCACACCGGTCTGCATTCCAACAATGCCTACATTACCACTTTTCCCGAGTACAGGCAGAAAGTGGAGGAACTGGAGCGCTACGGAGGCGATCAGCTCCTGCTTCAGGGCGGCCTACATCCTAAGTTGGGTCTCGAATTCTATGTTAATCTTTTCACCCAGCTTAAAAGCGCCTTCCCCAACATCAGGCTGCACGCACTTGGGCCACCAGAGATAGCGCATATAGCAAAAATAGATGGGCTATCCAACAGTGAAGTTCTGCAAAAACTAGTGGAATCGGGGTTGGACAGCCTGCCTGGTGCAGGAGCTGAGATTCTGGTTGACCGGGTAAGGAAAAGAATTTCGCCCGGCAAACCCGATAGCCAGTCGTGGCTCGACGTTATGGCCGAAGCACATAAAATGGGGCTGGTTACATCCGCCACCATGATGATTGGACACGTTGAAACCATCGAGGAGCGGGTTGAGCACCTCATCAAGCTTAGAGATCTTCAAAACCTTAAACCAACCAATGCCCCCGGGTTTGTTAACTTTATCGTGTGGACATTCCAAGGCAAGGGCACCATGCTCGAAAAGGAGGGCATCACCCCGCACGTTACCGACGAGGAGTACATCCGCACCATTGCCATTAGCCGCATCATGCTTAACAATATTAAAAATATTCAAGCTTCCTGGCTAACTGTTGGGATTGAGGTAGCACAGGTCTGCCTTCACGCCGGGGCAAATGATCTCGGGTCCATAATGATTGAGGAAAATGTTGTTTCGTCAGCCGGAGCAAAATACCGCACCGATGCCTACGGCATACAGAAGGCTATTGCCGATGCAGGATTTGAACCCCAGCTTCGTAACCAAAGGTATGAGTTTGTTGACCTTCCCAAATGCGAGTATAGCCGAATCTACAGCCTAAACGAGCTTAAAAATCACCCGGTGAATCCGGCAGGTTAGGCCAAGCATAATGGCATTACTACAACACCTGGCTTGATTGCCCATACCATTTAGCCTATATACCTGGCATTTAGCTTTCTACGCCAATAAAAGATTGAAGCGGGCAGGTTTATCCCCTGCCCTTTCTGCTTCAAATGCGTTCGCCATAACAACATGCGGTATATTTGTGCTGCTATTCAACTCTTTTGAGTAGGCATTATGAACAAAATTGCCCCATTGAGATGAACCGGTATCGACATTTTACAGTAACTTGGTGCAACGATAAACACGTTACGGGATGAAAAAAATTTTGCTGGCTGTCCTGCTGGGCTTTCCGATTATGGTTGCTGCTCAAAATAATGAAGCCGGTAAGCAGGAAAAAGTAAAAACCGGGTGGAACCTTGGCGGGTTGCCCGTGGTTGCCTACGACACCGACTTAGGCCTTGAGTATGGAGGGCTGGTTAACCTGTTCTACTACGGCGATGGCTCGCTTTACCCTGAGTACCTACACAACATTTATGTAGAAGTATCGAGGTTTACCAAGGGAAGTGGGATAAACCGGCTGTTTTACGACTCCAAACACCTCATTCCGGGCCTACGCGTCACCTCCGACCTGTCGTACCTCACCGATAAAACCTACGACTTTTACGGTTTCAACGGCTACGAGGCGGTGTATAACGAGGCCTGGACAAACGACCAGAGCCCGGAATATCGCAGCCGGGTGTTCTACAAGTACGACCGTAAGCTTAGCCGCTTCACCACCGATGTTCAGGGAAATTTTAGCAACGGGCGATTTGGATGGGTTGCCGGTGTTGGCCTCTACGATTACCACATTGACACCGTAGATGTGGACAGGCTCAACAGGGGCAAATCGGCGGGTGATAGGCTGCCGTATGTAGGTGGTGGGCTTTACCAGCGGTATGTTGACTGGGGCATCATTGACCCCGGGGAGGCCAAAGGCGGATTTGTAACCTACCTGAAGGTTGGAGCTGTTTACGACACCCGCGACAACGAGCCCAACCCCATGAGCGGGGTTTGGACCGAGGCTGTGGTAACCTACGCCCCTTCATTTCTTGGAATAGGCAGCCGTTACAGCCATGCCAAACTCTCGCTCACACACCGCCAGTACTTCACACTGGTGAGGGAAAGGTTATCGTTTGCCTACCGGCTGGGGTACCAGGGCACGCTTTGGGGCACCTGCCCGTTCTACCTACAGCCCAACATTTCCACGCTATACCTTCGCGGGGCAACCAACGAGGGGCTTGGCGGCTCAAAGTACCTGCGGGGTATAATCCGCAACCGGGTGGTTGGCGACGGGGTGGCCTACGCCAACCTGGAGCTTCGGTGGAAGTTCTACAGGTTTTACCTTCTGAAGCAAAACTTCTACCTTTCGTTGAGTGCTTTTCTGGATGCCGGGCAGGTGGTTAACCCAGTTAGCTTCGAAGTGAACTTTACCGACGATGGCCATCCCGAATCCGACTACTTCAGCAGCACGGACGAATCGCTGCACAGCAGCTTGGGCGGAGGATTTCGGGTGGTAATGAACCAAAACTTTGTGGTGGCGGTTGACTATGGCCGGGCGCTGAAGCGCTCCGACGGCATCGCAGGAACCTACGTGGGGCTGAACTTCCTGTTCTAACAACCACCTCCAAGAAAGTAGCCTAAAGGCAGGGTGACACCGCAAAAGTTCAGCTGAGAAGGAAACACCCCGCTGCAACAAGAACAAGCGCGATTCCAACCACCAGAACCACCCACAGAAAGTAAAAGGCTGCCCCGAGGAGCAGCCTTTTACTAAATAAAAAATTATAACTACTGTGACCCTCCTCCAGCCCACCAAACTTTCTGCTTGTGAGTATCTTCTCCCATATCGGAAGCAGCATTCAACACATTTGTCTCATTCAAAGTATATTCAGAACTAGGATACTTGAAACGAGCAACTATATCGGAACCTGACTCGCTACCTGCTATAGGATTGAAAACATATTGAAGACCTGCTGTTCCAAGCATACCATCGGTATCAACAAAAGTAACCTCACCTGGTTTAACAATAGATTTGGGATACCCGGTTCTTCTATACTCAGCCCAGGCTTCATGTGGCTGCATTAAAAGATGAATATACTTTTGAGTAATAACCATTTCCTTCTTCATCTCCGGGGTAGTTGTAGGATCGATAAACTTAGCCATTATAGCTGTAACATAAGCATCTCCCGGATCTACCGCACCCCATTTCTCAAGTGAAGCCTCTATCCCTTTCTGGAACCAGCCAGCATCCCATCCATTAACCTCGGAAACCATAAAGCAAACTGTGGGATAATCAAGAAAGGTAGAAGGGAAGTCAGGATGAACAATAACTGGGTTTCTTCCTTGCAAACTAACCCTCTTTGTAGAATATCTGCTCCAGAATCTTTGTGTTGTTCCATCGGGCATACCATAGGGAACGCCAACCCTGGTTAAATCAGTATAGGTTGTAAACACCACATACCTGGGATCAACTATTCCGTTAAAGGGATTAGTAAATGTCAAATGGTTATTACCCTTTAACAGCTCCATAAAGCGATAGGTATAGGTAAAGTCGTTCCTGCCACTAGTAAAGTAACCATTATACCAAGGCGCCTCATTTGGAGCACCCGGGGTGCTGAATGAGCACATGGCATTATCGGCATTGCTAACCATAACCCCATCACTTATTGCATCCAAAGCTTCAGCAACATACTCAGCACCTCGTCCTGAAGCTCTTAGTGCAATTCTTAACCTCAGGGAATTTGCAAACTTCACCCATTTAGTTAAATCACCGTTAAAAAGTAAATCCCCAGTTGCAAAACCACCGGTAGTTGAATTTAAAAGTTTATCCTGAGCATCCTTTAAAGTAGCTATTAACCCATCATAAACATCCTTTTGGGTATCATATGCAGGTTGAGGATACTGCTCCAAATTAAGTGCCTGGTAATAGGGAATATCACCAAAATAATCAGTCAGTAGTTGGAAAACCCAGCATTTCATAATCTCGGCAACTGCAATTTGCATATTGTTATCACCATACAAAGCCTGATAGTTTTCCTTCGTAGCAGGGTCGGTATTCAAATCTATTATCTTCTGAAGATTGGTCATCCAAATATAGTTGTTTCTGAAAAAACCATCAGTAACATTAACCCTAAATGAATACCTATCTTCAGAGGTATAATTTCTCTGTGCAAAGTGTTGACAGGCAACTGCAGACTGACGAGCAGCATACCAAACATCAAAGTCATTATAGGCAAAGTTACGTATAGCCTGGCTGAACAAGGCTGGCGTAGCAGCATCAACAGGGTTATTAGGATTTGTGTTGATCTTATCAAAATCCTTTTCACAACCGGTAAGCAATAACAAGCTTATGGTTGTGAGCATCAAGCCATATTTTCTCAATGATTTCATATTAGTGCAAGTTAAAAGTTAAAGTTTAGACCAAAGCCGAATGTCATAGTACTTGGTAGGTACCCACCCTCAATACCCTGGGCATTACTTCCAGCCATTTGCAGATACTCGGGATCAAAATGCTCATTATCCGAACCGAAAATTGCCAGGTTACGACCAAAAGCAGAGACCTTTAGGCCCTTGATGGGTCCTGTAAACTTGGCAGGTACATTGTAGGCTAGCCGGACTTCACGAAGTTTGATAAAATCAGTTTTAAACACATTCTGTCTGTCGGGCCCATCATAGTGCGATTCGGCCCAAAGTTGACCGTCAATTCTAGTTGTGTTCTTTACAGGCGTAGCGCTGGGATTTCCATCAGCATCCAAATAGGTAATTGTACCAGTAACAGCATTGTAACTCCCATATACACCATCAAGAAGTACTCCACCGTTATCTGCTAAATCATCCCTGATATTTCCGCCCAACTCGTTTGTTTTGGCTGATTCTTTAAGTATTCCGGAGTACATACCCCACATGTATGATAACCAGTACATATTACCACCACGTTGCATGTCGATTAGGAAGCTGAATTCAAATCCCTTATACGAAAATGTATTAGTTAAACCTGCAGTGAAATCGGGAGTAACATTTGCTAAGGGTTTAATTTCAGAAGGTATATAGCTACCACCCGTGCTAACAATAATGTTACCCTGCTTGTCCTTTACATAATCAGTCCCATAAATAACAGGGTAACCATATCCAACAAAAGCACCGCTTTGAACTTTAAATGGTCCATTGCCAAGAGTTAAGTAATCCAATCCTGGTGCTATTGCGTTAACCTTGTTTTTTAGGGTTGCAATATTTAAAACCACATCCCAACGAAAATCGCCTGAAATAGGAGTTCCAGAAAGGGCAAGTTCAATACCCTTGTTGGTCATCTTACCAGCATTAATAATCATCTGATTATATCCGGTAGCACCAGAAACCCTAATAGGAATAATTTGGTCCTCTGTTTCCTTGTAAAAATACGATAAGTCTAGCCCAACTCTGTTCTTTAAAAATTTCATTTCAGTACCGATTTCCCAAGAAGTGGTAAGTTCGGGTTTCAAGTTTTTAGGAGCTAACGTTGTTGGAAAACTCATTCTTGGATTTTGCTCAAGCTCACCGTCCATAAAGGTAGAGTTGATAGTAACATAATTTAACAACTCGTAAGGTCCGGTATCATTACCAACCTGTGCAACACCTCCTCTAACCTTTGCAAAAGAGAGAATATCCTGATTCTTAAGAGCATCCAACTCCGTTACAATAAAACTTATTGTAGCTGATGGGTAGAAAAATGAACGGTTGTTTTCCGGCAATGTAGAAGACCAGTCATTACGTCCGGTCAATTCCAGGTAAACCATTCTATTGTAATCAAAGCTGAAGTTAGCGTAAAGGCTATTTATACGCTTCCAGGAAACGTAATCGTAAACAGTCGCTTTAGTAAGCGAGTTGGAAAGGTTGTAAAGTTTAGGTTGAATTAACCCCCCAACGGTTATTCCGCCATTACGCCAGGACTTTCTGTCTAAACGGTTACCTCCCATAAGAGCAGTTAACCCAAACTTGTCATCAGCAAATCGCTTGTCAAAAGTTAAAAAAACTTCGGAGTTAACCTCAATATTAGAGTTAACATTCTGATAGTATTCAGATTGGGCTTGCGATCCAATGGCCATTCTTTCCTCGCTAAACATCCTATAAAAATCGGTTCCCATTCTACCCGTCAGCTTCAGCCAGGGTGTAAAAGTTAAATTCACACCAAAGTTACCATACACCCTATCACGGCGGTCGTTTTGGTAGTTTTCATAGCGGCTCCAGTAGGGATTGTCGGTGTAGGCTGGCACAGGATTATCCCAGTCGGTTCTATTCCATGTACGTTGGGTTCCATCAGGATTTTTATAAGCCTTTAAATCCTTATAGTCAATGCTGGTATGAATCCATTGCCACATCTTTTGCACAGGGTTTCTATCCCCGTAACCTGTTTCAGGTCTTCCTACAGCCTCGTTTTGAACATAGTTAGCGTTAATCCATCCGTCCAGATACTTGCTAATTTTTGAAGTAGCACTCATGTTCACCGTATTTCTTTTCAAGGTGCTTTTGGGGTAAATTCCCGTTACATCCATGTTAGTGTAGGAAATACGCAACGTGCTGTTTTCGTTCCCTGCTGTAACAGCTACGTTGTTCTGGTAGTTGACCCCCGTTTCAAAAAAGTAGGTGTAATCATTTTTAGGATATATCCAGGGCTTTGGAACTAAATAGTTTTCAGTATCCCAAGCATCAAATGAATTCCATTGAAGCACCATAGTGTTTGGATCATACTTTGGGCCCCAACTTTCGTCGGTTGCGAAATCAGGATAGTTATAGTCCTGTCCATTAACGTTGATGGTATAGAAATCACCATAACCACCTCCATATAACTTTTGGTACTCAGGGTAATACTTAGCCTGTTCAAAGGTGACGCTAGAGTTAACCGATACTCCTACAGTTTTACCTGCGGATGCTGTCCCCTTTTTGGTGGTAACCATCACAACACCGTTAGCAGCACGTGAACCATAAAGAGCCGTAGCGCTGGCACCTTTTAGGATTGTCATTGACTCAATATCATCGGAGTTTATGTCAGAAGCAAGGTTACCTAAATCGTAACCCCCACTGCCAGTAGCACCGTATGAAAAGTCTGAGTTGTCCAATGGCACACCATCAACAACAAATAAGGGTTGGTTGTTTTTGGTAAGAGAGGTGTTACCACGAACGTTAATTTTAGCACCTCCACCCATTTGACCAGACGCTGATGTAATTTGAACGCCGGCAACTCTACCAGAAAGAGAGCTAATTACATTTTGGGTTCGAATCTGTGCCAACTCTTCTCCTTTTACATCCTGAACGGCGTAGCCAAGTGCCTTCTTTTCACGGGTAATACCTAAAGCAGCAACAACAACCTCATCCATTTGAATGGCTTCAGTTTTCATCACCACATCAATCACCGAGCGGCC
>DCDD01000179.1 GCA_002316235.1 Bacteroidales bacterium UBA1064
AGCTCACCGGTAGGCTCTCCACCCCCATTGGGAGACATGATGTCCCAAAACAGGCTGTGGTTGTAAAATCCCCCGCCGTTGTTACGAATGGCAACCGGATGCTTGGAAACATCCTTAAAAATTTCCTCAACGGGAAGTGAGGCCAGCGAGCTACCTTCCAGGGCAGCATTAAAGTTGTTGGTGTAGGTTGCATGATGCTTTGAGTGGTGAATCTCCATTGTCATGGCGTCAATATAAGGCTCAAGAGCCTTATAATCATACTTTAGTGTTGGTAGTTGAAATGACATAGCTTTATCGTATTATGTTATTTATTCTCATTCTAAATAGAGTAACCAACATGTAGCAATATTGTTCAGCGTTGTTGGAAATTTTCTATGTTTAAGACAAGATACATGAAACGGATTTCGACCTGCAGCTGATTTGCTGATTCGTCAAGGGGTTGTTGCTTGTAAATACTTAAAAAACTTGAGAGGTGTATAAGCATCAGCCTTCAACCTGCCAGCAGCATGTTGTTTGTATTTAGCCATTTATACTTAACTTTGCGGGTCAAATTCAACTATTTTTGTGGCTAGCATATACCTTCAGGCTGAAAACCTTACAAAATCTTTTGGTGATAGAATTCTCTTTGGTAACTTGTCGTTTAGCCTATTCCAGCTCGATAGAACGGCTATTGTAGCAAAGAACGGTTCCGGAAAGTCAACGCTTCTGAGTATTCTGGCAGGAAAACAGCACCCCGATTCGGGCAGTGTTGTTACAAGAAACGGAATAAGGCTGGGCTACCTCGAGCAAAATCCGGTGTTAAGGGATGATTATACAATTCTGGAAAGTGTTTATAGTGCCGATAATGATATTTCTAGGGCAGTGCAGGATTACGAGAGGGCGATGGCAACCAGCGATAAGGATCACCTGCAACAGGCTATCGAAACAATGGACAGGTTGGAAGTATGGGGAAGGGAAACCAAGGCAAAGCAAATTTTAACCCGGCTACGAATCGAAAACCTTAATCAGCCAATTGCCAATCTTTCTGGTGGGCAACGCAAGCGGGTAGCTCTTGCATCAGTCCTCATTGAAGAACCTGATATTCTTATACTCGATGAACCTACCAACCATCTTGATTTGGATATGGTTGAGTGGCTGGAGGACTATTTAATTCACGGGCAGCAAACCCTTTTGATGGTTACGCACGACAGGTACTTTCTTGACAGGGTTTGCGGTTGTATTCTCGAGATTGACAACCAGTCCTTGTTCCGGTACAAAGGAAACTACTCCTACTTTGTGGAAAAACGGCAGGATAGGATTAACGCCCTTGCTTCAGAGGTTGAAAAAGCCAATAACACGCTAAGATACGAGAGTGAATGGATACACCGAATGCCAAAGGCCAGGGGCACAAAGTCCAAGTATCGTATTGATGCTTTTTACAAGTTAAGGGAAAAAACCTTGCTGCAAAACTTGGAATCACCGATGGAAATTAACATCAGTGCCTCCCGATTAGGGAAAAAGGTTATGGAAGTTAAAAACATATCTAAGGCTTTTGGAAGCAAGGTTATTCTCAGGGATTTCAGCTATACATTTAACAGGTTTGAGAAGCTGGGAATTGTTGGTAGAAATGGAACCGGTAAAACAACTTTTCTCAACATTATCACAGGTAATACTCTTCCCGATAGCGGGTTGGTTGACATTGGCAGCACGGTAGCTATCGGCTACTATAAGCAGCAGGATGTTAGCTTTCCCAACAATGCCAGGGTAATAGACATTGCCAGAGATATTGCCGAGGTGGTTACCATTGCCGATGGCAAAACAATTACCGTTTCGCAATTTCTCAACATGTTCCTTTTCCCTCCCGAAAAGCAGCACGATTTTGTCCAAAAACTAAGCGGAGGGGAGAAACGCAGGTTATATCTTTTAACCGTTCTTATGCGTAGCCCTAACTTTCTTATCCTCGATGAACCCACCAACGACCTCGACATTCAAACCCTTTGCATCCTTGAAGAGTATCTTAAAAGCTTTCCCGGAGTTGTAGTTGTGGTTTCTCACGACCGTTTTTTTATGGATAAGGTTGTTGATGGCCTGCTGATATTTGAGGGCGCCGGCGAGGTAAGCGGTTTCCCCGGATCGTACACCGAATTGAGGGAATGGACTCTTGAACAGCAGAATGATTGCCCGCAGGGCAAACCTTCTCAAAAATCGGTAAAGACCGGGAGTAGCAGGGTGAGGATTAAGCAGCGGCTTTCATTTGCCCAAAAAAAGGAGCTAGAACACCTAACCTCCGAAATCGAGCTGCTTGAAAGGGAAAAGCTAGAGCTGGAGCAGCAGTTGAGTAGCGGAATGCTGGATGCCAGCAAACTGCAGGAGAAATCGGAACAGTATGGACATCTACTCGAAAGGCTGGGAAATATTGAGATGCGATGGTTAGAGTTAAGCGAGCTTGAAGGTTAGGTAGCCACATTAAAGTACCAACCTCTTGGTTGAAATTACTGGATAATAGTTGTTTTTAGACTGGAAAATCAGGTGGGAGAAAGCAAGCAGGTAAACGTTTCATGTTTATTTTTGTGTGAGCATTGGGAAATAGCAGGAATGAAGTTAATGTAAAAATTTCTCAAAATGGAACATTTGAGTACGGCTGTGCTTTGGATTGCCTCCCCTGCTTCCTTTTATTCAAATGTAAAAAGAGCTAAATTTGCCACTCAAAATTTCTGAAGGGTTTCTGAAACCCGTTAGAGAAGAACACATACCATGGTAAACTTTAGAAATCGCATTGCTTGGGTAACAGGGGCCTCGTCAGGCATAGGCAAGGAGATTGCCCTGGCACTTGCAAGGGAACAGGCACATCTTATACTGTCAGCCAAAAATCCTGAGGAGCTTGAGGTTGTGGCATCCGAATGCCGCAAGTACACCCCTTTTTGCCATGAGGTTCCTTTTGACTTATCTGATCCTGAAGAAGTTGAGCGCATTGCAAAATCTGTGGTTAACACCTATGGTCATATTTTCCTGCTGATTAATAATGGTGGAATTAGCCAACGCTCGTTGGCTGTTGAAACCCCCGTTGAAATAGACCGAAAAATTATGGAGGTCGATTACTTTTCTCATGTCATTATTACTAAAACTGTTATACCAGGAATGATTGAAGCGGGTGTGGGGTATATTGCAGCAACGAGCAGTATTTCAGGAAAATTCGGATTCATGTATCGTTCAGCTTATGCTGCAGCCAAACACGCCATTCAGGGTTTTTTTGAAACGCTTAGGGTAGAGCTTAAGCCTTACAACATTTCGGTAACTATTGCCTACCCGGGCCGAATCCGGACCAGTATTTCCCTTCATGCCCTGGATAAGGAGGGTAACGAGTATGGAAAAATGGACCCCGGGCAGAGCAACGGCCTGGCACCGCAAAAATGTGCCAAAAGGTATATCCGTGCTGTAAAGCGGCGTAAACCGGAGGTTTTGATTGGAAAAAGCGAGCTGCTGATGGTTCACATTAAACGTTTACTGCCATCGCTATTCTATAAAATGGTTAGCAGGGTAAAACCTGTGTAAAAGTTAACATTCATGGAGAAAATTATTTACGGCATTCAGCAGGTTGGCCTAGGGGTGAGCAACCTGGAAGAAGTGTGGAAATGGTACATCGATTCCTTAGGATTTGACGTTAAAATTTTTGACGACGACACGGTAGCCGAGCTAATGCTCCCCTACACTGGTGGTGAACCCCAGCAGCGGCACGCAATTCTTGCCCTGAACCTCCAGGGAGGCGGTGGCTTGGAGATTTGGCAGTACAAGGAGCGGACTCCTCTTCCTCCAAAGTTCCCGGTAAAACTTGGCGACCTGGGAATTTTTGCTGCTAAAATTAAAAGTCCCGATATCGAGGCTGCCTTTAACTTTCTGAAATCCAAAGGCGTAATACTTGGCGATTTGGTTAATTCTCCTGAGGGGAAGCCACATTTCTACATATCCGACCCCTTTGGCAATACCCTGGAGGTTTACGAGGACAAATCAACCTTTTTAAATGAGGGAAGAAGCACTTCCGGGATTGGCGGAGCCATTGTTGGGGTAAGCCAGATGGAGAGGTCGGTAAAATTTTACTCGAGAGTGCTGGGCTACGACAAGGTTGTTTACAATAAATCAGGCAGGTTCGATGACCTTGCCGGCCTTCCTGCCGGAAACGAGAATTTTCACCGGGTGCTACTTACCCATTCGGATACCCGCAAGGGCAGCTTTAGCGAGCTATTTGGCCAATCGTACATTGAGCTTATTCAACCGCTGGATAGAGTTCCATTGAAAATCCTGCAGGACCGTTTCTGGGGTGACCTTGGCTTTATTCACCTTTGCTTTGATGTAAAGAACATGGACCAGCTCGAACGGGAGTGTAACGAGCTGGGTTTTCCCTTCACTGTCAACTCAAATATCAAGCATAGCGATAAGGGTAGTTTTGATATGGGCGAGGCTGCAGGCCATTTCACCTACATTGAGGATCCTGACGAAACTCTGATTGAGTTTGTCGAAACCCACTTCCTGCCAATATATAAACCGCTAGGTATAAAGGTGAATTTTCAAAACCGCAGGCCCTACAAGTCTGTTCCCCGATGGATGATTAAGCTGCTTCGTTTTAAAAGGGTCAAGAAGATTTAATGGCTGCCTATTGTTGCAACCATTTTTCCCAAACTACACCTTAAACCCTAAATGATTACCATGAACTTGGGGTGCAGGGTTTAACCTTAACCCTATAGGTTTTAGCTATCACGCTGGCTTAAATATGTTTCAAGGGGACACCGGTAGAGCAAATGAAATATCCTTTTATGGATTTTTTTAGCTGTGATTAACCAGTAGATTATGCATAGTTGCGCAATCAGTATGTTGAGTTTAGTATTTTAGAATGCTGAAGTAGAAAGTTAACGGTATCCCCTTGCACGAGCTTTGCTGCTTTCCTGTTTAGCTTAAACACAAAACGCCAGGATTTTTATTCCTGCTATAGAGGGTAGAATTATGTTCCTTAACATATTCCACCCAAGGGCAGGCTATTTGAAAATTGACAAACTAGTAGTAACCTTGCATACCTTAAAAAAGACAATGATTTTTAAGCAAAATATTGTTTAACCCGTAATTCATAGTAAAAATGAGTAAGATGACACCAAAAGATTACATGGATCGTGAGAGCAAGTACGGTGCTCACAACTACCATCCGCTTCCGGTTGTTTTGGAAAAGGGTAAGGGGGTTTACCTTTGGGACGTGGAGGGAAAGAAGTACTACGATTTTCTTTCGGCCTACTCTGCTGTTAACCAGGGGCATTGCCACCCAAAAATTGTTAAAGCGTTAACCGACCAGGCCCAGCTGCTTACCCTTACCTCAAGGGCTTTCTACAACAACGTCCTCGGTGAGTTTGAGGAGTACGTTACCAAATACTTTGGCTATGACAAGGTACTGCCGATGAATACAGGGGCTGAAGGCGATGAAACAGCTCTCAAACTTTGCCGCCGTTGGGCATACGATGTGAAGGGAATAAAGGATGGCGAGGCCAAGATTATTGTTTGCGAGAATAACTTTCATGGCCGCACCATAACCGTGATTTCCATGTCAACCGATCCCGATGCCTACCGCGGGTACGGCCCCTACACCCCCGGTTTTATTAAAATTCCGTTCAACAACATACCTGCCCTCGAGGATGCCCTTAAGGATAAAAACGTTGCCGGATTCCTGGTAGAGCCAATACAGGGCGAAGCGGGAGTGTTTGTTCCTGACGATGGTTACCTCAAAAAAGCCTATGAGCTCTGCAAAAAGCACAATGTGCTGTTTATTGCCGACGAGGTTCAAACCGGCATTGCTCGCACCGGAAAGATGCTGGCTTGCGACCATGAAGGTGTTCGCCCCGATATTTTGATACTCGGAAAAGCTATATCGGGAGGTGTTGTTCCGGTTTCGTGCGTTCTGGCCGATGATGAGATTATGCTTACCATTAAGCCGGGTGAACATGGCTCAACCTACGGCGGAAACCCCTTGGCTTGCAAGGTTTCTATTGCTGCACTTGAAGTGATTAAAAACGAAAAGCTGGTAGAGAATGCCGCAAAAATGGGGGAAATATTCCGTGGTGAGATGAGGGGTATTAAGAGCGACATGATTGAGCTGGTTCGTGGTAAGGGGCTGCTTAACGCTGTTGTAATCCGCAACAAGCCCGGCAAAACAGCATGGGACGTATGTTTGGCTATGGCCGATAAGGGTGTATTGGCCAAACCTACACATGGCAACATTATACGGTTTGCCCCACCATTGGTTATAACCGAGAAGGAGCTTCTCGACGCCATTAGCCGGATTAAGGAAGCTTTTAAGCTCTTCGAGTAACCGCTAATTGTTGGCAAAAGCATGGAAGCGCCTCCTGAGGGAGGCGCTTTTTTTGTAGAATATGCCATACCAGGATGGTGGAACGCCATTGGAATGTAAGTTTATTTACCCAATATCCTGACAATATGCTTATTGAGCTAGCATGAGATTCAATATTGCCGACTTTTTGTTCGTTGGTTGATGTAAGTAAGCCTATTTAATGTCTTCGTTTTTGCCATTTTATTCATTTAAATGGCATCCTGCTCCAGTTGCCTAATTTTTACCCAGAGATACTTGTTTTTGAAAGCCTAATTTTGTCTATAATAATTTTTGACACGGGGTAGTATTGCAAAAATGTGGTAATGGAATGACGGGGCCAACTCATGAGTTTCCTTTCTACCATCTAAAAAATGCCTTACACCGATGGCCTGATGATATTCGTGTAATCGAAGTTGACTCCTTAGCTGTAGGGTGGTAACTTACTTAAAAAACATGACCCCAATTAAGGTTTTCGATTCTTCCTATGCTCTTGTAACTTTCGATATCGAACGAAAAATTATCAAGGTTATATGGAATGGCAACCATACCGTTAGCGAGTA
>DCDD01000150.1 GCA_002316235.1 Bacteroidales bacterium UBA1064
TTGCTTATTAGTGTTGAAATGCTGACTATATTTTTGCTGGAGTCCCTTAAAAAAGTTCCAAAATGGGGACGAGTAAAAACAACCATTCCTTTTCCTTTCAGCATTTCGTAAACTTTTTGTGGAAAAACAGCTTCCTGTTCATCCAGAAAAACATATCCTAGCCCCTTTGATTGCAGAGCCTTAGCAATGCTGTCTATATTGGGAGTGGTAGGTCTATTGGAGCTTATAAATGAAACTTTTGGAAGCTGGTAGGCTACAAGCAGGGTTGTAAATTTAGGATTGGGTGTCCAATCCAGTATTTGGCTGGTCCAGCTGTCATTGGGCTCTAAGTCTAAAGCTGTGGTAATTCCGTAGGGCAAATACCTCCTGGAGAAGTTGTTGCGGTAGTAGTTGGTTAAAACTTTCGGATAGCTGCTTTGCGGGTTTTTGCTACCCTCAATCACATTTTGAAGGCAAACATGGGTATCAATATTACCGGGTGTTACAAGCCGACCGTCGGCATCCACTACCTTTTTGGTTCTTACAGGTGTTTCGTAATCAACTATTCCGGCAATTGTGTCGGCATTTATCAGGATGGTTTTAAGTGCTGGAGATGCTTTGCCCTCGGTAGTTTCAAAAATTATGGCATTTTCAACAATCAGGTCGTAGGGTTTTGGCTTATGGCAGCCAAAGGAAACTACCAGCAATGACACCGTTAACGCGGAGTATATGTTTATCCTTTTCATTCGGGTTGGTGTTGAAAATTCAAAGGTACTACTTTTTAGGATTTTTTGGGTAGTCTTACCGATAAGTTTGGGTAGAGTCTGATGATGGGTGGAGGTTTTCCATGGGTTGGTAATATCTGTTTATAAGCTTGTTACCGTTACCTTCTTATCTAAATCGGCAATTGTCGGGCTGTGAATGGAATTTTTGACCAAAAGTGCATGGTGGGCAGCTGAGCTGGATTTGAAAAAAAAATGGGCTGCAGCATTTAGCTACAGCCCATTTGACCCAAACAAACCCTTAAATATGTAAAAGCACTCTGAAAGACTATTTAAATCCTCTTTTTTTAAGAAGGGGTTCAACCGAGGGTTCTTTCCCTCTAAACTTAACATACTGAATCATTCCCTCATCGTTTCCCCCTTCAGTTAATACGTGTTTGCGGAATCTAGTGGCCACTTCATGGTTAAAAATATCACCGGTTTCGGCAAAGGCGTTAAATGCGTCTGTATCAAGAACAGCCGCCCAAAGGTAAACGTAGTAGCCGGCTGCATACCCACCTATGATGTGGTTGAAGTAGGTGGTGCGGTAGCGTGGGTATATCTCATCTAGCAGATGAATTCGCTTCATGGAGTTGTTTTCAAATTGCAGCACATCAACTTTCTGAGGTTCGGTTATGCTGTGCCAATCCAAGTCAAGCACCGATGCAGCAATATACTCCACGGTTTCAAAACCCTGGTTAAAGGTCATGCTCTTTTTCAACCTGTTGATGAGGTCTTCGGGCATAGGGCTGCCATTCTGGTAATGCTTGGCGTAAACCTTAATAACGCGGGGCTCTCCGGCCCAGTTCTCCATCACTTGTGAGGGCAGCTCTACCATGTCGCGGGGTAGGCTTCCGGCAATGCGGTCGTATGGGCCATCGGTAAATAAGCCGTGAAGGGCATGGCCAAACTCGTGGAACAGGGTAGTTACCTCATCCCATGTGAGGAGGGCTGGGGTGTTTCCAGTGGGAGGGGTAAAATTAGTAACCATGGTTACAATTGGGGTAATTCGTTTTCCGTTTTCGTAGGTTTGCTGTCGGAAACGGCCACACCATGCCCCTACTCTTTTGCCGGCTCGCGGGAAGTAGTCGAGGTAGAGCAGCCCAATATGTGCCCCGGTTTCGTTCTTTACTTCAAAAACCTCCACGTCGGGATGGTAGATGGGAAGGTCTGTTCGGCGGGTAAATGTTATTCCATAGAGCTGATTGGCCACGTAGAACATGCCGTCGCGCACGTTTTCAAGCTTAAAGTATGGCTTTAGCTCCGATTCGTCAAGGTTGAACTTTTCTTTTTTCAGCTTTTCGGCATAGTACCACCAGTCCCAAGGAGCCAGTTTAAATGTACCGCCCTCCCGGTTGATGATGGCCTGCATGTCATCCCTATCGCGGGTGGCCGCTATCAGTGCAGGTTCCATCACCTGGTTTAAAAAATCATAAACAGCTTCAGGTGTTTTGGCCATGTTGTTGCTGATACTGTAGTCGGCATAAGTTTTGTATCCCAACAGTTTGGCCTTTTCAGCCCGCAGATTTACGATTTGAAGCATAATGCTCTTATTATCAAACTCATCGTTATTGTTGCACCTCATGGCGTACCCGGTGTAGAGTTTTTCCCTAAGGTTTCGATTTTTGGCGTACTGCAGGAAGGGTATCATGCTGGGTTTCTGAAGGGTGAATACCCATTTACCCTCTAATCCAAATTCCTTGGCGGTTATGGCTGCCGCATCAACAATGTCCTTTGGTAGGCCATCGAGATCGGCAGGATTGTCGATTACCAGCTTAAAATTTTTATTGGTTTCGGCCAGCAGGTTTTCGCCAAAGTGGAGTCCCAGTTCTGAAAGCTGTTGGTTTATCTCCCTGAGCCTTGCCTTTGCTGCCTCATCGAGGTTGGCACCGTTGCGAACAAAATCGTTGTAGTATTTTTCAACCGTTCTTTTTTGGAGCGAATCCAGCTTTAGGCTATCCCTCTTCGTGTAAACCGCCTTTATCCGTTGGAATAACTTATCGTTAAGGTTGATATTGTCGCGATGGGCTGTTACCAGAGGTGAAATTACTCTTGCCACCTTTTGCATTTCGGGTGATGTGTTGGCGCTGTTAAGGCTGTAGAAAACGCTGCTTACCTTGGTTAGCAGTTCTCCCGACTTATCGAATGCAAGAATGGTATTCTCAAAGTTGGGAGCTTGGGGATTGCTGGTTATGGCTTCAATCTCCTTTTTCTGCTCTTCAATTCCCCTTTCAAATGCCGGGGCATAGTGCTCAATTGCAATCAGGTTAAACGGTGGAACCTGAAATGGTGTGGAGTACACGCTGAAAAACGGGTTTGACGGCTCTTGCCCCTGTGCGGTTAGGGTTGCGAATAGCAGCATGGCCGAGGCGATTAGTAGGTTGTTTTTGCTCATTTCTGTTAAAATTAAAATTATAATTTTTTTTACTAGGATGTTTTCCTTTTGTCAGTAGTTTAAACATGAAAAGGGATGGCTAAACCTTAAGGCTTGGCTTTACCGTTTTTCCATCTCGTTGTTCATGGGCGTTATATCCACGCTGGTTGAGTAGTCTCCAATGAGGTACTTGCTGAAGTAGTCGCCCATTAGCCAGAAGTAGTACTCGGTCATATCGCCGTAGCCATGCCTTTGGCCGGGAAACATGAATAAGTCGAAACGCTTGTTTGCCTTAATCAGCGCATTGGCCAGCCTGATGGTGTTACCCGGATGCACGTTGTTGTCAGTTTCTCCGGTGGTAAGCAGCAGGTGTCCCTTCAGGTTCTTCGCAATTTCCGAATTCTTGTCAATGCTGTACTCAAATGACACTTTTCCGCTTGTATCGGTTATTTCCTTAACCCCGTGGTGTTTCTCGCTCCACCAGCGGTTATAAATGTTGTTTTCGTGGTTGCCCGCATTGGACACCCCAACCTTGAAGAAATCGGGGTAGGTAAGGAGGGCAGCGGCGGTCATGAAGCCTCCTCCCGAATGGCCATGTATTCCCACCCGGTTAATATCAATGTAGTTGTGGCGGTAGGCTAGCTGCTCGGCAGCAGCCTTTTTATCGGCAAGCCCGTAGTTACGAAGGTTGCCATAGCCATAGTTGTGGTACCACTTGGAGCGTGCAGGATGGCCGCCCCTGTTACCAACCGTAATCACTATAAACCCAAACTGCGCCAACCTGTCGGTTCTGTCTAGGCGAGCAGAAAACGATTTGTTAACCGATTCGGTTTGCGGTCCCGGGTAAACATACTCAATCAGCGGGTAGAGCTTGGTGGAGTCAAAATCAAATGGTTTGTACATCACCCCGAACAGGTCGGTAATGCCATCGGCAGCCTTTACCTTGAATATTTCGGGGAATTTGTACCCAGCCTGGAAGAGTAAGCTTAAATCGGCTTTTTCCAGTGCAAGCAGCTCGTTGCCCTGGGCATCGAGTAGCCTGGTTTCGGGATTGGTGTTGACCCGGGAGTAGTTGTCAACAAAATAGCGATTGCCATCATCCATGCTGATGTAGTGGTCAAAATTTCCTGGGTTGATGAGCTTCATTCCGTTCCCGTCAAGCCCAACTCTGTACAGGTGCAGGTAGTAGGGGTCTTCGTTGGGTTCGCAACCGTTGGCTGTGAAAAACAACGTTTTGGTGGTTTCATCGTAACCCACCAAATTCTCGCAGTGGAAGGGTCCGGAGGTAATCTGTCGGATGAATTTGCCGTTGTTGTCGTAGAGGTAGAAGTGCCCCCATCCGTCGCGCTCCGACCAGTGAATAATTTCCTTCTCGTTGTTAATCAGGCTTATACCATTAAAATCTATATAGGTGTTGAGCCTCTCCTCGATTACAACATTTACCTTGCCGGTTTTGGTGTCAACGAAGCAAACGTCAACGCGCTTTAGGTCCCTTGATGTGCGAACAAAGTAGAGCCTATCATTATACTTCGACAGCCACCTGGTGGCAACATAGTCGTCGTCGCGTTCGTTAGCCTTTACCCGGGCATTCAGAATCATTAAATCCTGATCCTTAAATGCGGCAACATCGGGTTTGATGATGGTGTCCTGAGCCAAATTGAATATCAACAGCTCATCCTTTGGTGCTTCTTTCTCACCTGGCATGTGGTACTTGTAGGTTTCCAGCGTGGGCCGTGGCGACGATAGCGTTTTAACCAGCCATAGCTCCTTTACATTTCGCATGTCGGTTCTGGTCATGGCAAACAGCTTGGAATCGAACGACCATGTAATGTAGGTGGGCTTGCGCTTATCCTTATTTTTCTCCTCGTCCACGTTGTCCTCGTTTTCCCTGGTATAGCCGTAGCTGTAGTACTTTTCGCCATCGGTGGTAAGCTGGTGCTCTATAATGGTGGAGTCGTCCTCGTTCTTTTTTGCCTTCTCATAGTTCTCCTTATCCATCCAGTATAGGTTGTGATGTCTGCTGAACACCACCATCTCACCGTTGGGCGAAATATTAGCCCACTCCGGATTCTCCTTGGGTTTTTTGTAGTCCTCTAATAGCATTAGCTTTCGGGTAGCCAGGTCATACTCAAAGTAGTATGTCTTCTTATCGGGCTTTGCTTTGGCTTTACCCTCCTTTTTCTTAACCATGTCATTCTCCTCATCCTCATCCGATTTGTCCTCATCCACCAGCGTGCTTTTCACCTCAAACTGGATAGCTGTTTCATTCTTGATAAACTTAATTTTCTGTATTGGAAGATGTTGGGCATCAAATGGTTCCTTAGTCAGCAGCGAGAGCTGTGCGGCCATGTTGTTGTTATCAAAGAGAAAACCCTTGCTACGTTTTGCCGGGTCAACAATAATGTACGATTTTCCGCTTGGCGTTTCGTAGCTGTACCAAAAGCGTGTGCTGTTCTTCAGCCAGTGTGGCTGAACAGTTGTGCTGAAAACCATTTTCTCTACTTTTTTTGGCGAGAAGCGGGCGGGTAGCTCGTAGTTGGCCTTTTCTTTTGGGATATTTTGCCCAAAAATTATGGTGTTGACAAGCACCATCAATGATACGGTAAGCAGGTTTCTTTTCATGGCATTTTCCGGAATAATTTTATATTTTGATAAAGTTCTCATTACATGGTTTAGCTGTTAAACCATTAAAAAGGCAAACGGTCAAAAGCCGTGTTCCTGTGTTTAAAAACCGGGTAACCAAAGGGATGCAGTTTCAAAACATGTAAACTCACCTGCTACATTTTTAAATGCTTGGATGGAATGATTTTTAAATATCTCAAAATTCATTAAAGTTTATTTTTTCTGGACATAGCTAACAATAATATTAGGAACTGATGAAAAGGTTACTTTGCATTTTTATACTAGCCGCTCTGCCAGCTGTGGCTTACCTACAACCACCGCTACTAACTGTTGCCGAGAGCAGCAACTTTACCTCAACTTCTACCCACAGCGAGGTGATGGCATATGTTGAAAGGCTGCAGAAAACGTCCAAATTTTTACGGGTGGAAAAAATTGCCACAACAACCGAGGGTAAGGACCTGCCGCTGCTAGTAATTGGAAACCCTGTGCCGAAAGATCCTAAGGATTTGCATGGCCGTTTGGTGGTGTACATTCAGGCCAACATTCACGCTGGAGAGGTTGAAGGCAAGGAAGCCTCGCTGATGTTTGCCCGCGACCTGGTTGCCAAGCGCGACCCGGAGCTGCTGAAACATTTAGTGGTGCTAATTTGTCCGGATTTGAATGCCGATGGTAACGACCGAATAAGCAAGTTGAACAGAACGTACCAGAATGGGCCTGCTAACGGGGTAGGCGAGAGGCAGAACGGTCAATGGCTCGACCTGAATCGTGATGCTATGAAGCTGGAATCGCCCGAAATGAGGGGAGTTGTAGCCAACGTGCTTAACCGCTGGGATCCGGCTATCATTGTGGACTGCCACACCACCAATGGCTCCTATCACCAGGAACCTGTTACTTTTACATGGATGATGAATCCCAACGGCGATAGGGAGCTTATTCGCTACATGCGCGATAGGATGATGCCCTGGGTATCGCAAACCCTAAGTGGCAAGTACGGCACGCTGAACTGCTTCTACGGTGAGTTCATTAACCAGCAAAACTACGAGGAAGGTTGGATTTCTTATGCCTCTGAACCCCGCTACTTCTCCAACTACGTTGGAATAAGGAATCGCCTGGGAATACTTAACGAGAATTATGTTTATGCCGGTTATCGGGAGCGCGTGCTGGGGTGCTACAACCTGATTGCCTCCATAACCGATTATGCTCTGGCATACCAAACGGAAATCATGCAAATGCTGGCAAGGGCCGACAGCATATCGCTTGCTATTGGCTCACAAGCGGCCAGCAGCGATTCGTTTGCAGTGAAGTACTCGGGCACCCCCACGCCCCAGAAGATCACCATTCTCACCTACGAGGCAGAGGCATACACCGATGAGCATGGCAGGGAACGATTCCGAAAAACCGACACCAAGCGCACGGTTACCGTGCCCTACATTGCCGATTACATTCCGGTTAAAAGTATTGCCTACCCCTACGCCTACATCCTGCCTGTGCCGGACCCGAATGTTCTTCAGCTTATCCGGCAGCATGGTGTTGAATTTCAAATGCTTACCGATAGTGTTACGTTGACGGTTGAGCAATTTGCTATTGACTCCATTGCTCCCGACAGGCGGTTGAATCAGGGGCATTACTGCAACACCATCAATGGCAGCTATCAAAAGGTGAGCCGCCGTTTTAACAAGGGCGATATGGTGGTAAAAACTTCGCAAAAGCTAGGTCGGTTGGCTGCCTACCTGCTCGAACCCCAGTCGGACGACGGATTGGTTTACTGGAATTTTTGGGACAGGTACCTGGTTCCCCAGTGGGGTAGCTACTTTTTCCCGGTGCCGGTGTACCGCTTAACCAGTCCTTCTTATTTACCCCTTTAGGGTGCTAGATAAATTTTTTGCTTAACCAGTCTTTTGGGTATTTACGAAGGTACAGAATTTGAAAACCTTAAGCCGAATATGGCATTCAAGTTTCCTAATATCATAAGTGTTGAATTATGCTTATCAGTTGGGCATTAGCAAGCACTTTGGTTATTGGGTTGTTGTTTTTTGTTCCCTTCAGCATATTCCAAAATGTCACCGGGCTGGCATTCCAGCACTTTACAAATTGCCTCCAATGTGCTAAATCTTATTGCCTTGGCTTTCCCTGTCTTTAATATGGAAAGGTTTGATAACGTTAAACCAACTTTTTCCGAGAGTTCGTTTAGAGACATTTTTCTCTTTGCCATCATTACATCTAGGTTTACAATTATGGGCATAGCTTATACTGTTAAGTCGTTTTCATTTTGAATTTCCACGCCTTTTTTGAAAATAGTCGCAATAATATAGATTATAGCTCCCATTAAAATAAATGCTTGACTGTCTGCCCAAAATTGGTTCAAGTTGTCGGTAACAAAACCGTGATGCATTAAATTTTTAACTAACTGTCTGGCAATGAAACTTATTAGTCCAATTGAAAGGGTGTAATAACTAATTAGTGAAAATTGTCTTGCAACAAAGGTGCTGAACGGTTTTGACAAATCCATTTTGTGCATTAGTCTGATAACTGTGTAAAATAGACAGGCTTTTAAAATTGAAATGGTTAGAATAAAGCTATAGACACCGAAAAAAGCTAATCTACTGTCGTTATACATTTCAGTTAAGTCCAACTTTTGATAAAGATTTTGGACAAATTCAGGCTTATACAGACTGAAAAAGAAATTTACTATTAAGCCTCCTGCCTCAATGGACAAGCCGATAAAAATGAGCCAAGCCACGATATATAAGCCCCAAAATACTAAGTTGTTTGTTCTTGTTGCCATTGCTATTATTTTTAAGGTTGATGAAACAAAAGTAATAATAAATTATTGAAAATAGATAAAATAATATTAAATATCAATAAAATTTATCTGAAAAAGATGAAATACTAAACTAGATGTTTGATTTTCTGTAGTTTGTAGTTTTAAGTGTAGTTGGTAAAAATGGTCAGAGTTAAGTAGGTTTACTTGGTGCCAGGTAGTTATCTTACAGTATTAGCCAACAACTTGTAATTGTGCATGTACTTAAATCAAATTATACCAGAGGTATTCTTTGTCCCATAAATGTTTCTACCTTTATATTTTGGAATGGATTTCTGAAGTCGATTTTGAGGATATCAATGGAAAATCAAACTAATCCCGAGGAATTCTACCGCCTGCTCGCCATATCGAAAGAGCGGATGAAGGAGTTGGCTGCAATTAACAACTTGGTTTCCATAATAAAGGAGAACAAGCCAATTCCAGAAACGCTTTACCAGCTTTGTCTTGTTTTAGCAGATGCTTGGCAGTACCCCGAGTACACAGCAGTAAGGATTAGGTATGGGCAGTATGAGTTTCAAACCCGTAACTTTAGGGAAACGCCTTGGAGCCAAAAGGAGGAGTTTGAATCTATTGATGGAATAAGGGGTTTACTGGAGGTTTACTACACCCAAAAATTTCCGGAAGCTGATGAAGGCCCTTTTCTGAAGGAAGAGCGCGACCTGATTAAAAACCTATCCAACATAATAGTTGGCTATATTAACAGCGTAAAGGGTCAGGAAGTTCTTAAAGATAAGGCTAAGCCAAAACGTAGAGGTTTTGAGGTTGAGCCCCAAAGCAAAAGCCTGCTTCAGCGATTTATCAACCAGCAGAATGTAGATAGGGATATCTACCACGATTTGATGCCCTTTAAGGTGCATGAGATTTTGCTTATTTCCACGCTGTACGACGCCTACAGCATTGAGAAGGAGGACCGGCTGACGGACAATATTCTAGGAGAGTACACAAAGTTGAGCCTTTCCAGCGTGCCCCGAATTACAGGGGTTTCCAATCTTGATGAGGCTCTTGATAAGCTGGAGGAGCGCTACTTTAACATGATTATCATCATGATGGGCGCCGATACGGTTGCCCCCCTAAAGATGGCCCAGCGCATTAAGGGCGAGTACAACCATATTCCAATTTACCTGCTGGTAAATAATAGCGTGATTGTTGATGAGATGGAGAAAAATCCTGTTGCCATTACCGGCATCGACAGGATGTTTGTGTGGAACGGGGAACCAAAGATTTTTTTCTCCATGATCAAGCTACTCGAGGATAGGGTCAATATTGAGAATGATACCCGTATTGCGCTCATAAGGTTAATCCTGTTGGTTGAGGACTCCCCAAAATACTACTCCCGATACCTGCCTCTACTCTATGGTAGTGTACTTGACCAAACCAAAAGGATGATCGAGGACGTTAGCACCGACGAGCTTTACAAGGTATTACGGATTAGGATTCGACCAAAAATACTCCTGGCCGAGAACTACGAGGAGGCCATGGAGCTGTTCTCACGTTACAAGGATTTCATGCTTTGCGTGATTTCCGATGTCAAGTTCTTTAGGAAGGGGAAGCTGGACGAGCATGCTGGGGTGAGCCTGGTTGAGCAGGTGCGTAAGGAGTTGCCCAATTTGCCCATTATTCTGCAGTCGTTCGACAGGTCCAATGAGGAAACCGCGCTTAAGCTCAAGGTGGCATTTTTGGACAAGAATTCGGAGAGCCTGATGCTCGACATCAAGAATTTCCTGAGCAACTACCTGGGATTTGGCGATTTTGTGTTTAAGGATAGCGAGGGCAACCCCATTACCATTGCCTCCACCATGGAGGAGTTTGAGAAGGCTCTGAGGATAATACCTGACGAGAGCCTTTTGTATCATGCCCAGAAGAATCACTTTTCCATGTGGCTGGCCGCCAGGGGTGAAATTCAAGTTGCACGAATCATACATCCTTCAAGAATAGACGATTTCTCGGGTCCCGATGAAATTCGCGAGTACCTTATTTTGTCCCTCAGGAAGTACAGGCAGGAAAAGCGTAGAGGGAAGATAGTTACCTTTGATAGCGATTGGATGGTTGATGAAAGCAACATTGTTAGCCTGGCCGATGGTTCTTTCGGGGGAAAGGGGAGGGGATTGTCGTTTATCAACACCCTGCTCTACACGTTTGATGTTTCGCAGTACACCCCCAACATCAACCTGCACACCCCAAGAACATCCATTATCGGCACAAACGAGTTTGAGAACTTCATGGCTAACAATAGCCTTTACGAGGTGGTTTTCAGCGCTAAAAGCTACGATGAGATTAAACGGTATTTTCTGAAGGCGGAGCTATCAAATCAACTGAAAATCAAGTTGGACAGGTTGCTGCAGATTTACTATAGGCCACTTGCCATCCGATCTTCAGGTATGTTGGAAGACTCCATTATGCAGCCTTTTGCGGGTATTTTTGACACCTACATGATTCCTAATGCCCATGCCGACCGCTCAATCCGACTTCAAAGCCTGATGAACGCCATAAAGCTGGTTTACGCCTCCGTTTTCTCACCCACAGCCCGTGCCTATGTTAAGGCCATTAACTTTAAGATTGAAGATGAAAAGATGGCCGTTATTGTTCAGGAGGTGGTGGGAAACAAATTCGAAAACTACTACTATCCCCATATCAGCGGGGTTGCACAATCATACAACTACTACCCCTTTGGGCACATTAACCCCGAAGATGGATTTGCCAATATAGCCGTGGGGCTTGGCAAGCATGTGGTTGAAGGAGGAAAATCCTATCGGTTTTGCCCCCGGTACCCAACCCTAATTAACTACACCCTGGAGGACCTGGTAAAAAATTCTCAAACCGATTTTCTCGCCATTGACCTCAGCAGGCCAGACTTCGACTTGCTTTCAGGTGACGAGGCTGCCCTTGCGCGTCTGGATATGAGCTATGCCGAGCAACATGGTAATTTAAAGCATTGTGCATCGGTTTATAGCTCCAACAATAATAGCTTGATTGCCGGAATCGGGCAACCGGGTCCGAGGGTTATCAATTTCCCTAATATTCTCAAGTACAACTATATTCCTCTTTCCCAAACAATTGATGTAATCCTCGACATTGTAAAGGAAGCCTTTGGCTCCCCCTGCGAAATAGAGTTTGCTGTTGATCTGAATAAGGATGCCAATTTCAAGGCTTCATTCTTCCTGCTTCAAATTAAACCTCTTATTGGCAACTACAACGAGTATAAGGTGAACCTGGATGAGCTCGATTTGAATAGTGTCATACTCCTTTCAAATACAGGAATGGGTAACGGCTCAATTAGTAACCTTTACGATGTGGTGTACATCAAACGAAATGTTTTTGATAAGTCCATGACCCCGACAATGGCTTTAGAGGTTGAGGCTATTAACGAAAAGCTGGCTACTGAGGGAAAAAATTTCATTCTCATTGGCCCCGGAAGGTGGGGAACCCGCGATAGGTGGATTGGCATTCCCGTTACTTGGCCACAAATTTCCAATGCCAAAGTAATTGTCGAGACTAGCTTGGATGATTTTCCCCTCGATGCCTCATCCGGCTCCCACTTTTTTCACAATGTTATTTCCATGAACGTGGGATACTGCTCTGTTCCTAACAACGATAGCTTCGCACGAATTGCATGGAGTAAGCTCGATGAGCTACCTGCTTACAACGAAACTAAATATTTCAGGCATGTCCGCTTTCCTAAACCTCTGCAGGTTAAAATGGATGGCACGCAACGTTTGATTGTGGTTACTCATGAACCCTGAGTATGCTGGAGCGTCTAGCTGGAAGCTTCTACAGTTAAAGAAAAAAATAATTCCAGATTCAGGAACTTGTCCGCCAGTAGGCGGACAGGTT
>DCDD01000030.1 GCA_002316235.1 Bacteroidales bacterium UBA1064
CTTTTCAACGGGTACGGGTATTCGGTAATCTACCGTCAAGGTTGCGGTAACAGCTGGCTGGCCCAGCACCAGGCATATGGCTCCCATGGTTTCATCGAACACTGCGGCTATGGCGCCACCATGAACAATGTCGGGCGCACCCTGAGCTTCCTTGCGGAAGAGTACCCTGGCGTAGAAGTTTTCGGGTTTGCTACCCCGAAAGTACTGGATTTCGATGTAGCGCTGCTGCCTTCCTGAAACAAACGAATCCGAAACGTGTTTCAAATCAAAAGGAATCACGTCATCCGGCAGCTGGATTCCCTTTGACTGGCTTTTGATTTCAAAACTTCTAGGTTTGTCCATGGTTCACTGCCTAATTTATTTAAATACTGCACCCATCAGGACCACATACGCCGGGGTTGTTGCCTGGAATTTCAATCACCTCCTGACCCTTATGGTCGGCATAAGCCTTGTTGAGCGTTTGAAGAAAAAAATCCACTTCCTGAGCACCAGAAACGGCATACTTCCCATCAAACAAAAAGTAGGGCACGCCCCTAACGTAAAGCTGGCGTGCATGGGCAATATCGTGCTTCACCTCATCGGAGTAAGCATCGCTACCCAGCACCTTGCGCACCTCATCTCCACCTAGCCCCACCGATGTGGCCAGGTTCAGCAAAACATCGTCGTCATCAATATTCATACCTTGGGTGAAGTAGGCTGCAAACAGCTTTTCCTCCAGCTCGTTTTGCTTTCCGTGGGTTTTGGCCAGATGTAGAATTCTGTGCGCCTTAAAGGAGTTAGCAACAATCGCTTTTTCAAAATGAAAGTCGAGCCCAACGCTCTTCGCCATATCGGCGATGTAGCCAACCGACTCCTGAACCTGTGCTGCCGACAGACCCTTCTCCCGGGCCAGGTTGTCCATAACGCTAAGGTTAGGGTTAGTAACCGCATACGGGTCGAGCTGGAAGCTCTTCCATTCAACCTCTACGATGTTAGAATGCTGAAACTTCTCAAGGGCGCTTTCAAACCTATGCTTGCCAATGTAGCAGAAGGGGCAAACCACATCGCTCCAAATTTCAACCTTGATGTTATTACTAGTAGTGCTATGTGTTTCCATTTTTGTATTTATGGTTAATACTCTACCTGTTGATAAGTCCTCTAACAGCCTCGTTGTTAATAAACCTCCGGAGGTTGGCCACGGCTTTTTCGGTTCCAATAATCATGGAATTTTCCACCATGGCCGAGTTATGGGGTGAACCAATAATATTTGGAAGTTCAAAAAACGGATAGTGCAGCTCAAACCTACCATACTTAAAGGGCTCAATCCACCAGGCGTCGATACCTGCGTAAAAATTTGGATGGCCTTTCAGGTGCTCGTATAGGTCCTTCTCAACAACTATTGGGCCGCGGGCAACATTTACGAGCACGGCATCGGGTTTCATCAGCTCAAGTGCCTGACGGTTAATCAACCCTTCGGTTTGCTCGTTAAGTGCGCATGAAATTAGCAGGCTATCGGCATTCCTGAGCACGTATTCCAAATCATTCAGCGTTCCAATGTACTCCACCTCCTCGTCGGTTTTCCCCGAGGTGTTTAAGGCCATTACTTTTACACCAAATGGTTTAGCCAACCTTGCGGTAGCCTTGCCAATTGAGCCAAAACCGATAATCCCCAGCACCGAGCCCCTAAGCGATTTAGTAGGACTTTTTAGCTGGTTGAACTCACCCTTAACCAGGTGCTGATGGTACAACGGCAAGCGCTTGCTTAATGCCAGTATCATGGCCAATGCATGCTCAGCCATAGGCTCGGCATAGGCACCCTGGTTGGCAGCAATTTTAACGTTGGAGGGAAAGTCGTCAGGGTTTACATGGTCGTAGCCCGCCGACATCAGCTGAATAAATTTCAGGTTGCTACCTAAATTCTTACTATTAGTGATTCCCTCTTTTTCAGGATTCCACGATAAAATAATTTCGACTTCCGAAAGAACTTCCATTTTTTTATCCTCCGCTAAGTCATTCAGAAAAATTAGCTCCGTTTCCCCACCGAGCTCATCAACCAGGTACTTCCTTTGGTCGGGGTCAGTTCTAAAGGCAACTGCAATTTTCATCCTTACAAAATATTTACTATACTAACAATTAATGCTTTACAAACTTGGCCTTGAAAATCACATTTATACATTACATACGCTCATAATAACACCTGTAAACAGCATTACTACTTAGGTTAGAACGCCTTCAATATAATCGTAAAGAAATTCCTTGCAGGAAGCTTCCATGGAGTTCCATCCTTTCTACTACCAATGACTTGTAAACATTACAGGTTTGTTATTGTTCGCCAGAAATAATTCGGCATACCAAAAATAGGAGTAAATTTGTTAATCAAAACTAAAGCTGCTATGGAAATAGAAAAGATTGTGGAGACCATAATTTCGAATGCGAAAGGTCTAACAAATGATGAGCTAACTAAATGTAGATCGGAATATGACCCAATCTACCTGAATGACAGGATAACCCACCATCGCAAAATTTCGAACAGGCAAAATATCACCCTTTTCCTGCTGGTAATTTTTGCCATACTTGCCTTTGTGGTTGTTGTTTTTGGGGCAAAAGTAGAATCGGGAACAATGAGCTGGATTAGGGGTGTTGTAACCGGTTACTTCGTGGCCATTATATTCCTGATGCCCAAAACTTTCAAAAACCACTCCTCAATCGCCAGCACGCTAAGCCTTATCAAAACGCTCCGTGAGGAACAAAAGAAGATGTAGCATAAACCCATGAAGCTGGTAAAATCAACACAAACCATTGATTTTTACACACCCGACTTAAACGCCGAGCTAACGCTACCGTATGCAGATGGCATTAGGGCAGGATTCCCCTCGCCCGCACAGGATTATCTCGACTTAGCCTTTGACCTGAATCGGGAGCTGGTTAAAAACCCAAGCTCCACCTTTTACGGCAGGGTGCGTGGAAACTCGATGGTTGATGCAGGAATCAACGATGGAGACATTCTGGTTATTGATAAATCTATTCCGCCAGCCGA
>DCDD01000031.1 GCA_002316235.1 Bacteroidales bacterium UBA1064
GGCAGTTTTTGTAGGCTACGGCCGCACGGGCGGGTCTGCCGACCCAGATGACTATAAAAATGTTTCGGTGAAGAAAAAGTGGGCAGTTATGCTTGTCCCCAGCTTGAAGGTGCAGGATGCCTCCAGCGGTGAACTTCAACAGGTTGACCTCAGCTGCATCAATGGGGCTGTAGGGCACGAAGCAGCGGGCATAATCCTGATAGCCAGCGAAGCTGAAAATCGCTTCATTTCCATGGGAAGTCAGCAGCAAGCTCTCAACCTGCCGGTTTTTATTCTAAATGGGAAATCATCAGAATTGATACTTAAGAGTATTGGCCCAGCTGACGAGGTGATCGGAATACTGGAAAGGGGTGGACAAAATTTGTCGCAGGATTTGCCCCTTACCATTTGCGGAAAAGCAGGCAAACCCTACAATGAGATAGAAACCCAAAACGTTGTAGGTGTCCTGAGAGGAAGCGACCCCAACCTGGCTGACGAGTACATTGTGGTAGGTGCCCACTACGACCACTTGGGCATGGGGGGCAAGGAGGCCAACAGCCGGATGCCCGATACGGTTGCGGTGCACAACGGAGCCGATGATAATGCCTCGGGAGTGGCTGTCATGCTGGAAATAGCACGAGAAATGGCCTCACAAAAAAAACAGCTTAAACGCAGCGTGGTTTTTGCTGCCTTTGGAGCCGAGGAGATGGGGCTTGTCGGGTCGCAGCGCTTCCTTGACTCGGCGGTTGTTCCCATCCCGAACATCAAGGCCATGGTAAACCTCGACATGGTAGGCAGAATGGTTGATGGTAAGCTGGAAATTGGCGGCACTAAAACCTCAATGCAAGCCGAAGCAATCCTGAACGAGCTGAATGCGGATAGTGCGCTGGCCATTTCGCTATCGCCCGATGGTTTTGGCCCCTCCGACCACGCTTCGTTTTACTCCAAAAACATTCCGGTTTTCTTTTTCACCACAGGCATTCACCAGGACTACCACACGCCTTTCGACGATGTTGACAAGCTGAACCTTACAGGGATGGCGCAGGTAACCGATTACGCCTACCGGCTAATCTATAAGCTATCCACCATGGACAGCTCGCTCACCTTCAGCAAGTCGGGTAGCCGGATGGCACCCACAAACCACGGCAACAAGGTTAAGGTAAAACTGGGTATTATGCCCGATGTGAGCGGTTCCACAGGAAATGGGCTTAAGGTTATAGCCGTTTCCGATGATAAACCGGCAATGCAGGCTGGCATTCAAAGCGGTGATATCATCACCTCTTTGGGCGGAGTTCCTGTTACTAACATCTACGACTACACCGAACAGCTGGGCAAGCTGGAACCCGGCATCACGGTAGAGGTAAAAGTTCTTAGAAATAACCAGGAGCTGACGTTCACGCTTAAACTTTAGAAACTACAAACTAAAACATACCGAAATGAAGAAAGCCCTTCTCTGGATAGCAGCCATCATTGTAACCATCCTGGCGGCTATTTACCAAAGGGACACCGGCCCCACCAACCCCAAAAGAATTACCTACACCATCGAGGGAACCACCTACAAGGCAAAACTTCCGCGCAGTGGCAACAGCACATCCGACTGCAAGGTTAGCCTAAACCTGCCGCTTACCTCAACCGCAACCCTATACTTCAGGCGTTACTCCACACAGGATAGCTTCTCGCCCATCCCTTTCATCCCTGAAGATGAAAAGACACAAAGCGCATACCTGCCCCAAATGCCGCCCGCTGCCAAACTTGAATACTATATTGTGGTAAACGAAGGTAACAACCCCATGGAAATTATGAGGAATAGCCCGGTGGTTATAAGGTACAAGGGTGATGTACCTGCATGGGCGCTTATCCCTCATATCCTGGCCATGTTCCTGGCTATGCTCTACTCCAGCCTGGCAGGGTTGGCAGCTGCCTTCAAAATGGAATCCTTCAGGAAATTCGCCATTATTACCCTGGTGCTTTTGCTGGTTGGAGGCTTTGTTCTGGGACCAATTATCCAGTTCTACGCCTTTGGACAGGCATGGACGGGCTTTCCCCTTGGATTTGACCTGACCGATAACAAAACTCTCATCGCCCTGCTAATTTGGCTTGCTGCGGTTATAGCCAACCGCAAGCACTCCCGACCCAAGATAGTAATTGCTGCAGCAATTGTTACGATAGTGGCTTTCTCAATTCCTCATAGCACTAAAGGGTCGGAGCTCAACTATGAAACAGGTAAGGTGGTTAGCGGGGTTATCATGCGGGTACCTTAATTTAGGAACACCAATTTAAGAACACCTTTCAAAACTCACTGGGAATTTTTAAAGAAAAACATCGCAGGCCAATTCAAAATACCGCATGTTCAACTTTGATTGCATTTAAAACAGTACTACAAGTTGAAATTTAGGTTCATGCCTGCACCTACCCAACGTCCGGCCTGCATTACGTTGGCAACGTCCATATAGTGGGCGTTAAAAATATTCGAAACATCAATAAACAGATCAAGCTTTCTCGTGGTGCTGTAGGTAAGCCTAACATCGGCCAGATGAACACCGGGGTACTTCCTGATTTGCGAGGTGGCGAAATCCTGAAACTCTCCTGCCCTGGCCATAAAATGGTAGCAGAGGTTTAGCGTAAAGTTCTTTAAAAATCGTTGGTTTATGCCCATCCTCAGGTTATGCCGTAGGTAATCCATTGCATAGTATGAGTCGAGCAGAGCATCCTCGTTCTTTTCAGCGCTGGTAAAGGAGTAGCTGAAATTTATGCTACCGGCATCCCTAAAAATTTCACTCAAATCAGCCTGTACGAAAACTTCCACGCCAGTTGTGTTCAGGCTAGTATGGTTAATGGTATGCCACGCCTCGTCGGTGGGCTCCTTCACCCAGTCAATTATGCTGCTTCCCTGTCGGTAGAATGCGGCAAGCTGCACCGACCACGCTTTCCTATTGGCCTTTAGCCCGCCCTCAATGGTTGTGGCAAACTCAGGTTTAAGGTTTGGATTCCCAACATTAGTAGGACTGCTGTAGTATAGATCGGTAAAGGTTGGTACCCTGTATGAGCGGTTGACCGAGGCAAAAAACCTGGAATGGTTATTCAGCGAGTAGGAAATATCGGCACCCCAGCACCAAATGTATTCGAAACTACTGTTGTAAGCCAGCTGCAGTCCACCCGACAGGGTAGCCCTTTTTAAGTAAAAGGTTTGGGAGGCAAAAATATTCAATAAATTTCGATTTCCACCCTTGGTGTACCAGGCATTACGGCCTTTCACCCTCACCGAATCTGAAAGTGCCTCACCCAGGTTGCTGCTAAGAATCTCCTCCCTCCTGATTTCGGCTCCAACTTCGGTTTTGCCAAATCCATACAGCATTGAGATGTTTGCCTTTAACCCGTAAACATCGGTTGTGTGGTAGTTATGCCCCATGTACCACGAAGGAGGATTCTCACGAAAAAGCTCAAACCTGTCAAAATTCTTACGGTAGTAACCTCTGGCTGAAATTGAGGTTCGACCAAAAGCCCGAATGTACTTAAGTCCGCTTAGCAGCGTTCTTGTAGCCTCAAACTGGTTGGGGTATTTTGGGGTGTAGAAGCTATTAGCCCCAAAACCCTTATCCTGGTAACCCGAAAATAGGGAAAAGTTGCCAGCGCCGGTGTAAAAATGAGTATGGAAAAAAAAGTTCTCCCCGGTGAAATCGGTATTATCGGTGTAGCCATTACTCCTTTCGAAGGAGGCAGCAGTAAAGGTTCGTATTTTTGCTGAACCAAATGTTGCGCTAGCAGAGGTTTTCAGCAAGCCGTACTCACCGGCAAAAGTTGAAAGTGAGAACTCGTTTTTTGCCGAAGGCCCTGTGATTATATTGATGGCTCCTGAAAAAGCGCCCTGTCCCAACTCCCGGGCCCCGGGGCCTTGAAGTATTTCAATACGACTAACCGCATCGAGAACGATGGGGATATTCAGGTTATGGTGACCGGTTTGTGGATCGCTGATGTTTATATCGTTGAGCATGACAAGCGTCTGGTCAAACGATCCTCCCCTAAAGTTAATATCGGCCTGCACACCATGAGTACCCCGCTGACGAATATCAATAGATGCGGAGCGTTCCAGCACTTCCGAAAGGGAAGTTGCCTTCATCTGGCGCAACTCGCTCCTTGTGACAACGCCAACCATCCGACTAAGCTCCGAGTAGGACGAAACTCTTTGCGGGGAAAAAACCCATACAGTGTCCAAATTTACCTTCATGGAAGTTGAATCGGGCTGTGCTAAAGCAGGCAACGGGAATCCCAACAGGAAAAGTACGGCATGCTTCATCCATACAAAATTTTAGTGCTATTAATTGATAATATTCTATAAATCAACACACTACACTTGTTTGTGCTGAAATGAACCCCAAAGGACGTGTCGTAGGCAAACGCCCAAAGTTTTATAGAAAACCCTTACAAAAAATCAATGGTGTAGTATGGATTAAAAACACGCTGCAAAAGTATTACAAGCCGGTAGGTAAACATCACCCCATGACTATGTTAATAAACATGATGAGTAAAGCCATCAACTTGCTGCTGGTGTTAATATGGAAGAATGTATTGGGATTGGTAAAAAAGAATTGGACGCTTCCGCACGTCCAATCTAAAAACTTATGAACCTCAGAAAAGGCCGGAAGAGGCTAGTAGGGTGCTATAATCCTCTCAACTTTTTCTCCCAGCGCCATGCCGAGAGCAGGGCATCCTCGAGGCTACTTTCCGGTTTCCAACCCAGCTCCTTTTGAGCAAGGGAAGTATCGGCCCAAACCTTTTCGATATCACCGGCACGGCGGCCAACTACCTCGTAGGGAACGTTTACCCCGGTAACCGCCATAAATGCCCTAACTATTTCCAGAACAGTAACACCACGTCCGCTACCCACGTTGAAAACCTCAAAGTTAGACTTGTTTTTCCCCCACATCAACCTTTCAACAGCCAGAATGTGGGCTTTAGCCAGGTCAACAACGTGGAAGTAGTCGCGAATGGCTGTTCCATCAGGGGAATGGTAGTCGCCTCCAAATATTTGGAGCATGTCCCTTACCCCTGCAGCGGTTTGGGTGATAAATGGCACCAGGTTGTCGGGTTTTCCCCTGGGTTGTTCGCCAATGTAGGCAGAAGGGTGCGCACCAATGGGGTTAAAGTACCTTAGTGCAATAGCTCTTATTTCGGGATTTGCCACAGCGGTGTCGCGAATGATATCCTCGCAAATCTTTTTGGTATTGCCATAGGGCGAAAGAGCTGGTTTCATGGGCGATTGCTCGGTTACGGGCAGCTCGTCGGGTTGACCATACACCGTGCAGGAGCTGGAGAACACCAGGTTTTTCACCTTGAATTCGTTCATCATGGCCAGCATATTAATGGTCGAAAGAAGGTTGTTATGGTAGTATTGGAGAGGCTTATCCACACTCTCGCCTACAGCCTTCAGTGCAGCAAAATGAATAATGCCTTGAATTCCGTGATGGGTTGAGAACAACTGCCGCATGGCCGAAATATCGGAGCAATCGGCCTCAACAAAAGTTGGTTTAACGCCGGTAATCGTCTCTATTCCCTGTAGCACCTCCGGTGAGGAGTTGGAAAAATTATCAACCAGCACCACTTCATACCCGGCGCCAACAAGCTCAACAACCGTGTGCGAACCAATATACCCGGCTCCACCTGTAACAAGAATCTTGTCCATTTTTAGATACTTTTGAACAAAAGTAATATATTTGT
>DCDD01000135.1 GCA_002316235.1 Bacteroidales bacterium UBA1064
TTTAAATCGGAAGTTACTCCTGTATAAAGAGTAGTGTGGTTTTTATTTGTCATGATATGTATGGCTCATCCTCGTTTCATTGACTATTTTCTTGAGATTGCTTCGGGCGTTCCTCCCTCGCAATGACGGGGTGAGTAGTTACCCTTGCCTCTGGTTAGCCCGGATGACAGCTCTTTTTTTATTCTTCACCTCACATCCAGCACCGCATCATACACATACTGCATGACATGAAACTTATTAATGGCTACCCTGGCCAGGGGAAGCTGTTCTGAACAGGCCAGCAAGTAGCCAGCGGCCATATCGCAGCTGATGCTCTTGACCCGTTGTAGATCAGCGCCGAATAGGGAGATCACCGCGCCAACCTCCGCGCTTGGACGTTGTTTCCGTTTCTGTCCCATGGGCGTTTTTTACTTGTCCTTTACCAAGGGTAGCTGTTATTCTTTAGCACCTCAAAAAAAGATTTAACCAAAAATGTGAGTATAATTGTCGGGTTCAGGATTTGCAGGATGATAGGTTTAATAGGATTCCAAAGAGTTTGGATGAGTTGACATGCAGGATAGTTGCCCTAGGCGCCTTGTTAGGAGCAGAAGGTAACACGATTGACTGTGTCGGAACCGTAGATAACCCCGACATTCAGCTCGGGAACGGCAATGAACAAGGTGGTGGGCTTTAGCCCTGAATATGCGCCAGGATAGTGTTTCCCGGTATGGGTATCACCAGGGATTGACTTTTACAGTGTTGTTAAACCCCGCTACTTCTGGCATAGGTTAAGAGTCGAATACGTTGGCTAGTAGGCATAGTTATTGGGTATGTGGTACTGGGGTCCGGTTTCCGGTATCTTGTACACGTCAACATCTACCCCGGGTCCTACCACAGTTCCTGGTCCACAGCCGGCATCATCAGTAATTGCTGTAACATTATAGTGGTAAACCTTTGGTAGTGCGGGATCTGACCAGGTTGGAAGCTGATCGGGTGTGGTGAAGTTGTAGGTATAAGGACCTGATCCTGAAAGTTCTCCGACATCAACGGTTATATCCAGCCAGCTTCCGCCATGGTTATCCGCAACGGAAAACGTAAATGGAGGCACACCGGTTAGGGTGATTTCTATTTCTACCGGTTCACCCTCGCACATTTGGGATGGGCTAATCAGGCCTGTAACTTCGGCTTGTGGGGTTTCCGCGTAGTCAACGAATGGGCTCCCGTTCATCCATTCATAACATGAGCTGTTAAGGTCGTTAAAAGCACGTACGGTATAGGTTCCCGACTGGTCAACTCCTGTAAAAGTTAACGCTGAACCGGTTCCTGCCAGCTCAGTACCAAAGTAAACTGCATCCCTGTAGAGCTGGTAGGTGAATCCGACATCCGAACCGTTAAGCTCAATGGTTGTGGTGGTTGGTCCGCAAATGTTACCTCCGCTGGTTACAATGTATTGGGTTGGGTTGACATATACATTTACGGTTGGATTAGGACCGTATATATAGCCTAATACCGAATCCTTATCGCGTACGGTGTCTATGGCGTAGGTGTAGGAACCGGTTATCATGCCCGTAATGTTTATGGTGTGAGGGGATGAAAGGATACTATCTACATGATAGCTTGTGGTACCATCATTATAGTCAATGAACCATGGTGAGTTACCGGTAAGCGCGATGACTAGCTGGTAGGTACTCCCCTCGCATAGTTCCGCATCGGAGGATGTTATCTGGGCTGTAGGAACAACAACCGATTCAATGGCGCCCAGGGTAAAGAACTGCTCTGCGCCATTGAAAGTAAAGCTTGCTGTGGTTGATATGGTTCCGCTACTAGCGTTTCCGGTTATGGTGGCGCCTGTACCGGCAATTTCCCATTTTGTTCCATTCCAGTAAACAATGCGTAGGTTGTTAATATCCGATATTCCTGAAGCTATGTCGGATGTTCCATCCAGGGTAAGCTTTATTCTAGAGGAAACGCCATTGGGCCCTGAGATTCTCCAGTACTCGCTTTGGCTAACCGACTGCAGGGGCGAGACTAGGCTATCGTGCCGCATTGGCGGTATATGGGCTGAGGGGCTGCTATTGAAGTACTCACCTATCCAGAAACCAACAGTTAATGGTAGGTCTAAGGGGTAGATGAATTTTTTTATGCCGTTCTTGCCGACAGGTAAAAATTGTTTGGGCGAACTCGAATTCAGGTTTATGGAAACCGACCCCTCAAATAGTCCATTACTATAGGCGTAGAACCCGTCTCCATCCGATTTAGCTACCATAAATGGCTTACCGGCAGGGTTCTGGATATGACCGTTATTCATATACAGGTAATTTCTAATGCCCGACGAATCATTGAAGGAAATGTTTCCGGTATTGTCAAAGTGGAGGGTATTGAATTGGTTATTGCTGTTAAAAACTCCGATAAATGCCTGGTCGGTAGTCCCATTAACTTTGAAGGTTTGGTTGGTGTAGCTGGTGAGGAATGAGGTGGAGTCGTCTCTGGTAAAGTTGCCTTCAAGGTTCACCCAAGTTCTGTTGCCCATATCCCATGTGGCCGAATCGAGTAAATAGGTATTCCCTTTAATAGTGGTGTAGCGGTAATCCGAAGGAACCCCTGGCTGTTTAAGGGTAGCACTGCTGTCAATCCTCAAGTCGCCGCAAATGGTGATATCGTAGTTGGGGAATGTTTTTGTTCCGGTACCCGTAATTGTAATATTGTAGTAGCTGGTAATGGAGCTGGGAAGCCCATAAGTGCCTCCTGCCCATTCCATTGTTCCCCCTGTACCGCAGGCAAAAAAAGTATCGTAGCTGCCGGACGGAAGCGAGCTGATCTCCGTGGAGAGCGTTCCAGTACCCGATACGTAACCCAAAATGTGGTTTTTTGTTGAGTCTAGCTCCAGCCGGCCATTGATGGTTGTCCGGTATGCCCTGCGGTAGTTACTCGACACGGACACAGTATGCGAGGTGCGGATATGGACCCTTTGACCAACCGGCCCGCCAACCGGAACTAACCCGCCATCCTCCCGCTCCCATGTGCTGGAGTTTGTCCACTCGCCGTTTTGCTTTGAATAGTAGAGGGGAACCTCGTTGGGAATATGCGATTCGATGCCGGCAGTGTACTCACCCGTTATAAGGTTAACGCCATCGGTTATAAATGCTATAAAATCGTCGTTTTCATACACCACCTCAATTGGCGGAACCTCGCTTTCCTGAAACTTTGCCCAGAAGTTATCGTAGAGTTTTGCCCCGATGTATGCGCTTTCATCGCCCACCACGTCACCATTAATGTAGTGCATACGCATCACCGAGGTGAAGTTGCTCAGCCCGCTGCTGTTCATTATCCAGTAGTACTGGAGTACATCCGTTTGGGTTTCGTCAAAAGTGATATGCTTCTTGTTAACCGGGAAAAGGTTAACGGTGCCCTGGGTAGCATTTGAAGCCACGTGGAGCTCAACAGGGGTGTATTTTTTATCGGTTCCGTTGTCAACACCAATTGGAAAAGTAAAGCTAAACGTATAAGCTGGATCATCTGGGTCGTAGGGGTCTGAGGGAACCGCAGAGGGAACTGTTGGAAAGGCCTTTTCAATACCCTGTATGTAGTCGCCGCCTCCCACGGCAATCATTTTGGTACTATCAAACCCCGATCCCTCAACAGCTGCGTTGAGTCCTAATGTCAACTTGTTACTCTGTAGCTGAAGGATGCCGCTAGTCATGGCCAGGTTGTTCTCCATAGCTATGCTGTTCTCGAGTTGAACGCCGTTGGGGTTGTCCACCTCAATGCGACCGAACTCTCCATTGCCATATATCCTTTGTAGTGAGGTACCGTTAAATACTATTCCGCCCGTTACGGGATTTGAGCTGACGTGCGAGGAGTTGTTGGTAACGTTGCCCTTTACCACAATCCTGTTGGCCCCATCAACCAGTTGGCCTGAAATTATGTGCAGGTTGGCATCAACCTCCAGCTCCGATAAAGGCTGCAGGCTAACCGATGTCTCGGGTTCAACAATTAGATTTCTAGCCCTAACGTTGCCGGTGATCTGCTGGTTGGCTGAGGATGGAGGGGAGCTGCTTCCGGCCATGAACAGCGTATCAACATTCAAATTTGCCATTCCGTTGTTAACGATATGCCTTTTGGAGGTTAGGTTGAACGATCCGGCTCCATCAAAGGTGCAGTTCGAACCGATGGTAAGGTCGCCCTTAAGGGTTAACGAGCGATCCTTTAGTCGGAGTGTTGGTGAGTTGACGCCGGCAATTGTCAGGTTGCCCAGCTCCATCGTTGACTTTAAGGTCAGCACGCTTGAGGCTGGCGTGTCGTCGCTACCCACCTGAAGGGTGGTATTTCCAATCGATGCCACCGTGGGTTCGAGCAGAATGGTGGCCTCAGTGGCGCTGGTCTGAGGGCGAGCTACGGTAAGAGTCCCCCCGGTGTGAATGAATCGGCTACCCGTATTTAAAACCTCAAAGGTTCCCCGGTTTGCCACAGGAGCCGCATTTTTGCCAACAACCACCGTACCGCCCGTTTGCGTGTACCTCAGTATGCCTGATGGATTGGTGGTTCCCCTTCTGATCTGGGAGCCCACCGTAAGGGTTCCACCGATAACCTCAAGTGTGGCATTGCCCGATGCCGAGTACTCAATGTAGTTGTTAACCCCTGCACCACCATCCATGTTAATGGTTCCACCGGTTTCAACCCGGAGCAGCCCGTCGAGGAGAATGCCGTTATCATTTCCGCTAACATTTACCTTACCATTTTTCACAACCAGCCCCGAGGTGGAGGGAATGTAGAAATCGCCTCCACCTGTGGAAAGGTTGATATTTATACCTGCGTTATTCAAATATAGGGTTCCATTTTGCAGCTGAAGGGCCTTATCCGTGGTAGCTCCACTGGTAGGGCCGGTGAGGGAGAATGGCCAGCTGAATGAAAACGACTGAGCCTGGCTTGTCCCCTTATTCATGGTCACTCTCGACAGGGTAAGACTTGCCGTTCCTGCACCGGTTAGCGAGTTGGTGCCGTTGCCGGTTAGCTCCAGTGTTACATTCGTATTTGCAGGGTTACCATCTCCCAGGTTAACAGAGCAACCTGTTTCCATAGTCATGTTGCCATGCAGCTTCAGAAGGTGTGTTCTGCCAATGCCGGCTGGGGCATTAATACGAAGCTGGGCGTTGTTGTAAAGGTTGATGTTGGTTTCGGCCGTTACGGTTTGGTTGGCGCTTGCATTACCTGCAAAATCAAAGTAACCCGTGCCATAAGAATGTCCAATATTTAACCTTCTTTTGAAGGTTGCCCCCGCACTTGAGCCAGTATTCATTCGTAGGGTATGCCCGTAGGTCACGATTACCATACCGTTAAAGGTAACAAGAGTATCGGGTAGGATGAATGTTCTGTTGGCTGGCGGGTCAAACCAAACCTGGGGGTACTCCGTTGCCGAAGAGGAAAGGGTTACTTCAGATGATGCTCCTTCTTTGGTGTATATTACAAGAGCATTTGGGTACCGGTTAAAATCGCCAAAGTCTCCCGAGGGGAATTCTCCGGCGTACCCATCGTAAAGATCATACTTGATAACTGCTCCATGACGTTCCCCATCCAGAGGTGTGCCTCCCTGGTGGGTTTCTGCAACCTCTACAACGGCAAAATTGCTTCCGTAGGCCGTTGAGTTGGAGAACTGTACCCTGGGGCATCCGCTTGAAAAGCCATTCTCATCGTCAAATATCACCTTTGCGCATGTCTCGGCATTTGTAATTTCAACAATACCGTTGTATCCGACAGAGAACCTCCGAATTACCGCTATATCCCCTTGTTTGGGGTAATCATCAGCAGGGGCACCCCCGCGGGTAAACGACCATGTTGCATTAGTCCTCCAGTTTCCATTTTGACGTAGGTAGAAAACCTGAACCGTTCCGGCAAAACGTGTATTATGCCCCGTGGTAAATTCCCCTTCCTGGAGTTCCGGCGGTGAGCTTCCGGTTTGCCCGCTCTCCTGGTGCGAGTACTCCAGGGAAAGATCTTTGGCCGGGTTATCCCAACTCAGGGGACCCAGGTTGTAGTATCGGGTGATTTCCACTATCTTTCCTGTTCCCCATGAGGTAGCGGGGTCTGGCATTCCGGGTCTATAGCCATCAGGGAGATTATAGAAGTAAAAAATGTTGTAAACTTCAGGTATGGTGGAAAATCCCGAATGCCGAACCCGCCAGTAGTACTGCAGGGCCGATTCTGCTGATGGCGCCAGGGTGGGCAGCTCGCTATCCACATTGTTCAGCTGCACGTAGCCGGTATCAGAAACCGAGGTGAAGGCCTGGCTAATGGGGGTATAACGGCTTCCATCGCCAGTTTTTGTGTATATTCCAAGAGGATATATGTAGGTTGCGTTTGAGGTTATACGCCTCGACATTCCTAAATCGGAGTGGTTGCCCGAGGTACGGATCATTTTGGTAGGGCTGTAATCTGTAAGGGTTTCGCTACCCATATACCCGTCAAGCGTCAGGCTCTTTGCCTTTATGTCGAGCACGCCATCTGTTATTGCTAGCGTATCGGTAATAGATTGATTTGCAGACAGGTATGTTACCTCCACCTTTTCGGATGCTTCGCTTGGGTGGGGTTCGTTCAGCTCCAGGCTGCCAAATACGCCGTTGCCGTTGCCACCAAGCTCATGGGTTGTTGAGATGGATGCCGTGGCAGTGGCTGCCCCAGCACTGAAGCTCACCGTTGGGGCTGAGGTGTACCCGCTACCGGTGTTGGTTATGGCTATTCTGGCCACTGGGAGCGGGTTAGATCCAGAGGGAGTTCCGTTGAATATGGCCACAGCAGTGGCCTGGATTCCCGATCCGCCGGGAGCTGCAATGGTTACCGTTGGAACGGAGGTGTAGCTGCCCCCATTGGTAACCGTAACCAGATTCACAATGCCACGGTTTGTGATAAGAATACCTCCTGATGTGCTTTTAATCGTGTCGGAGTTAATGATATTGCCGCGCACAGTTACTGTTTTAGCGCCGGTTGCAAGCGACCCTTCGGTAATGGTCAAATTGTTACCAACTGTGATGTCGCTTACCGAAAGGGTTCCGGTGTAACCATTGTTGTTTATTGTGAGATTATGGAAGTACTTTGTAGTTGCAGCCGCATTTATAGCAATAATGTAGTTCTGGGATGCCCCCTGGAAGGTTGTCGTGTTACTTGCTGCAATGTAGTTGGCTCCCGAACCAATGCTGTAGCTCCGACCAATAGTTACGTCTTGCCCCTTGGCATCGAATACTACGTTGTCGTTTATTGTCAGAGTTCCCTTTGTTACCAAGGGTAGGGCCGGCAGCTCAGCTTGGTTACCGGGATTGCTTCCTACAATTCCCCCCTCAAGCACCAAGGTTCTTGTTCCTGAGCCGGAACGGCTCATGGTTACATTTGGAAAGGGAGCTCGTGAGGTAATGCGGAAAGGGGAAGTGCTCGTGGATTCTAAAATCAGGGTGGCGTTGGTGCTAACATTCTGGTTTACAGGGTCGGAATTGATAAAAACCGAACCCTTGGCGTTTGTTCCCTTGATGTGCAGCGTTCCACCGGTCAGGGTGAATATGTTTCCCTCATAGGATAGCGAGAAGAGATAGTAGTCAGAAGATGAACCGTAGGCCTGGTCAACGGTTACATTGCCTCCGGACTGAATGAATCCGCCAATGTGCTGGGTTCCATAAACGGATGTTCTGAACTGGCCCAGGTTGGTGGTGCCACCGGTGGACTCAAACACGCCGTTTAACCTGGTGGTGATTCCGCTGTTTATGTTAGCGTTGAACGTTCCTGCCGAAACCTTTACCTTGCCATAAACTACCACAGCGGTTCCGCTTGGTTTCGTAACTGTGCCGCCATCAACCCAAAGGATGGCATTTTCCGAAACGTTGTAGTTGCCTCCTCCATTCAAACGGGGCACCGTTATATTTGCCCCAACCCTTACGGTTCCGTAAGCCAGGCCTAACGAGTTGTTGTTAACCAACAGCTGCTTTTCGTCGGGGTGCCCCTCGTTGGCATAGCCAAAAAGCTCGAAGTAGGCTGAGCTGGATGCCCACATGTAGAGTTCGTAGGTGCTGGAGAGTCCCTTGCTGATTGCTATACGGTAGAAACGGGTTGGGCCGTATAGCAACATGCTCTGGTTACGCGTGGCGCTCAGGAAGTTGGCATCAACAATCCCGTCGGTTGCCTCGGCTGTGTAGTCTGCCGCAGCACGGTTGGTAAGTTGAATGTTACCACGGTTGGTAAAATCGCCATAAAGGTTAAGCTGGTGCCGCGCATTTGCGGAACCCGTATGAACTTTCCCATTGGCCTCAACCACAAAATCCCCGTAAACGGTTAGCGAGCGGGAGGTTGTGGAGACGTTATCACCAAAATAAAACTCACCCCTGGTAATGGTCAACGAGCCGTTTAGGGTGTAGTTCGACAGCAAGTAGAGCTTATTGGTGGTGTTGGTCAGGTTTACAACCATATTCCGGAAGGTTCGGGAGGTTGAAAGGTTGTATCCTGTCCCGTAGTACTCCACGGTTCCGCCCGAGGAGGCATCGGCAAATTCACCGGCATCGCCCGATGGAAAATTATCGGCTGCCAGCCTTATCTTTCCGTTTACCTGGCCGGTAATGGTTGAGAACGTACTGCCGGTTGTGGTACCAAAATCTACAATCCCGTCAATCACATCAAGAATTCCGCACTGGGTATCATCTGTAGTAACAGTAATGGTTTTATTGTTCTGTATAACGGCTCTATCCATGATTCCAGGAATTTCATGCGAGGGGTTATCAGGCTCGTTGGGTTTTAGGCTCCATGTTTCGTAATCGTTCCAGTTCCCGTCGTTTAGCGAGTACCATGTTTTTACCTGCTGGTCGCTTCTTGCCAGGGTATAGTATCCGCTGGCAAAATTAGAGCTGCTCAGATTGATAGAAACCTTTCCGTTGGAGGCAACCCCGGTTCCACCAGGGACAGAGGAGAAGGTTCCGGATGTTCCAGATCGGTAGAGCAGGTAGTAAACCCTGTCGGTCGAAAGGGATAGTCCAGCCTCGGTAAAGTCGAAGGTAATCCGTACATCGGTGCTTCCAGCATCAATAACTCCATTCTGGACCCGCTCAACGTAGTAAATCCTATCCCAACGCTGATCAAGGTTAACACCGGGAATGGTTGGTAGGTCGTTGGTATTGAAGCCATGGGGTGTGCCATCGTGTCCGGCAAAAACAAACTCATTGGTTTCATCGAGCGTTTCGTTGCGTTCGGATAGGAGCAAGCCGGAGCCAACATTTCTGGTTTGGCTGTACCTATCGCCACCCGAATGACCAATTCCAATAAAATCTTGCGTATGCGTGGTTGAAGAGTAGGAGGTTGGCGTTATGGCAATGTTGTAACGATTAGCCAGGTAAGCCTCTACAATTAACCTTTGCGCCTTATTAAGGTTGTCTCTGTACACAATAATCTCCGAAATATCGCCGTTAAATGCCTGAGCATATCCGGGGTTAAGGATTCCAATGTGCAGGTCGGAGGCCATATTTGCAATGCTAACCGGCCCGTTTCCGTTGCCGCTTTCCTCACCATTGTAAAAGATTTTTGAACGTGGGTTAGCCACCGATCCATCGTAAATGGCCGAAAATATCTGGGGTTGGTCTGTTACAGGATCGTTGCCGTTGATTCGGTAAGTTGAGGCGTTAAAATATAGGTTCCTACCGGTGTACGTGAATAGATAGAAGGCCTCCTCATTTCCAGCGCTTACTCTTTTGGAAACCAGTCCTCTTGCCAAAGCATCCGGACTAACGGGTTGGGCAATAACAAAAACGCTTACCCCATTGGTATTGTCAAGGTTGTCGGCATCAGCAACGATCAAATGGTCATTTGTTCCATCAAATCGAATTGTAGGCAAGCCGTTAATTCCCGAAGAAATGTAAATGGGCTGGTTGCCCGCTGTTCCCTGAGCGGCATGGTTTGCATTCCCGCTAATATCATTCCAGCCACTCACTGGTTCTCCGTTTGTGGTGGTTGAGGTTCCCTGGTCGGAGCGCAGCCACAGCACATTTTCGCTGCTTGTGCCTATGCCCGCCGGAGCATACTGGGCCATTCCTTCAGCTGAGAGGAAAAACAGTAAGCCTAAAAGGCCCACTATCCTTATGTTGATGCCTTGTGGATTATTGGACAGAGGCGCATTCATCTTGTGGCTATTTTGTAGTTATCATAAAATAAAATTGCAATATTTACTCCAAATTTAATAAAAATAAGTATATCAGTTAGTTATTCCAGAAAAGGAAAAATAGCAGACCAATTAGTGTTCAAAAACGGGCATTATTGTGAGCTGTTATGTAAAAATATACAAACTAAATGTGAAAAGTTAAAGGGAAGAAGATTAAAGAATTGACTTTTGATTAATTTCCGCAGGTGAAGGATTTTATCTTCACTTCAAAGCAACTTCATCCCTGTCTTTATCCCTTTTTTGTCCCAGCGCTTTGGAAAATTCCCTGCGTTGCGATGCAACTGGTCAGGGTTGCGCTTTGGAAGATTTGCTACTTGCATCGCCAATTCTTCACCTACCGCGTCATACCCCGGGCTTGCGCCTGGGGTTAATCATGTTTCGCCCCTTCTGGGCTTAAAACACATCCTGAAATTGTTCTGAATCTTGGATTTTTTTCCCTGAGCTTGTCGAAGTTTGAACCTATAACCTTTATCCTTGTATTAACCTTTAACCTTGTGCTTTTCTCCTCAATAGGTTTCCTTTGGGGAGTTCCGGTTGCTCTATCCCGTTTGCAAAGGCAACTCGTCCATGACAGATAACGAAGTTAGCTCCGCCTTTCACCTTCATGCCTTCATATATGTTGAAGTCTGCCTGCGAATGATGGTTGCTTGCCTGAATGGTTGAGGTGGGGGCCGGATTCCAAATAACCAGGTCGGCATCGGAGCCAACAGCTATTTCGCCCTTTTGGGGATAAAGTCCAAATATTTTTGCCGGTTGGGTTGAAAAGAGGTCAACCATCCGGTTGAT
>DCDD01000070.1 GCA_002316235.1 Bacteroidales bacterium UBA1064
ATTTGATCAGGATTGCAACTTTAAGGAGGTGTTGAAATCGGCATACCAGCATTCCAACGACGAGATTATCAACCAGCTACTTGAATCAGGGCTTAAAGGAAGGGGAGGTGCCGGTTTCCCAACTGCCCTTAAATGGAAGTTTACCAGCGAGCAGGCTGATCCGGAAAAGTACGTGGTTTGCAATGCCGACGAGGGCGAACCTGGAACCTTTAAGGACCGTGAGATTCTCTTTAAGGTTCCCCTTAAGGTGTTTGGCGGAATGGCTATCTGTGCCAAGGTTATCAACGCCAAGGAAGGATTTATCTACCTTAGAGGAGAGTATCGCTTTTTACTTTCGGAGCTGGAAAATCAGCTAAAGCTGTTCAACGAGATTTTGAAAGATTTGAAAATTGATTTTAAAATAAAAATTATAGTGGGTAGTGGCGCCTATATATGCGGTGAGGAAAGCGCTCTTTTCGAATCGATGGAAGGCGACAGGGGCGAACCTCGCAACAAACCTCCATACCCTACCGTATCGGGATTCCGGAAAAAACCTACCGTTATCAACAACGTTGAAACGCTGGTTTATGCCTTTATGATTTTCCGCTATGGCGCCCGCAAATTCAAGGAGCTGGGAACTGCAGATTCACGCGGGTCTAAGGTGTTTTCTGTATCTGGAGATACTCCAAAACCTGGAATTTATGAGTTGGAGCTAGGTATGACCGTCGAGCAATTTGTTGACGAGTTTGGAGATGGTGATACCAAAGCGGTTCAGGTGGGTGGCGCTTCAGGGTTTTGCGTTCCCCGAAAAAAGTTCAAGGATACCATAATCGGATTTGAGGGTGTTCCTACTGGAGGTTCCATGATGCTCTTTAACAGCTCGCGATCCATGTACAACGTGCTTAAAAATTACCTGGATTTCTTTTCCGAGGAGTCATGTGGGCAGTGCACTCCGTGTCGCGTTGGATGCCAGCAGCTTATACTTGGTATTGAAGCGGTTAAGAAGGGCGATCGCCATGCTGCATACCTCGATCAGCTGCAGAAACTCGCCCAAACAATGAAGATAACCGCAAAATGCGGTTTGGGGCAAAGCGTGGCAAATTCGTTCTTCTCTATTGTGGAGAACTTTAAGGAAGAGATGATTTACTAAATTAAAATTTCAAATTCATGGCTAAACAAATAAACCTCACCATAGATGGTTTCCCAATCACTGTTGAAGAGGGAACTACAATTCTACAGGCTGCTAAAAAACTAAATATCCACATTCCAACGCTATGTTATCATGACGATTTATGCGTGGCAGGAAATTGTCGTGTTTGCGTGGTTGAAATGAAGGGATCGAAAACACTTCCTGCTTCATGCGCCATGCCTGCTGCGGAGGGAATGGAAATTTTTACAAATACAATTAAGGTTCGCACCGCCCGTAAGCACATCATTGACCTCTTGCTCTCCGAGCACAACGCCAAGTGCACCACATGCTACAAGAACGGTAATTGCGAGCTGCAAAACCTGGCCTCGGAATACAAAATTTCCGAGCCCATGTTTATCGATCTGGTTCCATACAAAAATTACCAGATGGACGCCTATTCACCATCAATAATTAAGGATGACAGCAAGTGCATCCGTTGTCAGCGTTGCGTGCGTACCTGCGAAGAACTCCAGCATGTTAGCGCACTGGGGGTTGCATATAAAGGTGCCAACATGAAAATTTCCACCTTTTTCGAAAATCCCATGTTCGAGGTGGTTTGTACCAACTGCGGCCAATGCGTAAACCGCTGTCCAACCGGAGCGCTGGTTGAACGCAACTACGTGGAGGAGGTTTGGGATGCCATTTATAACCCTAACAAGCATGTTGTTGTTCAAACTGCACCGGCTGTAAGGGTTGCCCTTGGAGAGGCGCTGGGGATGAAACCTGGTCAAATCGTTACCGGCAAAATGGTAACCGCCCTTAGAAGGCTAGGGTTTGATTCAGTTTTGGATACTGATTTTTCAGCCGACCTAACCATTATGGAGGAGGGATTCGAGTTGCTTGGCAGGCTCAAAAAGGCATTGGTTGACAAGGATAGTACTGTGAAGATTCCCATGGCAACCAGCTGCTCTCCCGGTTGGATTAAGTTTATTGAACATACCTATCCGGAGTATCTTGACAACCTTTCCACCTGTAAATCACCCCAACAAATGTTTGGGGCTCTGGCCAAAACCTACTACGCTAAAAAACGTAACATTGATCCGGCCAGTATAGTTTCGGTTTCCATTATGCCCTGCACGGCCAAGAAATTCGAGGCTGACCGACCCGAAATGCACTCCAGCGGTTATAAGGATGTGGACTATGTGCTCACCACCCGTGAGCTGGCTATTATGATCAAGCAGGCAGGTATAGAGTTTGACAGCCTACCGGAAACAAACTACGATAGCATTATGGGAGATTCCACAGGTGCTGCTGTTATTTTTGGTGCTACCGGAGGGGTTATGGAGGCTGCCCTACGAACCGCCTACGAGGTAGTTACCGGTAGAGAGGTTCCATTTGATGGCCTCAACATTACACCTGTTAGGGGAATGGAGGGTGTTCGTGAGGCTGCCATTAAAATTGAGAATACCAAACCCGAATGGAAGTTCCTTGATGGCGTGGTTCTTAAAACCGTTGTAGCCCACGGATTGACCAATGCCAAAAAGGTGATGGATGTGGTTAAGTCGGGAAAAGCCGACTGGCACTTCATTGAGATTATGGCTTGCCCTGGGGGGTGCATCGGAGGTGGAGGTCAGCCTATTCCCACCAATGAAGAAATTCGTAAAAAGCGTGCCGAAGCAATTTACCGCGAGGATGCTAATAAGAAAATCAGAAAGTCGCATGAAAATCCTGAGGTGATTGCTATTTATAAGGAATTTCTTGATGAGCCCAACAGCCATAAGGCTCATGAACTACTGCATACCCACTACAAGGAAAGGCAGAGGTACTAAAAACTAGTGAGTACCTGGCTGTAATGCTTAAAGGCTGTCTCTTAAAAGGACAGCCTTCCTTTTTTCACAGTACGAGTACAACCTTCTTTATTGCATTTAGCTTATCTCTGATAAATTCTTAGCTTTCTGATTGTAAATATTTTGGCATACAATTATAGGCGACGGGGCTGAGCGGATGGATCGCCAGCACAAAGGCTTTGCAGAACTCGCAATTAGCAACCGGTTGTTCATACGCCCTTGTACAATTTGCCCAGCATGAGCAACAAAAGTAGGAGAATGAGTAAAAATGGATTTTTCATCAGCCGTTAGTCAATGGGTATAATCGTTAGCCAAATAGCGCAACTATTATACATGTTTAATAATACATGTTATATTAATAACAATAAATATATTTGTGGCGTATAATTATTGTAGTAAAAAATATTTTATGCGGATAGGTGAGCTGGTAAAGCATATAGATGGAAAGGTGCTATGCTGTGAGGAGTGCCTCGACAGCGAGGTAGTTTATGCTTTTGCCTCGGATCTGATGAGCGATGTGCTAACTGTTAAATGTGAGAATTTTTTGCTGATTACAGGGTTGTCCAACATTCAAGCTGTACGCACTGCCGAGATGTCCGATATTCAAGTTATCGTATTTGTTCGGAACAAGCGGGTGAGCGAGGATATGATTAGGTTGGCAAGGGAAAATAGCATAGTTTTGGTGGAGTGCAGCTGCACCATGTTTAAGGTTTCTGGAATTTTATACGGCTTGGGCATCAAAGCAGTTTACTGATAACGATGAAATTTGAATATAAAGTACAGGGTGGTGATTTTGTGAGAGCCGGCCACGCATCAAGTGAGGTTAAAAAAATTTTAAAACAGCTGAATGTAGAACCTTCACTGGTGAAACGGGTGGTGGTGGCACTTTATGAGGCAGAGGTTAATATTGTAGCTCATGCGTATAACGGAATGGCATATGTTGATATTGATGCAAGTAGGGTGCTGGTTAGGCTTGATGATAATGGCCCAGGAATTTCGGATATTGAGCTGGCCATGCAGCCCGGTTTTTCAACCGCATCTTCAACCGTAAGGGAGATGGGTTTTGGAGCAGGAATGGGGTTGCCAAATATTAAAAGTAATTCCGATGAATTTAGCATTTCCAGCGAGGTGGGGAAAGGAACTCATTTGGAATTTGTAGTTTACCTAAACAGTAAATAACGTGAGAGGAGGTTAGAGTTGGAAACTTCTACATTTCACCACGCTTTAAAAATTCAATCCGATGTCTGCATTGGCTGTGCACATTGTATGAGGGTATGCCCAACCGAGGCTCTTAGAGTAAGAGGAGGAAAAGCCTTACTTCAAAGCAACAGGTGTATTGATTGTGGTGAATGCTACAGGGTTTGTCCAACCGGAGCAATTATTGTAGAACAGGATGACTTTAATAGCATTTTCAACTACAAGTATAGGGTGGCTCTTGTACCATCAGTGCTTCTTGCCCAGTATCCCGAAGATGTTTCGGTTGATATGGCCATTCACGCTCTACTAAGGATAGGATTTACTAAGGTAGTAATTGTTGAAGACTCCGTCGATTACCTAATTACCAGGATAAACGCTTATATTATAAACAACCCTAGCCGAAAGCCCATAATCTCTTCTTTTTGCCCGGCAATTGTCAGGTTGGTTCAGGTCCGATTCCCCTGGCTTGTAGGAAACATTATGTTGGTAAAGCCCCCAATAGATCTTACTTCATCATTTATAAGAAGGAAGCTTACGGAGGAAGGAATTCCTGAACAGGAGGTTGGAATTTTTTACATTACTCCATGTGCGGCCAAAATTGCCGCAGTTAAAAGCCCCGAAGGGGAGGATGTATCCGAAATAAATGGGGTTATTAACATGGATTTAATTTACAACCGAACACTAAGGGATATTCGATCTGGGGGTACTAAGCGAACGGTTGAAGATGGTGCCGTTAACATTTCTCCGAAAAGCATCACTTGGGCACTGACAGGTGGTGAAGCTCTTAGCATAGAAGCTAAAGGCCTTGCCATTGATGGCATTTCCAATGTTATTGAGTTTCTAGAGAAGATGGAAACCAGCGAGGTTCACGGGGTTGATTTCTTGGAGCTTAGGGCATGCGATGAAAGTTGTGCCGGAGGAATACTTACTGTTGGAAACAGCTTCCTCTCTGCCGAACGGCTTCGGAAGCAGGCCAGGTATATCCCAGAATCTAAAATAGGTTTTCATACTCAAATAAAAATTTCAGAGTACAGTAGTGTGCTGAACGGCAAGGTTGGCTTAAACCGACTGGAGCCACGCTCCATTGTCAAGCTAGATGACAGCATGGTTAAAGCCATGAACAAGATGGAAAGGGTCAACCGGTATCTTTGCTACCTGCCTGGCATTGACTGTGGAGTATGCGGTACACCATCGTGCCAGGCTCTGGCTGAAGATATTGTTCAGGGAGAAGGCTCGCTCTCACAATGCGTATTTTTACAGAAAATCATGGAACAGAACAAGCTGGACCCTAAGCATTCCTTCCGTATAATGAAAAAAATTTGGGGCGAAAACAGATTTATTAAGGATTGCGATAAACCTAAACATAAAAAATAATTGGTTATGACCGTACTAGATATTATAAAGTCTCTTGGCTTAAAGGTTTATACAGAAACGGTGGGTATGGACAGGGAGATTACCGGTGGCTACACCTCCGATCTTCTAAGCGATGTAATGGGCAATGCACAAGCTGGTACCGTTTGGATTACCCTTCAAACGCACATAAATATTGTGGCTGTAGCTTCACTTAAGGATATTGCAGCAATTTTACTGGTAAAAGGACTTGAGCCAGAACCCAACACACTTCAGAAAAGCCTAGAGGAGGGAATACCCATTCTGGGGACCTCCAAACAAGCGTTTGAAATTTCCGGAATGCTCTACCAGCTGCTTTACAGTAACCGATGAACCTTTACCAGGCCGATTTACATATTCACAGCGTTTTATCCCCGTGTGCCGATCTTGAAATGAGCCCTGGCAATATAGTTTCCATGGCAAAGAATATGGGGCTTAGCATTATTGCAATTACTGATCACAACTCCACGCTTCATGCGCCATTAATGCGTCGTTTGGCCGAAAATGCAGGAATACTCGCTATTTACGGTGCCGAGGTAACCACCCGTGAGGAGGTACATTGCGTTTGCCTTTTTGCCGACGAGGATAGCAGAGCTGATTTTCAAAATTTTCTGGAAGTACATATCCAGAAGGTGCCTAATAAACCTGATATTCTAGGATACCAGGTAGTTGTTAACGAGAAGGAGGAAATTATTGAGGAAGTTGAGTACTCACTCCATGGGGCGTTAAATGTTGGCATCAACGAACTTGAGGCTGTTGTGCATGCAATGAATGGAATTTTCATACCGGCTCATATTGACAGGCCGAAGTATAGCTTGACCAGCCAGCTGGGTTTTGTACCCCCCGACCTAAACTATGATGCGCTGGAGGTATCCATAAATTCTTCAATTGAAAGTATCTGCATACACAACCCATCGCTTAAACGAAAAAGATTTATAAGGAGTTCCGATGCTCACTTCATAGAACAAGTTGGGTCTGTAACCACTACCTTCAGGATGGAAAACCTGAACTTCGATGGCTTGTTGAAGGCAATTAAAGGGATTGACGGCTACGATATTATGCTCCCCTGAGGGAGCTAGCCTGATGAGGCTGCCTATACTTTAGATGATTTTGATATGAGGGATTTATCGTTGCACCTGCTCGACATAGCTCAAAATTCAATTGCTGCCCAGGCAACCAAAATTGATGTTCATCTTGAAATTAACCCAAAACTTGATTACCTTGCACTTATCATATCCGATAATGGAAAAGGTATGAATGCCGAGTTTCTTCAACAGATAACGAGTCCTTTTACAACAACCCGTACAACCCGCAAGGTTGGATTAGGATTACCCCTTTTAATGCAAAATGCTGAGCGCACGGGTGGTTACCTGGAAATTACCTCATCTGTTGGTAAGGGAACAACGCTTAGAGCTGTTTTTCATCCTAACCACATAGATTGCCCTCCTATGGGCGATATAGCGGGTGTTGCTGCTCAGCTTATTTGTTCGTTCCCTAACATTTCGTTTAGCTTCAGCTTTAAAACAGATACTTCAGAGTTTAGCATTACCACACTTGAAATAGCTCAAGCACTGGAGGGCATTCCTATTAATGATACCAGTGTTTTTCCGCTAGTTAAGCAGGTGATAGAATCCTCCCTGGAGGAGCTCAAATTTCCCGTTTAGGTTATTAAACATATAATTTGTTGTTAGTTTGTTAACATTTAAAATGTAATTTTGCCACCGAAAAGTTCAAAACGATATATACCCAATAAAAATGAATGTTTAAGGAGTATTGCTATGACAAAAGTAAAATCATTAGCTGATCTGAAAATGATGAAGGACTCCCTGAAGTCGAAAATCTCACTACGGGAAAAGGGGGAAAATTCTGAAAATCTCGTTCAGATTAAGGTGGCAATGGCCACATGTGGCATTGCTTCTGGAGCAAAAGTGGTTATGGACTTTTTGCTCGAGGAGCTGGATAAGCGGGGGATAAACTCCGTAGTGACCCAAACTGGATGCATGGGTTACTGCTATGCTGAACCCACCATAGAGGTTAAGCGTCCCGGCCAAGAACCCGTGGTTTTTGGGTACGTTGATACTAAAAAGGCTGATGAAATAATTGAAAAGTACATCAAAAATGGCGAGTTGGTGGATGGCATCATCCCCACCAACTACGAAACCATTGATGGTGAAAAATAACCCTCTTAAAAGACAGAAGTAATGGCAAAGTATAAAATGCACCTGCTGGTTTGTGGTGGAACGGGCTGCAGGGCTTCGTCGAGCGATTTGATTGTTGACAGGCTTAAAGCTGAGATTGCTTCCAACGGCCTGGAGAATGATGTTCAGGTTATAATGACTGGTTGCTTCGGGTTTTGTGAGAAAGGCCCTATTGTCAAGGTGCTTCCTGATAACACCTTTTACACCCAGGTTAAACCTGAAGAAGCCGCCGAAATTGTTAGGGAGCACGCCCTGAAGGGAAGGAAGGTTACCCGCCTGCTCTACACCGATCCGGTAAAAAAGGAACATGTATCCGACTCAAAACACATGGGTTTCTACCGCAAGCAAATTAGAATTGCCCTAAGAAACTGTGGTTTTATTAATCCCGAAAACATTGACGAGTACATTGCCCGTGATGGCTACCAGGCGCTTGGAAAAGTGCTTACCGAAATGGACCCGCAGAAAACAATTGATATCATTAAGAAATCGGGATTAAGGGGACGTGGTGGTGGCGGCTTTCCTACCGGTTTAAAGTGGGAAATTGCCAGCAAGAACAAAGCCGATCAGAAGTACGTGGTTTGCAACGCCGACGAGGGCGACC
>DCDD01000109.1 GCA_002316235.1 Bacteroidales bacterium UBA1064
CAACAGGCAAAGTAATCAGGCTAAACAGTGTTGTAAGGGCCAGCAATGCCACGCCTACAACCAGTATGGCCGGCATAGATTGAAGCAGAATGACTCCTGCAAGCAAAATCCATTGAACCCATCGTGAAGCTACACTTACAACAGGTACAAGGGACGATCGCAGCTGAAGAAAGGCGTAGCTTTGTGCATGTTGAACCGCATGGCCGCACTCATGCGCGGCAACCGCAGCAGCGGCAATGTTGTGTCCGTTGTACACCGCGGGGCTTAAATTTATAGTCTTGTCAGTTGGGTTGTAATGGTCGGTTAGCTGACCCGTGGTTGATATTACGCGCACATCAAAAATACCATGCTGCTTTAGCATCATCTCGGCCACCTCCTTGCCGGTCATACCTTGGGGGAGGTCAATCTTCGAGTACCGTGCAAACCTTACCTTTAGCTGGTTGGATATCAGGAAGCTAAGCACGAAAAAAATAATCATTATCAGGTATATGCCCATGGTGTTTAATTTTTATTTTGGTTAGAATTTCATCCTTTACCTACGTTTATTTACTACTAAAAACAGAAAGTGGCTCAACGGCAAGTTTCTCGGCCACTTCGTTAAGATCGTTGAGAACTTGAGGCAATATTGTAATACCTTCCTTTGATTTTATCCTCTCGTTTTCCCTTTCTGGATCACCGGGGATGAGTACTGGCGGCTGGTTTACCCCGCTTTTTGCTGCACGGAATGTTTTAATCCATTCGTCCATCATTAGCTTAAACTCGTTGGCTGGGCGAAAGGCATCAATACGAATAGCACCGAAAAAATGCCCAAGTCCTTTGCCAACGGAATGTTCAGGAATGGGGAGGTAGGGAACCTGTGGAGGCACAAATGGGCCAAAGTTGGCACCTGAAAGTACGGCCGAAAAAATATCAACTATTGAGGTCAGGCAGTATCCCTTGTGGCTTCCATGCTCATAGTCTCCTCCAAGCGGTAGTATTCCACCGCCGTGAAGCAAGGTGTCCGGATCGTCGGTGGGCTTTCCAAGTCCATCCTGAACAAGTCCGATAGGTGCTTTTTCGCCCTTTTTAGCCATTAGAGCCAGCTTGCCGCGGGCTATTGGGGCTGTGGCAAAATCGGCCACAAAGGGTGGCTGTTCTAAGGCTGGAATGGCCACTGCTATGGGATTTGTTCCTAAAAGCTTGCTCGTTGAAAAGGTTGGAACTACCAGGGGATTGGCATTGGTCATGCTAATACCAATCATATCCTGCTCAAGCGCCATCATGGCGTAGTATCCAGCAATTCCATAGTGGTTGCTGTTTTGGGTTGCAACCCATCCCGTTCCGGCAACTTTTGCCTTTTCTATTGCCAGGCGCATGGAGTAAAGTCCTGCTACAGGCCCCAGTGCATTATCACCATCAACTGTAGCAGTTGATGGAGTTTCATGTATCGTTTTTACAGATGGCCTGGTGTTTATCCTCCCGGCAGCCACCATTTGGTAGTAGTCCTTCACCCGCATTACTCCATGTGATGGAATTCCTCGAAGTTCTGCTGCTACCAGTAGGTCTGCAACGGATTTTGCATCCATTTCCGAACAACCCATCCGCTCAAACAGCAGGCTAATGTAGCTCTTAAGTTTAAGATAATCGATCATAAATGGCAATTTATCTTTTACAAAGATAATGAATGTAAGTATTTTTAGAGGTCTAGCTATTGGTTCCGTATAGCCAACTGTGTAACAAAACAAACCGTAATAAGCTTACTGTCAAGGTATAATATTTTGTTAAGTGTTTGCCGGTTTTTTAATTTAACAAAATTTAAATCGCTTTGAAAGGTTAAACGTGCAATACACTCAAAAAGGCATAATGGAAAGCAAATCACAAGCACTATAGAAGTTTTCGATATTACAACCTGTAGCTGTTTGCGGACGTTTTTTAATATGATTGATGGTGAGTGGATTTGATGCAAAGGATATTAGGTTCAATACATCTTTGAGCAACACTTGAAGAATGTTTATACCCTGGCTAACCAAGAGAACATAGCTATAATTTTTTGATTAAAATTGTGCGAAATTTTTTGTTATGACCTATAATGAAGCGTTAGACTACATGGTGTCGCAGCTACCCATGTTTCATCGCGTTGGCAAAGCTGCCTACAGGGCAGACCTGGGTAATGCGTTGGTGCTGGATGAATTTTTTGGTCATCCTCATCAAAAGTTTGCATCCATTCATATTGCGGGAACCAATGGAAAGGGCAGCACATCCCACATGCTCGCATCGGTTCTTCAGCAAGCTGGATACAAGGTTGGGCTTTACACTTCTCCTCACCTTAAGGATTTCCGTGAGCGAATAAGAATCAATGGTGAAATGATTTCACAGGTTGAGGTTACTCGATTCGTGGAGGAGTATCGGGCGCTTTTCGACAGGGTAAAACCTTCGTTTTTTGAGATGACTGTTGCCATGGCATTCGACTACTTCGCACGTCGAAACGTTGAGGTTGCTGTGGTGGAGGTGGGACTTGGTGGAAGGCTTGATTCAACCAATATCATTACCCCAATCCTTTCGGTTATCACGAGCATTGGTCTCGACCACACCGATTTACTGGGAAGTACACTTCCTCAAATTGCCGGGGAAAAGGCAGGTATAATAAAAAGGGGTATTCCGGTTGTCGTAAGCCAACTTCAGCCCGAAATTGCTGATGTTTTTACTAGTAAGGCTGGTGAAATGCAATCACCTCTTGTTTTTGCCGACTCAGAATATAAAGTTCGAGAAATGAGCTATTCCGCTTCTGGCACGCAAACCTTTCTGGTGGACCATGGGGGAAATCCTGAGCAGTGGGATACAGATCTCATGGGGAGCTACCAGCGATTAAATCTACCAGGGGTTCTTGCCGCGCTTGATGTTTTAAGGAATGAAGGATACAGGATTACATCCGATGCCCAGAAGCAGGGTCTCAGGATGGTGCAACAGCTCACCGGCCTGATGGGTCGATGGCAAAAACTTCAGGATAGGCCATTAATATACTGTGATACAGGACATAACGTAGATGGTATAACCATGGTGATGGAGCAAATCCACCGGATGAGCTACGCTAAGCTTCATGTTGTTTTGGGTATGGTTGCCGATAAGGACATTGATGGCATGCTTAGCATACTGCCTGCCGATGCCATTTACTACTTTACCCGTGCAGCCCTTCCCCGTGCTCTGGACCAGAATATATTGAAGACTAAAGCCAAGGGTTTTGGATTGAAAGGTGAAGCATATCCTACCGTTGCCCAGGCCCTTGAGGCAGCCAAGGGAAGTGCTAATGAGGACGATCTTATCTATGTTGGCGGAAGCACTTTTGTAGTGGCCGAAGTGGTGTAGTGATATTTTTTCAAAAAAAAATTTGCTGATTTAAAATTTTAGGCTACCTTTGCTCCGCATTTCAAACGAGAGTGCAGTCAAAATAAAGTATTGGGAGCTTAGCTCAGCTGGTTTAGAGCACCTGCCCTACAAGCAGGGGGTCATAGGTTCGAACCCTATAGCTCCCACAAAAAAAAATTTAAACCGCATACATTCTTTCAATGTAGGCGGTTTTTTTATTGGATGATTTTTTTTTGGTTACGGAAGGGTATTCTATAAAACGTCCAGTACACGTTCAAGCCCTACACCCCGCGAACCCTTTAAAAGAATGGTTGCATTTGCCACTTCGTGGCTTAGGAAGTACTCAGCACATGCTTTGGCGTCTGCGAACCAGCCGTAGCTGCTATTTATTCCCGAAAAGTTTTGTCCAATGAGAAAAACCTGTGTTGCCCCAAGCGATTCAAGCAGTTTAACCACTTTCTTATGTTCACTTTCGGCGTAGCTGCCTAGCTCCAGCATTTCGCCAAGGATAATTATCTTATTGGGACTCTCAAGAGAGGTGAAGTTGCGTACTGCCGCCTCCATGCTGGTTGGGTTGGCATTATAGGCATCCATTATCACCGTATTGCGCTTTGTTTGTATAAGCTGTGAACGGCTGTTAGAAGGATTATACTCCTCAATGGCATTTTTAATAAGTTCCGGCTTTACTCCAAAGTGAAGGCCAACAGCAATAGCTGCTTCAATATTTTCAATGTTGTAGCTTCCCACCAGCTTTGTTTTAATGTCCATGGGCTTATCTGTACCTGCCATTTCAACATTAACAGAAATGAATGGTGTATCATGCTGGTTTGTTACCTTTATGCTTTTACAATAGTTGGAATACTCCAGCTTGTTGGCTATGCCGATTCCCATGACAAGCTGTTTAAGCACTTCATTGTGCTGGTTGTAGATAATCAAACCCTTGTGCCGGGCGATGTAGTCATACAACTCGCCCTTTGTCCTTACCACTCCTTCGTACGACCCGAAACCTTCGAGGTGTGCCTTTCCAATGTTGGTGATTATCCCGATATCGGGTGCTGCTATTGAGGCTAACTCTGCAATATCCCCGGGATGGCTAGCACCCATTTCCACAATGGCAACTTCTACATCAGCCGTAAGGGAAAGAAGCGTTAGCGGAACCCCAATTTGGTTATTCAAATTTCCTTTTGTAGCAACCGCATGGTATTTTTTTGAGAGAACGCATTGAATCAGCTCCTTGGTGGTGGTTTTACCGTTGGTCCCGGTTATACCAATTATTTTGGCTTTTAGTTGTTTCCGGTGATGGTTAGCGAGCTCCTGTAGGGTTTTTAGGGTGTTTTCAACCAAAATGCAATCATGCGTCATAAAGGTTGGATTGTCGATTACAGCCAAGGATGCTCCATTATTTAATGCTTGTTCTGCAAACTTATTCCCATCAAATTTGTCTCCTTTCAAGCCAAAAAATATTGCACCTTTAGGAATGCTTCGGCTGTCGGTGGCAACTGAGCCATGATTTAGGTAGTGGTGGTAGAGTTCTTCAAGCATGGGTTGGGTATTTATATCCTGTTTTTTATTATTAAGTTGATTAACTTAGGTTCTTTACTGGGTGTGTATGTGGTTGATGGTGATGGTAAACTTTTATAGCTTGGTTGTAGGGTAGGGGTAATATACAAATGTAAGGCTTGTCAATGGCATCGGAAATTCTTTTAAAGGTTATACCTTCAAAAAGCAGAAAACCTCATGTTTATGAGGTTTTCTCGATATTAATTGAAGTGTTTCCAAAAAAAACGTTACTCGCCTCTTTGACGGGCAGACTGGGGGCCAACAGCCTCCATTGCGCAACGAAATCCGATATCGTTGGTTGAAGAGGCTTCGTCCAGATACCTTCTGGTGGCGGGACTCAACCAGTAGGCTCTATCCTTCCAGGAACCACCCTTGTAAACTCTAACATGGTCGTTAATGAGGCTGGTCATGCCGGCACCTTTTGCATCAGGTTTACCCTGATCGTACATGGCGTTAGAATCTTTGGTTTTAAGGGTTTCCCCTTCGACATAGTTTAGAGTAGAAGCAACGTCGCCATCCTTATAGTTAATATAGTAGGCCTTGTTATAGTTTCGCCTGTTGGCAGCTTCTTCCTCGGTAACCTCCCTGTATGGAATTCTACCCAGGCTATCCTTTTTTGCAAAGTTGCCTTCTTTATCATATGGGGTTTTGAATACATTTCCACGAAATGGTCTAATCTCGTCAAAGTCTTCGTAGCTTAAAGGACGGTAAACGTCGAGCACCCACTCGTTGACATTACCGGCCATGTTATAAAGCCCGTAATCGTTAGGCCAGTAGGACTTAACAGGACCAGGGAAGGTATTCTGGTCGTTTAGGTTTCCAGCAAGTCCCATGTAGTCGCCGCGTCCCCTGACAAAGTTTGCCATCATTTGTCCCCTGTTCTTAGATTCAGAGTTTCTAACGTTGTGGCCATTCCATGGGTAGATGCGGCGCTCAACCATTCGTTCTTCGTAGGTATTCCCAACTAATCCTGAAGCTGCAAATTCCCACTCGGCTTCGGTTGGGAGGCGGTATTTTGGCAGCAGGATGCCATCTTCAAAGCGAACCGGACGGCCTTCGGGCTGCTCGGGGTTAAGGCTTGGCAAATTTTCCTTAACTTTTCCCACATATTGACCGGCAAGGTAGGCTTCGGTGTTGAAAACATCATCACCCTTTTGCCCGAGTTCTATTTCAAGAATTCCCTTTTGAACAAGCAGCATTTCATTTACCCGATCGGTACGCCACTGGCAGTAGTCATTTGCCTGAAGCCAATTTACGCCAACAACGGGATAGTCGTTATATGCAGGGTGACGGAAGTAATCGGTAACGAATGGTTCGTTATAGCCCAATGGGGATCGCCAAACCAGCGTATCTGGAAGAGCCTGCTTTATTACCTGCGGGTAGTCCGAATAAACGCGTTTAAGCCAGTATATGTATTCCCGCCAGTCAACGTTACTAACCTCTGTTTCATCCATGTAGAAAGAGGTTACGGTTACCCTTCTGGGCTTGGCATTCCAATCGTACATTAAGTCCTGTTCAACCCGACCCATAATGTAGGTTCCACCCTCAATGAACACCAATCCTGGGCCGGCTTCCGGTTTCCAGTCGGTAACAACTTCAAAACCACCTTCGTCGGGCGAATTGTATGCCCATCCGGTTTTTGATGATACGTTTGACCCCCCCTTACCAGAAATTCCACATGAAGTAAGCCCCAACATGGCTACCAAAATAAGGCTTAATGGTTTATTCTTTAAGTTCATAACTATTTATTTTTACCCTTAAAATAAGTTCAAATATAGTGATAAAAAATTGTTTACCACAATGTAGTAACGTAAAAAATTAAAATTTCGGACATTTAATGTACTTATATTTACTTTTTCCCTTTTTATACTCAAAATTCCATCCCAGGGTTACCTCATGCGATGAGGTTGGTAATCCTCTAAGGCCATACTTCATTATGCTGAAGTCGTAGCTATAGCCCATTCTAAACAAATCGTCGGTGTACCCGATCGTGAAAATAAATGAATGGCTGTTCAGGCTTAGGTTTTCCCTTAGCCAAAATCCTCCCACCAACCAGTGCCGGGAAAGGTAGAACCCAATGTTTAGCTGGTTAAACTTGGCTTGTTGAATGTATATTATGTTCGGTGACAGCAGGAGAACCTCTTTAAATTTGTACCATTTATACAGGTTGAAGTCAGCGCCAATATGAACGGTGTACTTCCGTGGTATGTAAGCTTTTGTGTCCTGGTAGGTTGCCTCCACGGGCTCCAGAAGGTGGTGAACAGCTATTCCTCCATAAAAATTTTCAAAATCCCCCGCTACTCCAAGACTGAAATCATAGTTCCATGTTGTTATTCCCGAAGTATTATAAGTACCGGTTACATCTCCATTTATATCGATCATATCCGGAAATACAAGCCCCGAGTAGTTACGGGTACGCACAATGCCACTTGTTTGAATACCAAAACGCAAATGTGAGTTATAGGAAGGCTGAATCCCGTAAGCATAGACCAAATCTACCGTGGTGCGGCTAAACACTCCCTTGCCCTCCACATCGGCTACAATATTGAGTCCCACACCGCTTTTTATAGATTGAATTGTCCTGTCAAAGCTAACCCCATAGGTAGAGTAGGGCATATCAATCATGGTCCATTGATTTCTGTAAACAACTCCTAGTCGCATGTATTTGCTAGCGCCGGCGTAAGCGGGGTTTAGATAAAGAGGGTTGAAAAATAGCTGGGAAAATATTGGATCTTGCCCAAATACCCTTATTGATGTAACCATTGTTATACCTATAGCAACAAAAAATTTTCTAAACATTTTATTATCAGTAGCTAAATATTTTGTTGATAATAATTATGAATCCTTTGCCGTTTTTATTGTTCTTGTAACTCGTAAAAGTAAAATAAAGTTTTTATTTATTTGCAACAGCAAAATCAATTTGGTGATGTGCATGTTTAGAAGAACGTTTTTTCTTTCGCTTTTGTGTATTTCAAATGGCATTTTTGCACAGGATACTCTGGAGCGTGCAATTTGCTGGAATTACAGGCAAGTACCCACTGCTCAGGCTGAGCAGACCATACTGTGGTTCGATAACGCCGTTTACACAAATCCACAGACAATGATTCCTTCTTACTTTGAGCTAATTCCAATCGAGAATAATGGTGCATACAATTCAACACCGGATGTTTTGGTGGCTGACGAGCAATGGGTTTTGGTGGCTAATGACGAAATGAACCTGTTGCAAGGCGTCAATAACTTTATAAATGAAAGTGTTGACTGCAGAACAGCCATTCAAAGGGGAAGGATGATGATTCAACTTACTGTTCCGGCGGTGAGGCTTAATTCTGACAACAAGTTTGAGAAGCTGGTTTCTTTTAAAATTATACTAAAAAGGGCAGAAAAAACAAATGATGAACGCAGCTATGCCCCTGCTCGTCTCCAGGTCAAATCGTCGGTGCTAAGTTCCGGTAGCTGGGTAAGGGTTAGCGTTCGGGAGGGTGGTGTATATAAAATTTCATACAACGATCTTCAATCTTATGGGCTGTCAAACCTCGAAAATGTTAGCTTATGGGGAAATGGAGGACACTGTCTTCCCTATATGAATAGCGAGCAGGCACCTGACGATTTAAATCCAATTCCTATTCTCATGAGTAAGGGTGATGACGGAATTTTTAACCAGGGCGATTACATCCTTTTTTATGCCGAAGGCCCCAAAACTATTTCCTACAATGCTACCATGGACATGTGGGAGGAGAAAAGCCATCCTTATGCCCAACAAATTTCATACTTCATCACAACTTCTTTGCCTCAATCAACAATTGAAACCATAGAAGAGTCAGCTGCTCCATTAAACCGCACGGCTAATTCATATGATGCATTCTTAACCATTGAAAGAAACGATACCAACATGGTTAAATCGGGTAGGGAGTGGTTTGGCGATGTTTTCGATTTAACTACATCCCGAACATATACTACCGACCTTTCCCTACCTGTTGTGGGCTTACCCTTAAAAGTTTGGCTTAGGGCGGCAGCACGCTCTTCTGTAGCCAGCAACTTTACGGTAAAGGCCAACACAACCACCCTTGGAACTTTGCCTTTAAACAGCGTAGTAATTGGTGATGAGTACGCCGATGTGGTAGCAGTGAATGAGCAGGTTTACACCTCTGCACTTAACGAAGGCAACCTGACAATCGAATTAACCTATAGTAAACCTAATTCTACTGCAACCGGCCTGTTGGATTTTATCACAATAAATACCCGCCAGCAGCTTAAATATAATGGTTCACAGCTGATTTTCAGGGATAAACAATCGGTCGGAAGCGGCAATATAACGGAATTCAGCATACTTAATTCAAACCAAAATGTTCAGGTTTGGGATATCACTAGTTTCAACCATCCCTACAGGCTCAACTCCAGGTATTCGGGAGGAGTAGTAGCATTTAAACAGGCCACCGATACCCTACGCCATTTCATTGCTTTTGAACCTGAAAAGGCTAAGACCGTTACTTTTGTTGGAGCTGTGGCTAACCAGAACATTCATGGAGCTGGACAGCCCGATTTCGTGATAGTAGCCCATCCGCTATTCATGCCACAGGCACAGGAGCTGGCTCAACTTCACCGCTCACTTGATGGGCTGGATGTTGTGGTTTTTTCAACTGATGAGGTCTATAACGAATTTTCCTCAGGGAATCCCGATTTGTCGGCTATTCGCAACATGATGCGATATTTTTACAGGTGTGCTGCTACAACCGAGCAACAACCCAAGTACCTTCTTTTGTTTGGCGATGGATCATACGATAACCTATCCGACAGGAATGGCAACACCAACTATATTCTAACCTACCAGTCGCCACGTTCAATCAACAAAGTTGGTTCGTTTCAGTCCGACGACTACTTTGGGCTGCTCGATGACGAAGAGGGTGAAGCTGTTGGCCTGCTTGATGTTGGAGTAGGCCGGTTGCCTGTTAGCACTACCGAGCAGGCTAATGCTGTTTTAGCAAAAATTCAGCACTATGTAAGCGGCAGTAACACTGGTGACTGGCAAAGTAAGCTTTGTTTTATAGGTGATGATGAGGATGGAAATATTCACATGACGGATGCCAACACCCTTGCTGATTACCTTTCAACCAGTAATCCAGAATACAACATTCAAAAAATATTTTTTGACGCCTACAGGCAGGAATCTTCATCGGGGGGAGCTAGCTACCCGGAGGTAACCAACGCTATAAACACAACGGTGAACAACGGGGTATTCCTTGTAAACTACACGGGGCATGGGAACGAAAGGTGGCTTGCCCACGAGAAAGTGCTGATGCTATCTGATGTATCATCATGGAAAAACACAAAACAGCTGCCTCTTTTTGTAACGGCCACCTGCGAGTTTAGCCGGTTCGACGATTACCACCTCACCTCAACCGGTGAGCAGATTCTACTTTCGCCTGACGGTGGTGGTATTGCCCTGGTTTCAACTACACGTCTGGTTTACTCCAGCCCTAACTTTACTTTAAATTATAAATTTATCAACAATCTTTTCAAGTTTAATGAGGACTCAACCTCCCATTACCGCTTAGGCGACCTCATCAAAATATCCAAAAACCTTTCCGGAACGGGTAACAACAAGCGCAACTTTACCCTGCTGGGCGATCCGGCTTTAATGCTTCGATACCCCGAACTTGGAGCTGAAATTACCAGCATTAATGGAAAACCTGTTGATGAGGAGGCCGATACCCTCAAAGCTTTATCGGTTGCAAACCTCTCGGGAAGGATATTTACCCCGATTGGCCAGGTTGCATCAGACTTTAGCGGAAATGCCACCATAACTGTTTTTGATAAGAAAAGCGAAATTAAAACGCTGGCAAATGATGGCGGGATGCCAATGACCTTTTTTAGTTGGGACAATGTGCTGTATAAAGGCAGAGCTATTGTCAATAACGGATTATTCAGCATTGATTTTGTTGTTCCAAAGGACATTCGCCTATCGTTTGGCACGGGTAGGATAAGTATTTTTGCTGACGACTTGGCAAGGGTGGCAATGGGCTACAACGAATCGGTAATTGTTGGCGGGGTTTTCAACTCACCTTATACCGATAACGAAGGACCGGAGATTGACGTTTACCTTAACGATACACTTTTCAACGGGGGAGGAATATCCGATAGCAGCCCTAAGCTGCTTATCCGGTTAAGGGACGAGAGTGGTATTAATACTTCCGGAATTGGGATTGGACACGATTTAACGGCAACCCTTACTTCGCCTGGTGGCGATGAGGTTAATGTAATTCTAAACATGTACTACCAGTCCGAACCTAACAGCTACCAGGAGGGGTATGTTAACTACCAGCTAGCTGACCTTTCCGAAGGAAGATACTGGCTTAGTGTCAAGGCATGGGATACCTATAATAATAGCTCTGAAAAAATTATTTCGTTCGTTGTGGTTGGAGCAGGAAACCTTCAGCTGGAAAAATTCTACTCTTACCCTAACCCATTTTCTGAGGGAACATCTTTCTACTTTGAACATAACATGCCGGAAGATGAGTTCAACCTTACAATTCAAATTTTTGACGTGGCAGGACGGCTGGTTAGCACAATTACACAGTCACAGGCTTACTCTGGGGGATACCGGGTTGGACCTATTTACTGGAATGGAACTGACAGCAGGGGAAGTCGGCTTGGAAGGGGCATATACATCTGCCGCTTATCCGTTAAAACTTCTAGCGGATATGCAGCCAGCTTACAGCATAAACTTGTCATTTTGAGGTAAAATATAATTCCGAGTTTTACGTTCGCTAGAATATATTTCACAATCAGCTAAATTTGCACCTAAAATTTATATCAGATGCGTAGAATACTGTTTACACTTCTTTCTTTTGTTGGCTTCATTTTTTTTTCACAAGTCTCAAGTGCACAGTTCGATAGCACTGTTTCGCTTACCGGCGGACTGAACGCTCTCAAGATTGCCGTTCCTTTTCTAACTATTGCACCCGATTCAAGAGCTGGCGGAATGGGCGATGCTGGTGTTGCCACTTCACCCGATATCAACTCCCAGCACTGGAATCCGGCTAAGTTCCCATTTATCGAAAGTAAAAAATGGGGTGTTGCCTTTTCCTATACCCCTTGGCTTAGAAATTTGGTGAATGATATCAACCTTACCTACCTCACCGGTTACTACCAGGTGGACAAGATGCAGGCCATCAGCAGCTCGCTGCTATACTTCGCCATGGGCGAAATCCAGTTTACTACCGACAACCCCAATGACCCCCCGGTTAAATTTTTCAACCCTAACGAGTTTGCCATTGACATTGCTTACTCCCGCAAATTTTCCGATTACATTTCGGGTGCTATTGCCTTCAGGTACATCCGTTCCGACTTGAGCGGTGGCTACTCGCAACCCGGGCAAGCCTCGGCTAAAGCTGGAACTTCCTTTGCAGCCGATATTGCTATGTACTATCAACATCCTGTAAAGCTAAGCGATAAATTTGGGCAAATGGCTTTTGGTTTCAACATCTCCAACATCGGCACAAAACTTTCATACAGCGATGACCCCATGAAGGATTTTATACCGATTAACTTGCGGCTTGGGGGAAGGTTGACCATGGATATCGACAGCTACAACTCATTCTCCTTTACTGTAGATGCCAATAAACTACTGGTTCCAACTCCACCCGTTTACGGAGTTGTAGATGAGCAAACAGTAATAGTTAAGGGGATGAACCCCAACGTGTCCGTCGTACAGGGAATGCTACAATCGTTCTACGATGCCCCTGGTGGTTTTAAAGAGGAGCTGAACGAAATTTACTATGCTACAGGCATTGAGTACTGGTATGCCCGTCAGTTTGCCCTTAGAGCAGGGTATTTTTATGAGAATGAAAATAAGGGTAACCGTAAGTACTTTACTGTTGGTGCAGGGCTGAAGTACAACATCTTTAATATTGATTTTTCCTACCTTATTCCGACCGGTGGATTTAACAGCCCAATGGCAAACACGGTTAGGTTTTCGCTATCCTTTGACTTTGAGGCTACACGTATGCGTGGCCAAAAAGTCAACAACAACTAGCCCATGAAAGTTAGAGTGGGATTTGGCTATGATGTTCATAAGCTGGAGAGCAACACCCCTTTCCACCTGGGTGGAATATTTATCGAGCATTCTAAAGGAGCAGTAGGCCATTCTGATGCTGACGTGCTTATCCATGCTATTTGTGATGCCATGCTAGGCGCAGCAAACCTCAGGGACATTGGCTACCATTTTTCCGACACTAACCCCAACTTAAAGGGTATTGATAGCAAAATTTTGCTTGCTGAAACCCTAAAACTACTTGATAGCAAGGGTTTCAGGGTAGTTAACATTGATTCGGTAGTGTGTCTCCAACGCCCTAAGCTTATGGACATCATTCCCAACATGCAGCTAACCCTGGCATCCGTCCTTAAAATGGACATGGAGGATATTTCTATTAAGGCCACAACCACCGAAAAGTTGGGATTTGTTGGAAATGAAGAGGGCGTTACTGCCTATGCCGTTGTCCTGATTCAAAAGGATTGACCCACATGGTACCTGAAAATGCAGAAACGTTTTCTACCCTTGTTCTGGGGGCCAGCTGTAAAGCAGGGAGGTTTTCCTATCTGGCCATTAAAAGTCTTGTGAAACACGGGGTTAGGGTCTATGCAATTGGCTCGAGGCCATGCTTTGTTGACGGAGTTCAAGTACATGCAGAAAAAATTAACCTCACCAACCTCCATACGGTGACCCTTTACCTGAACAGTCAAAATCAGACAACCTACTACGACTATATTTTAAGCCTAAAACCCAAACGGATTATTTTTAATCCCGGTGCTGAAAACCCCGAGCTGGTGAGATTAGCACATGAAAACAGAATAGACTATGTTTTTGGTTGCACCTTAGTTATGCTTAACGATGGGAGTTTTTTTAAATCATAGATTCCCATTAAACATTCTGCAGCAACCCTGCTGGCAAATTCCATGCTACTAATTATTAAAATTGATAAATAACTTAATTTCAGCTATTTACGAATAGCACTTGCCAAGGAGAAAAGCCATGTTTTTAAAATTTTGTTAAAATATTTATGTTTTTTTAATACATAAGCTTAAAACTTATGTAAATTTGCATCGGTAAATAACAATTACCAATAGATATTTAACTTCATTAACCCAAACAATTCGATTATGAAAAAGACAGTTTTACTAGGATTCGCAGCCTTAAGCATGGTTGCAGTTCTTTCTGGTTGTGGCAAGGTGCCCCAGGAGAAAATTGATGCTGCCAATGCAGCTATTGACTCTGCCAAAATGGTTGAAGCTGATGTATATGTTGCAGCCGATTTTGCAGCAGTTCAAGATTCGATGAGCGCTGTTATGGCCGACATCGAAGTTCAAAAATCCAAACTTTTCAAGAAATTTGGACCTGCTAACGAAAAGCTTGACAGAATTCTGAGCCAGGCTCATCAGATTCAAGCTAACGCCGTTACCAAGAAGCAGGAAGTTAAGGTAGAAGTTGAAGGTTTAATGACCGAAGTAACCACCTTAATCGACCAGGACAAAACTTTGATGAAAAAAGCTCCTCGTGGAAAGGAAGGCGCTGCTGTTCTTGAACAAATCAAAACCGAAATTGCCGCTATCGAAGCTAGCGTTGCTGAAGCCAAAACAATGTACGACAATGGAAAGTACATGGATGCTTCCAACAAGCTGAAAGCTGCTAAGGATAGCGCTACTAAAATCAACACCGAACTTACCGATGCTATTGCTAAGGTAAAAAAGAGATAGTATAATTCGATTTTCCGAAACCCCGAGGTTGCTAAACTTCGGGGTTTTTTATAGGCTATTCTTATTTAGTTACCATGTTTTAATTTTGGACGAGGATTTTCACCTCAACGAATATGCTAGTAATATTGATAGATTAGCCAATGTATGCTAATTTTGCATACTGTAACTGATGGTTTTTACATAGTGGCTTGTTCATGTTGCTCGGAAATAGTTGGTTTACTTAGGTTTTATAAATCATTTTTCTATAACCTAATTTATTCGTTATCAGCCTATTAAATAGGAGTTTATGAGTAGAAAATCGAAAAGAATAGCTGTTATTATACTGGCGAGTTTGGTCGTGGCTACCGGCATTTCTGTGCTATTCTACAAGTTAATACCTGAACCTCCGATTGGAGATGTTGACTATGCCCGTTTATGCCTGCAGCAAGCCTCCAAGAGTAAAGCACAGAGCTACTCTAAAAAAAGTTTTAAACAAGCCAAGGCCGACTACGATTCTGCCATGAAGTGCTGGCAAAAGGAAAATGAAAAGTTTATCCTGTTCCGTGACTATTCCATGGTTGCAAAACTTGCCCAAAAATCGGCGAAAGAGGCAAGAAATGCCATGAACAATTCCCAAAACTTAAGGAAGAACATGGTTGTAGCTGTTAAGGATAAAATTGAACTCCTGAATGGCCTGATACTAAATGTAAATGAGCTTTTCAACAGGGTGCCACTTCCCCAGGAGGTAAGGGATAAGATTTCACGGGGGAAGCTGCTGCTTAAGGAAGCCCAGCTATATTTTGAAAGGGGTGAGTACCTGTCAGCCCAGGACAAAATTGTTCTTGCAGAAGATATGCTCATGTCATCCTACAATAGAACACTTGACGACTTGGAAGAGTACTTTAACTCCCAACCATACTGGCGTAAGCTGGTAAATAGCACCATTGAGAACTCTGCAAAAACCAACGGAAACGCCATTATTATTGATAAGTTTGCCCGAAAACTTTATATCTACCAGTCGGGTGTGAAAAAACTTGAGTTTGAAGCTGAGTTTGGTAAAAACTGGATGGGTAGAAAAAGGCTTAAAGGCGATAAGGCAACCCCTGAGGGTATTTACCTTGTAAAAACCAAAATCCCCCAGAATAAAACGAAGTACTACAGGGCTCTTCTCTTAAACTACCCGAACAATGACGATGTTGAAATGTTTAGAAGGGAAAAGCAGCAAGGTAAACTTCCTGCAAATGCTCAAATCGGCGGCTTAATTGAAATTCATGGTAACGGCGGTAAGGGAACAGACTGGACTGACGGATGCATTGCTCTTAGTGATAATGATATGCTTAAGGTTTACAACTTTATTCAGGTTGGAACACCGGTTGTTATTGTAGGCTCTTTAGCCGATTTTAAAAGCATTACCGAAAATTTCAAGTTGAGAAAACATACAGAAAGGAGCTAATTATATATGGATGCCGTAAATATAGCCCTTGCCACTACCGATAAAGACAAATCGATTGGAAAAGTATCAAAATTTAACAATATCCTAGCCGGACTGTTAATTGTGATTCTTTCAATTATCCTTTTTTTTGCCATACTTATTTACGCTATTCCCCCATTAACCGAGCTGGTAATGAAGGTTAATGGTTTTGCTCCCCCCAGCTCTGAGATTTTTTCACCCACACCTAAGGATTATGCCAAAATCAAACTTTTGACCGGCAAAATGCAGCAAAAATATGTTGCTTTAACACCCCCAAGGCCATACATTGTTGTTAATACCACCTATAATAGGTTTAAACTATATAAGAATAGGAGGTTAATTCGTGAGGGATTCTGCAGCACTGGAAGCTATACACTCCTCAAATCGCACTTTAATCGGGAATGGATTTTTCAAACCCCCAAGGGGTTTTACCGAATTCAAGGAAAGATAACGAATCCTGTTTGGCGGAGGCCGGACTGGTCGTTTGTGGAAGAGGGGCTTCCAATTCCTTCCCAGAACGATCCTTCCCGATGGGAAGCAGGAGTTTTAGGCGATTACGCCATGAGCATTGGTGATGGCTACCTCATTCACGGAACTATCTATAAGCGTTTTCTTGGAATGCCTGTTACGCATGGGTGCATCCGAATGAACGATGATGACCTGGAAGCCGTATATAAAACCCTCGAACTAGGCTCAAAGGTTTATATCTACTAATAGCTGATCTAATGCAAAAAAAATTCCTTAAAATTTTTCTTCTGGCTTGCCTTCCCATCTTCGCTTTGGCCCTGGTTTACTTTATACTAAAATTGGTTGCTGTTAACGGAGCGGTTGATCGCTTCCAAAAATTTTACTCGCAGCTAGATGGAGATGATAAGAGTAATGCTGTTTTTCAGCTTACCAACGATTCTGCCTATAATGCTGAGCAGAACAGCTACGCCTACTACCATGCCCAACTTGAGGCGGCAAATTCCGATTCCGTTGTGCTTTGCATTAACTTCCCGGATAGCACTGCTACCCTTTTAATCAAGGGTGTTACGGTTCATACCGCAAAAATCGACCGCTATCGGGTAAGTAATTTTTTTACTAAAATAGATCAACGAATCCTCTACAAAGCTCTTTCATACCCATTTAGGGTTGAACGCCAAACATCCTCAATCCCAAAGGTTCCCCTAATGATTAAAATTGCCCCCAAGGATACTTCAGAATATACGCCCGATATCGTCCCCGATACTACCGACGTTAACCCTGTCTATTTCTTGCTGGAAGCTAAGCCCGGCATGTTAGTTTATTTTTACGAGACTCCAAAAAATCAATCCCGGATTAGCTTCAACGGGGTGATTACTGATATTAAAGATAGAACTGCTATTCTGTTGGATGATCTACAGAGAATAGTACACTTCCGAAAGCTGGATTACAAGCCATCTATCACGCTAAGGTTGAACAGGAAGGATGCAAAAATTATCTTCAGGGCTATTCCTAATGATGCCCTTATTATTTTAAAGCTATCGTAGGGGGAAAAATGCCCTGCAAACTTGAAAGCAGGCTTTGTAACTAATCAAAATCTTTAAGAGAGAATTTTTTATCAGGTTGTTTGATAGTAACAATAGCTAAGGAAGAAAATTTAAATCCCCTGAGTTCTTGGTCGGGGTGGTGAGATTCGAACTCACGACCTCTACGTCCCGAACGT
>DCDD01000142.1 GCA_002316235.1 Bacteroidales bacterium UBA1064
CTTGAGTTTGTTTACGACTTCTACAAGTCCATGAAAGCTCATGAAATCACCCTGGTTTACGAGGGTGAAATTACCCACCAAATAACCAAAGCCTTTACCTCCCTCACAGAATCGAATATGGCCAAGGAGGAAGAAGCCAACTCGGTGCAGAAAAAGGTATTCCATGTGATGGTGGAGTGCCTTCAAAATATCAGCAAGCATGCCGACAGCTTTGGTTCGGATGACTTCCTTTTTGCAGGTCGCGGCATTTTTATGGTCAGCAAGGGCGATGCCGAGTACCATGTTACCACAGGGAACATTATTGAGAACAGCAAAATTGAGGAGTTGTCCCAAATCCTCGACAACATCAACAATCTGGACAAGGAAGGACTTAAGGAACTTTACAAAACCCAAATGAGGGAAGGAAGGCTCTCCGAAAAAGGTGGAGCAGGGCTAGGATTTATTGACATTGCCCGTAAAACAGGCCGGAAGCTCGACTACCATTTCCTGCCCATAGATGAGGACACCCATTTTTTCGTTTTAACATCAACCATTTCGAGAACTGAGTAAATACTAAACCTATGGAAACAATCAAAATAATGGGTACTGACGACACCCCAACCGTTATACTGGATGCCGAAAACGAAATTTTTGAAATTTCCGGTCGCTCACTTCCCGAAGATGTTACCGCCTTCTACGACCCTGTCCTATCTTGGCTCGATGGCTATGCTTCGTCCCCCAACCCAAAAACCATATTCACCTTTAAGCTGGTTTACTTCAACACCGCCAGCTCCAAGCTTCTTCTTGACGTGCTGATGAAACTTGAGCAGATGCACGAAGCTGGCCATGACGTGCTGGTTAGATGGTACTTCCCGGAGGATGATGAGGACATGCAGGAAGCAGGCGAAGAATATGCCGATATTGTTGATGTTCCTTTCGAACAGGTTAGCTACACACTGTCATAGCATACTTCTTGCATATTTATGCCAATGCCGATTCCGTTTAAGCCTGCATATCTTTTGGGGGCTGTTTGCAATTTACCGATGATCTAAAAGATGAGCGAGGAGATACTTAGGGCCTTAATGCAGCTCTTTGCAATAATTGCAAAGCAGGACGAGGGTGTTGAGATGAAGGAACGTGACTACGTTGAAACGTTCCTCACCCAGCAGCTTAACGACGAAGCGGTAGCAGAATATCTTAGGCTTTTCGACGAGCACGCAGGCCTTTTAGACAAGGAGATAGGGTCCGACGACGAGGAAAGGTCAAAACCTAAACTCACATCGGTAAAGGATTCCGTTCGCATCCTCGGCATCTGCAAGAAAATTAACAAAACTCTTACCCAAAAACAAAAAATAGTTGTTCTGGTTCGCCTCTACGAGCTTATCAATGCCGACCGTAAGTTTACCGAACAACGCATGGCCATTATTAACACCGTTGCTGAAGTTTTCAAACTTTCGCACGAAGAGATTAACGACATAGAAAACTTTGTAGTAAGGAATAATCCCGAGGAGTTAGACCGACCCAGCATACTAACCATTCACGACAGACCTTTTAAGGGCGAACAGTGCAAGCATATCCCCACCGAAGCTCTCGACGGATTTATTTATATCCTTCAAATCAAAAGCGAGGACCTTTACTTTTTACGCTATACCGGGAATGAGGATATTTACCTGAACGGGCTACCCATCAGCAACCGTCGTATCTACCTGTTTGCAAGCGGTAGCTCCCTGAAGCTGCCCAAGGGCAAGCCCGTGTACTACACCGACGTGGTGGCCCACTTCCTTTCTGACTCCACTACTATCAGAATATCCTACAGGGTGGACAATGCAAGCTACACCTTCAAGAACGGAACCGTTGGCCTGCACAACATCAGCTTCAGCGAGGGTCATGGTAAGCTGATAGGAATTATGGGCGCCAGTGGTGCCGGGAAAACCACTCTGCTTAACGTGCTGGCAGGCATCGAAAAGCCTACTTCAGGCCATGTTTACATCAACGGCTACGACCTACACGCCAGTAGCAATATGCTCGAAGGTGTTATTGGCGTTATCCCGCAGGACGACCTGCTAATTGAGGAGCTTACAGTTTTTGAAAATCTATACTACAACGCAAAACTTTGCTTTAAGGATAAGACCGAACCTGAGCTTATCGCCATGGTTGATAAAACCCTATCGAACCTAGGCTTGCTCGAGCAAAAGAATTTAAAGGTTGGCACCCCCCTGAACAAGATGATTTCGGGAGGGCAGCGAAAGCGGCTTAACATTGCCCTGGAGCTAATCCGCGAACCCTCAATCATGTTTGTGGATGAACCCACCTCGGGGCTTTCATCGCGCGACTCGGAAAATGTTATGGACCTGCTGAGGGAACTTACCCTTAGAGGAAAACTTATTTTCGTGGTCATCCACCAACCCTCTTCGGACATTTACAAAATGTTCGACAACATGATCATCCTCGATACCGGGGGCTACATGATCTACTACGGCAATCCGGTTGAAGCTGTGATGTATTTCAAACGCCTCGACATGCAAATAAACAGCGAGGTTGGAGAATGCCCGGTTTGCGGTAATGTTAACCCCGAGCTGCTATTCAACATTATAGAGGCAAGAGTGGTTGATGAGTTTGGCCGCTACACCCCCATACGAAAGGTTTCACCCCAGAAATGGGAGGAACATTTCGCCAGCAACATCAAGCCTCCGGTTATTCCCGACGAAAAGGTCGAACCACCACGCACCCTCAACATCCCCTCGCGCTTTAAGCAGTTCACCATCTACACCATGCGCGACCTGCGTTCAAAAATTAGCAATAGCCAGTACATCATCCTTAACCTGCTTGAGACCCCAATTCTTGCCTTCATCCTGGCCTACGTGGTGCGCTACATTGCCGATCCCAACTCTAAGATTTACATCTTCAGGGAAAATGAGAATATTCCCATCTACATCTTCATGGCTCTTATTGTAGCGTTGTTCATTGGACTTACCGTTAGCGCCGAAGAAATTTTCCGCGACCGAAAAATACTCAAGCGAGAGGCATTCCTCAACCTTAGCCGGTCGAGCTACCTGCTCTCCAAGGTCGCCATTTTATTCCTGCTATCAGCCATTCAATCCGCTACCTTTATCCTAATCGCCAACAGCATTCTCGAAATCAGGGACATGTACTTCGATTACTGGCTGGTGCTATTCACCACGGCTGCAGCAGCTAACCTGCTAGGGTTGAACATTTCGGCCACCTTCAACTCTGCTGTAACTATTTACATAGTAATACCCCTGGTGATGATCCCCATGATGGTGCTTTCAGGCGCCATGTTCAGCTTTGATAAGCTCAACCGGTCTATTGGCAGCTTCAACAGGGTTCCCGTCATCGCCGAGCTTATGATTACCAAATGGGGATACGAAGCCCTTATTGTTCACCAGTTCAAGGACAACGAGTTTGAAAAGAACTTCTACGAAATAGAAAAAAACCTTAGCAATGCAAACTTCAAGGTAACCTACTACATACCTGAGCTAGAGAAAAGAGCAACCGATGCCTTGGACCTGCTTCAGCAGGAAAAAAGCAAAGCCAACCAGGAGGCCCTAAAGGACAAGCTGGCCGTTATTCGTAAAGCCGTGATAACCGAAACAACCGTTACGGCTCCTTCGGTACCCTTTGCCTACACCCAAAAGCTTACACCCGAGCAATTTGACGAGGAAACCGCATACGCCCTAATCGACTACCTTGATGCGCTCCACAGGCTTTACAGCGACATCTACCAAACCCAAAATCAGAAACGCGACAGGATAATCAACTACCTTGTAAATACCAACGAAAAGCTATACCAGGCAAAGCGCATGGCCTACCACAACGAGAGCATCTCGGATTTAGCCACAAAGGTTTTCGAGAAAAATAAGATTCTCCAGTACGGCGATGAGCTGGTGCAGCAGTATGATCCGGTTTTTCGAGATCCCCTCCCCAGACATATTCTTGACATCCGATCTCACTTCCTTGCCCCACGAAAACACTTTCTTGGTATGTATTTTGATACCTTTTGGTTCAACATAATAGTAAACTGGATAATGTCAATAATCCTGTACATTACCCTCTACTACGAATCGCTTAAAAAGCTGATTGAATTATTTTCAAAAATTAAGGTGCGAGGCTTTTTTAAAGCAAAAATTTCATAACTTTACTTTGAAATTTACGACATTTCCCCTTAAACAGGAACGCAACATGAAAAGCAGGTTTCCAATTGTAATAGTTGCCATTTGTTCCCTTAGCATTGCCCTATCCTCTTGCAAATCGTGCAACAAAGATAAAGACAACCTGGGAGAGGAGCTGGTAATCCCGGATTCGCTAAAATGGGATACACCTTTACCCATGGGCAAGCCTATAGTTGACGAGCTGATGCAGAACATATCGTCGCCGGTTGAAACAGCTGCCTTGATTAAAGGTCTGAAAATTCCTTTCAACAAGGACTATATGGCCAGCACAAAGCAGGAGGAGTCGTTTAATACGAGTTTCGACAAAGCTTTAGCCCTGGGCATTTATGGTTGCGATCTCGGTTATCTCAACATGTACGAGAAAACATCGTTTGTGGTTGACTACATCTCGGTGATCAAACGCTTTGCCGACGACATACAGGTGGGTCAATTCTTCGATTTTGAAACACTTAAAAGACTGGCAACCAATAAAGAAAACCTGGACTCCCTCATCCTGATCTCCCAGCAAAGTTTTAACCGGATTGATAGCTACCTTCGCGAAACCAACCGTTCAACGCTAAGTGCGGTTATTGTTGCGGGGGTATGGGTCGAAGGCGCCTACCTTACTTCCCGTGTTGCGCAAACCAGTAACCATCCCCGCATACGCGAAACCATTGGCGAGCAAAAAACCGTTTTGGGGTTTCTTCTGGCACTGCTTAAGGCATACAGCAACGACCCCAACATGGCAAAACTCATTGCTCAACTCGAACCACTTAAGAACCAGTTTGATAACGTTAAAATTACCTATGAGCTGGGAGAACCCGAGATGATTGAAGTTAACGGGGAGCTTACCTTTATTCAGAAGGACAAGCAGCTGGTTGATATGGATGATGTAACTTATAAGGAGATTATTTCAGGTATTCAAACCCTTAGAAATTCGCTCATTAAATTGTAGGAAATTTTTTGGCCATGAAAAGGATATTACTAGCGGTTGCAATTATTTGGGTGGGTCTAGCATTTACAGCAAGAAACGCTAATGCTCAATCCGAAGAGGAGTTGGTTCAAATATGCGGAATGATTGCAGGAGAAGCACAATACCTTAAAGACTTCAGGGTTAAGCTGGATGCAGGCGATCCGCCACCTGTTCAGCGAATTCCCATTCTTTTAAAGAAAGATGTGAAATACCGTTTCACAGTTTGCAACTCAAAGGACTATGAGGGAAAAGTTGTGCTACAGCTTTTTGACAACAATCGTATGCTTGCAACCACCTACGTAATAGGCACCGGAAAGGATTATCCATCCATTGATTGGGTGTGCACAAAAACCGGAGCCTACCACCTTTTCTTTAGCTTCAGGGACGGTAAGGCCGGACTGGCAGTAGGCCTGCTCTCACTTGTCGAGATGATGTAAATCTATAAAAGACCGTACACCCATAGCTAAAAAAGAACTATTTATTAAAGTTCCTTTTTTAGCGCGTTTGAGCATATCCATTTTTGTTTAGCTAATTACGTCTCCGCTTCTGCAACCATTCTTCTTATGGTAGTCCAACGTTCCCCGTCCATTTTGGGGCCAAGCACCTCTATGACATGCCCCGACAGAATAGCGCCAATTTGCCCGCATTTATCAAGCGGTAATCCTTTCATCAGCCCGTAAAGAAAACCGGATGCATATAAATCGCCCGCACCGGTTGTATCTATACTCGAAACATCAATAATGCCCACTTGGTAGAAGTCGGAATTTCGCTTTATGTACGACCCTGAAGGGCCCAGCTTAACCACGGCTATGGGCACAATTTCCGCCAAGACTTCAACTGCCTCCCTGGGCTTCTTGCCTGTAAAGGCCTTGGCTTCATCCTCATTGGCAAAAAGAATGGTTACGTACTTTTTTACTATCTCGTTGAGAAAATCACGGTTCTCCTCAACAACGTTATAGCTGGCCAAATCGAACGAAATCTGAAGACCTTTGGCAGAAGCAATCTCCAAAGCACGTAGTAGCATTTCGTGGTTTTGAACCAGGTAGCCTTCAACATGAAAGTAGTCAAAACCTTCGAACATTTCGGGTTTTAAATCAACTGCGGTCAGCTCCAGGGCAGCTCCAAGGTACACCGCAAAAGTACGCTCCGAATCAGTGCTGACCAAAGCCAGCGTTCTCCCTGATTCGGCTTTGCCCTGTAGCATGATAGGATTTATCCCGACCTCCTCCATGCTTGTTTTAAATGCTCTCCCAAAAACATCGTCTCCAATTTTGCCAATAAACGAGGTTGCCACATCCATGTTGGCAAGTCCATGAATGGTGTTTGCTGCTCCGCCGCCCGCTGAGAGCGATTGGGGCATGTCCCTGGTAAAACTAATTGCCTTTCGCATGAAACCCTCATCAACCAGCTGCATGCTGCCTTTTGGAAGCTTCAACGTCTCTAGCAATCCATCGTTTGGTAGCTGGGTCATTATATCCACCAGCGCATTCCCTAACCCAAGTACTTTCGGCATATTATACGTTATGAGAGGTATTGTCTCTTAAGCAGCATACCTGCTTTACCCTTGCAAAGCCTACCAAAGATAGCTATTGGTTCGTCAAGAATACCAACGAATAGTTAATAATTTTCAAAATCTCTTACCCTTAAAAATGCAACTCGTTGCCTTATAAATACGGTTGTTCACGCTTCAGCTGCAAGCGTTAGAAATATTGCCGGTTTTAAAAGAAAAAACCCCGATAAGCATCGGGGCTGGCTCCTCATCTAGGACTTGAACCTAGGACCCCCTGATTAACAGTCAGGTGCTCTAACCAACTGAGCTAATGAGGAATGCTTTAATTTCAGCGGTGCAAATGTACTACAAAATATTAATTCGTGCCAAAATTAAATGGAATTTTTTTCACTGCACTCATATCGAAATTGCTGAAATCATGGCAAAGTAACACGGGTTACCATGGCCTGTTGAAGGACACTTATTCCCAAATAGCTTCCGGTAAAATGGGTGATATAGAACGTAGGGATTACCTATAATCGTTGGTGTAGAACCTCCATGGCCGGCTGGACCAGTAGCTACCAGCATAGTTAACCCCAATACGCGGTGCGGTTAAAATGGAAGGGAAAAGGCCAGAGTCCTCAATCCAGATTCTTTGAGAGCTGCCTAAGTTCTCAGCATAGAAGCTCCTGTCAATTTTCAACAACCTGCTAACTCGACCGGGTCCACTACAACCTGCTACTCCCCTAATCAATACCGCCTCGGGTTCATTCTCAACCGATGCCACCACGTTGAGCATCCAGTGCATACCATAGACAAAATAGATGTAGAGTATCCCGCCTTGTTGGAACATGGCATCGTTACGGGGAGTGCGCCCCTTGCTGGCATGACAGGCCAAATCATTCATCCCCTTATAGGCCTCCACTTCTGTGACTATATGACTTGAACTCGTTCCATCCTCATAAATTCGGCAGATACGCTTACCAACCAGCTCAGGGGCGACCAGTAGCACATCACGTAGGTAAAAGTCGGGTGTTAGTCTCGTCGCGTCCATTTACCCATCACTTTAAACACTTTTCCCTCCGGCAATAACCAGAGTATCTACAGCATCTTGTTTAATCTATTGCTGATGATACTTAGTATCTTTTCTGATGAGCCTACACCCGATTTTACATAGGCACCAGCACTTTCGCCTGCTTGGCTAAGCAATGTCGGGTCATTCAGAAGCCTGTCAAGCAAATCGTTGAGTTCAGCCTGCGATTTGATAGAAAAACCCGCTCCTAAAGCAATTAAATCCATTGCTTCTTGAAATTTCAGGTAATTGGGGCCAAATACTACTGGTATGCCAAAAACTGCTGCCTCCAGGGTGTTGTGAATACCAGCGCCAAAGCCACCGCCAATATATGCCAGGCAGCCATACCGGTAGGTTGAAGAGAGGAAGCCTATTGTATCGAGTACCAACAGTCGTGCCTGCTTTGGCGAAGTTCCTTCGGGCCGGGTAAAACAAATGGCCTCAACCTTTGAAGCGCTCACTATTGAACCCACTCTGCTCGGGCTAATTTCATGTGGAGCAATGATCATCTTAACTCTATCGGCATTTGCGGATAGATAGTTCAAGAGTAGCTCTTCATCCTTGGGCCAGGTACTCCCGGCCACAATTACCTTTTCACCATCGCAAAAGGTATCGAGAAGGGGAATCGTAGCTGACTCAGAGGCAACTCTCGACACCCTGTCGAAACGGGTATCACCGGTAACAGTTACCTCCTTAATACCCACGGAGTTGAGCAGCTCTAGCGAAAGGTGGTTTTGAACAAAAATATGGGTAAAATGCGATAAAAATTTACGGTACCACCTCCCGTAAGGCTTGAAAAAAATTTGGGTTTCCCTAAAGTTGGCCGAAATAAGGTATGTTGGAATTTCCCTGGCATGAAGCTCGGAGAGAAAGTGGTACCAAAACTCATACTTAACAAAAATGGCCATTTTTGGTTTTACAGCCTCGACAAATCTTTTGGCGTTCCTTTTTGTATCGAGAGGAAGGTAAAAAATGTAGTCGGCTCCGCTATAATTTTTCCTCACTTTATAGCCCGATGGAGAAAAAAAGGTAAGCACAACTTTTAGCGTAGGATAACTCTCCCTTATGCGTTCTATTAATGGGCGTCCTTGCTCAAACTCACCCAACGATGAGCAGTGAACCCAAATTTTTGGGTCATTATTTTGGGCCAGCAATTCAACTTCATCGAGAAGCCCCCTTCGTCCGGCCAGCCAACTTTTTGCCTTTGGGTTTACTGGTGAAACCAACCATATAAGTAGCAGGTAGATACGGATTCCCAAGTTATAAATAAGCACCATAGAACAGCAAACAATTAAAGAGGGGCAAAAAGGGTAAGTAAAGATAAAACGCTTCGAAATATAGCCTATCCTCAATCTAACAGTATAAAAACCCCGGTAGTAGAGGAAAAATCATTTAGTCAATTCCTTCGTTAGGGTCCGGACCGGTGTACTCCCTAAGAACGCCTCGTTTAGAATTCTTTATGAAGTTAACTATTAGATCTCTTTCGGCCGTTTGCGGGATATTGTCAATAATGAAGGCAAGTGCCTGCGAAACATTTAACCCTTTATTGTAGATTATACGGTAAATCTCCTGAATATCGGCGATTTGCTGATGGGTAAAACTTCTGCGACGCAACCCAACCAGGTTGATACCGGCAAAGGTTATAGGCTCCCGTGCAGCAATTATGTATGGGGGGATATCCTTGTTAACCTTCGAACCGCCCTGGATGATAACATGGGCACCAATTTTTTCGAACTGATGAACCAATGAATGGGCGCTCACTATGGCAAAATCGTCAATCTCAACCTCTCCGCCCAGCTGTGTTCCATTCCCGAGGATTATGTTGTTTTTCAGTATGCAGTCATGCGCTACATGTGAATATGCCATAAGCAGGCAGCTGCTCCCAACAATGGTTTTTCCCTTTGAAGCAGTTCCCCTGTTAATGGTAACGCATTCGCGCATGGTGGTGTTATCGCCAATCTCGGCAGTTGTTACCTCGCCTTTAAACTTTAAATCCTGAGGGATGGCTGAAATTACCGCTCCAGGAAAAATTCGGCAGTTTTTGCCTATTCGGGCGCCATCCATTATGGTAACATTTGGACCAATCCAGGTTCCCTCACCTATAATAACATCTCCCGCTATGTAGCTAAACGGGCTAATGGTAACATCCTTACCAATTTTAGCGTCGGGATGAATGTATGCATTAAGTTGTGCCATTAATTTGGATTTTTAATAATTTGAGCCATTAGCACACCCTCCATAACCAGCTGGTTACCGACGAATGCCTGACCGGTCATGTTGGCAATCCCTCTACGGATGGGTTCATTCAAGGTTAAGCGAAAAATTATAGTATCACCAGGAACAACCTTGTGTTTAAAACGAACCTGGTCAATTTTTAAGAAGTAGGTGGTGTAGTTTTCAGGGTCGGGAACAGTGTTAAGAACCAGAATGCCACCCACCTGAGCCATTGCTTCAATCTGAAGAACTCCGGGCATAACGGGTTCGTGGGGAAAGTGTCCGGTGAAAAAAGCCTCGTTCATGGTAACATTCTTCAAACCCACAACGGAGGTTCCATTCATCGAAATTATTTTATCAACCAGCAGGAATGGCGGACGATGTGGCAGTGTTTTTTTAATTTGATTAATATCCATTAGGGGAGGAACATTGGGGTTGTACTCGGGTGCAGAGGGCTTAAGCAGCTCCTTTTTGTACTGCTTTCTCAGTATTTTGGCAAATTCGGTATTGGCCCAGTGTCCGGTGCGAATGGCAATTATTTTTCCCTTGATGCGAACACCCACCAGCGACAAGTCGCCCACCATGTCGAGAAGCTTGTGGCGGGCAGGTTCGTTGTCGAAATGTAGGTCAAGGTTGTTGAGTATTCCCTCGGGTTTAACCTTTACGTGTGGTTTGTTGAAGAGGTCGGCAATTCTGTCGAGCTCGGGCTGCGGAACCTCATGCTCTATAATGACAATGGCATTTTCCAGGTCACCACCCTTAATAAGGTTATGCTTTAGCAACACCTCGAGCTCGTGAAAGAATACGAAGGTTCTGCAAGGTGCTATTTGGCTGGCAAACTCGTCAATATTCCCCATTTTGGCGTACTGATGACCCAGCACCCTTGAGTTGTAGTCAACCATCAGGTCGATGCTGAATCCGTCGTCGGGATAGGCAACTATTTCGATACCATTTTTTTCATCGGAGAAAACCATTTTCTCCTTTATGGTAAAGTAGTTACGAATGGCACCCTGTTCAACTGTTCCAACACTAGCAATAGCCTCAACAAAGAACCTGGAGCTACCATCCATAATTGGCATTTCGGGGCCATTCACTTTTACCAGGGCATTATCTATTCCCATGCCGTAAAGAGCGGCAACCATGTGCTCTATGGTGTTGACTTTTACATTTTTGGTGCCTATGGATGTTCCCCTGGAGGTGTCAATAACGTTATCGGCAACCGCTTCAATCTTGGGTTGTCCTTCCAAATCGGTTCGTTGAAAGTTAACACCGGTGTTCACCTCTGCCGGACAAATAGTAACCTCAACATCAACACCGGTATGCAACCCCTTTCCGGTAAGGGTAACTGGCTGGCTTATTGTGCGTTGTTTATCTGCCATAAAAAGGTTTTCAAATTAAACATATTCCCTGGTTCCAGGGGTTCTACATATTCAAGGTTTCTTTTTAATAAGTCAAAAAATATAAAGAGAAACCGGCTATAGCAATAATTATAATAATTTTTTCTTCAACTCCTCAATGGTGCGCTGCATTTCGTTTAGCTTATTGGCCATGTCAGGCAAATTCTTATAAACAGCCATAGACCGGCGTTGTTTGGAGACATCAAATGCCGGGCTTCCCAAAATAATTGTACCGGGTTTCCGAATGTCGCCGGCAATACCGGACTGTGCGCCGGCCATCACACCATCGGCTATTTTGATGTGGGGGCTGGCTCCTACCTGGCCACCAAACATGCAGTTTTTCCCAATTTTAGTCGATCCGGCCACTCCGCATTGGGCTGCCATAACAGTATTTTCACCAACCTCCACGTTGTGGGCAATATGAACATGGTCGTCAATTTTAACGCCCCTATGGAGAATGGTAGAACCCATTGTTGCCCGGTCAACAGTAGCATTTGCACCAATTTCTACATAATCCTCAAGGACTACGTTGCCAATTTGCGGTATTTTTTTGTAGTTAGCATCCTCCTGGGAGGCAAATCCAAAACCGTCGGCACCAATTACCGCTCCTGCATGGATAATACAATTGCTCCCAATTGTGCATTCATGGTAAATCACCGCACCAGGGTAAATGGTTGTATTATCACCAATTATAACCCCCTTACCAACAAATACCTGAGGGTAAATTTTAACCCTGCTCCCGATTCTGACATCGCCAGAAATGTAGGCAAACGCACCCAGGTAAAAATCATCCCCATAGGCTGCAGAAGGGTGAATGAATGAAGGTGTTTCAACACCGCTAAGCTGTGGTTCTGTTTGCTGAGCATAGAGTTGAAGCAAGGAGGCAAATGCCTCATAGGCATTCTTAACCCTCACCAGGGTGGCTTTAATTGGTTGCTCGGCTACAAAGTCAGCATTAACCAGAACAATGGAAGCATTGGTAGTGTAAATATATGGAGCATATTTTGGATTAGCCAAAAAAGCTAGTGAACCAGGAGATCCCTCCTCAATTTTTGAAACCGTGCTAACCTTTACCTCGGGGTTCCCTTCCACTACCCCTCCGAGAAAGTTGGCTATGACTTGCGCTGTAAATTCCATGTTAAGAATGTATTAATTGAACGCAAAGCTAGCTATTTATCTTAAAATTTCCCTGAGTTCTTTAGGGAAACAGGTGAAATATTTTTTGGTTTCGTTTGATAAAGCGTTGGATTTCAGGATGTCAGAAGCCTCAGCGATGTCAACCAGCTGCCCATTGCTATGTAGTATTTGAATGGATTCCTCACCTGGCTGATAGGCACTAATACCGACAGAGTCGGAAAAAACAAAATAATCGGTATATTCAGTAAAGTTGGGGAAAGCGGAGGAGAACAAACCCTTTAATTCAGCCAAACGGCTGCTACTTGAAGGAATAGTTGCCAGCTCAATGCTGAGTAACCTTCGGTTGATAATCATTGAGGAAAGTTTGGCCAGCACCGGGTCGGAGCAGTTCATCCAGTCTTTTGCTGCAACCATTATATCTGAATCATCCAGCAGAGCAAAGTAGGAAAGCGCCTTTGATTGGGGCGTAAAAAAATCATCGCCGGTAACATCGTGAGCAAAGAAGTACAGCAGAGGGGCTGATATGTTCATCGGGAACCCGCTTCTAACCAGCTGTTTAGCTCTTTGTAGGAGTTTAACCAGTGTTTGTTCGGCAGCAACAACCGTTTTATGCAGGTAAACCTGCCAGTACATCAGCCTACGGGCAATTAGAAAATTTTCGATGGAGTAAATGCCTTTTGCTTCAACTACCAGGTTGTCGTCCACCACGTTGAGCATTTTTATAATTCGCTCCGTGCTTATGGAACCCTCAACAACCCCGGAAAAAAAGCTGTCGCGTTTCAGGTAGTCCATCCTGTCCATGTCGAGCTGTCCCGAAATAAGCTGGTGAAGGAATTTCCGGTGATACCGATCCTCAAAAATTTCCAGGGCTAGAGAAAGGCGTCCGTTAAACTCCTCATTAAGGCTACGGATAAAAGCTAGACTTATAGATTCATGGCTGACACCGGGCACAATTGTGTTTTCCAGGGTGTGTGAAAATGGGCCATGTCCAATATCGTGAAGCAAAATGGCAGCACATGCAGCCTCGGCCTCTTCCTCAGAAATCACAAACCCCTTGCTGCGAAGAGTATCTATAGCCGTATCGAGGAGGTGCATCGCACCAAGGGCATGCTGTAAACGGCTATGATTTGCCCCGGGATAAACCAGGTAGGTTAGGCCAAGCTGCTTTATTCCTCTAAGCCTTTGAAAGTAAGGGTGCTCAATGATATCAAATATCAGCGGGTAGTTAATGCTGATAAAACCATGAACCGGGTCGTTTACAATTTTGTTCTTGTTGATTTTGTCATTTCTCATATATGGTGAAGCAAAACTTGTTGTCGTTATCAAAAAAAGCCAGTAACATTGTGTGAAGACAAATTTGCCGAGTAATTAGAGGGCTCGATTGTAGAAATACTCCGTGTTTTCTACATGAATTTTCATTCAACCTGATAGCCAGACATAACTTCCATTTATTTTACCCTACCCGGGTTTTGGCGCACAAAATCGCTCCAGCTTGATGCTTTTCGACTAGCACCGACTGTCGCACCCTGAAAGAAGTGGCATATGGCAGCGGCCAAACCATCGGTAGCATCGAGGTACTCCTGCGAGAAATCCTTTTCCCCAAGAATGGATTTCAGCATGGCCGCCACCTGCTCCTTCGAAGCGCTTCCCGAGCCGGTTATAGCCTGCTTTATTTTTCGCGGTGCGTACTCAAAAATTGGAATTGAGCGAGAAAGAACAGCTGCCATGGCAACCCCCTGAGCCCGGCCAAGCTTTAGCATACTCTGAACATTCTTACCGTAAAAAGGGGCTTCAATGGCCACCTCGTCGGGCAGGTACTGGTCGGCCAGCTGCTGTACCCGGTCGTAAATGGCTTTCAACTTCAGGTAGTGATCCTCGTACTTCTTAAGCTCAATAACTCCAAGAACAACCAGCTTTAGGTCGTTTTTCCCGCTACACCTCACAATTCCGTACCCAAGAATATTTGTGCCCGGATCGATTCCAAGAATTATCTTCTCTGCTGGTGTGGAGTTGGTCATGAATTTACTTTACTCATAACAAACATTTATACCAAAATGGAGACCTCGTAAACCTGTTAAACTGGTTCGAAAGCCTGGCTTATAGCCTGTAGTTTTGTTTAGCACACCCTACCATGCGCCAATTTCCCCTTGTAGTCCTTTGCCTACAAATGGTTGAACGCCAACAGCGGCTTTACGTGTATAACCTTTTGCAGTTACTCCAAGGTGGGTAAAAGCGGCATTCAGGCTTTCTTCGTCCATACTACCAAACGGATGGGTAATATCATCGGCAGCGGAAACATCTACAGGAATCCCATCAAAATAATCGCCCTCGTTATTTGAGTTCCGGATAGAAAAGCATATAGGCACAATAACCCAGTCAATGCTGGGGTCTCTAAACTCAAACGAGTACATCCCAACAGGTTTGCCATGCGTTTTTGAACCAACCAGCGATACTTCAATATGAGGCTTAAGCCCGTTAATCACGAGCTCGCTGGCCGAAGCCGTTCCGCTTGTAGTGATGAAAACAACCCGGTTAAGGGGAATCGAATTGTCCTCGTAGGTGAAAGTTATGGAGGAGTTATCGCCTTGGTGCTTGTCGTTATGGTAGTAGGTTCCGAAAACTTTTCCAAAGGCGCTGCTGCCGGCAATAAGACTTGCCAGGTATTTGGCAACACCTACCTCTCCACCGCCGTTGTACCTCAAGTCAACTACCAGCTCGTTAATGCCCTCCTCCTTGAATTTTGAGAAAAGACCGGTTAGCTCCGCTTCGGTTGGGCCAATAAAGCTTTCTAAAACAAAATAGCCTACCCTGAAGGTGCCGGTGGTATAAACCGAATCCATCAAAACGGAGTTCATTTCAATCTGGCTCTTGGTAAAAATCTGCTCCATGGTGCTACCTTCAGGAGATTTAAATAAGAATTTCTTCGATACACCTACCTCGGATGGGCCTATCAGGCTAGAAAAGTTTTCGGAAGTTGGGGTTTGTCCATCAATAGAAATAATCTGCCAACCCCTGTCAATTCCCATAGCGGCAAGCGGGGAGTTTTTAAAAACAAAGGTGATGTAAAGTTCGTTATTCGCACTAAACCCCGAGCCAAAACCAAACCCCACGTACGCACCCTGGTTGTAGTATGCATCAAACTCGGCTTTAGTTGTAACATAGCTCCAGCGATCGGGCGGATATACTCGTAAGGCATTCACTAGCTCCACAGGGTCTTTGTAGGCATTTGGATCAACCTCTGGCATCTGGTCGTACCAATAGTACATGTCGTCCATCAGATTATAAACCTCCTGGTTGACGTTCACCTTCTGCTCATCTTCGTTATCACACGATGATAAAACCATGGCTGCTATAACTGCCAGCGATAAAATTTTATGCCAATTCATGGGTTATTCTATTTATTAGGGATTGCACATCATTATCATACAGCACATAAAACGTTTCTGAATTAATTATGATTAACCTCATGCTAATATTACTTAAGGTTTTTGCCCTTCATTATCGAGTTTTCTGCCTAAATACTGCTGGAAGAGAATTGCTCCAATAATACAAATTAATCCCGCAACAGTGGTCCAAATTATCTTCTCGTTTAGTATTAAGCTTATAAAAATCAGAGCAACAAAAGGCACAAGATATGAAAAGTTTCCCAACTTTGCCGTGCTGGTAGCAAGGTTTAGCGCTTTTAACCAAAGCACAAATGTTATGCCCATTTCAAA
>DCDD01000225.1 GCA_002316235.1 Bacteroidales bacterium UBA1064
GCTCAGGAGTTCAGGCCACAGGGTATTCCACCCGTAGTTTTTTTGCTGTAAAGGGCATCAATAAAAAAACCCGTACTTCTTGGATGTACGGGCTTTTCTTAATGAGGTGGAGGTAAGGGGAGTCGAACCCCTGACCTCTTGCATGCCATGCAAGCGCTCTAGCCAACTGAGCTATACCCCCATTTCTTGCGCAAATATAGTTTTTTTTTAAAATACTATCACCTTATAAAATTTCCAACTTGCTAAATGTTTGATGAAATCCACTATTTTAGAGTTACCTTTAACATTAATTAGTCTTTTTGCCGATATTCAAACATTAAAGATGCACTCCGATACTTCCGATTTTCTGAAAATTTAGCTTAATGTTTGGTTCTAAAACACAACGGTTTTTTGCAATAACTCCCTCGGTTAGATATTTCATATTATTTTTGTGCGACTATATAGTAGAATCCGGGTAAAAAAAAACTAAAGCCAGCCGTTAACAAGGCTAACTTTAAATATGGGGAAAATTTTTTCAACTGAGAAAAAAAGGGAGAAGGCCATTCTTGTAGGTGTAATTAAGCAGGGGCAGGAGGAGACAGAGATAAAGGAAAACTTGGTTGAGTTGGATTTTTTAGCTGAAACAGCTGGTGCGTTGTCCATAAAACAGTTTATTCAACGCATCGAATCACCAAATCCCAGCACGTACATTGGTAAGGGAAAAGTTATTGAAGTGCTCGCATTCATTTCGGATAACGAAGTGGATATGGTGATTTTTGATGACGAGTTATCCCCAACACAGCTCAGGAACCTGGAGGCAGAACTTGGTATTAAGGTTCTTGATAGAACGAATCTTATACTTGATGTTTTTGCACGACGGGCTAAAACAGCCTATGCGAAAACCCAGGTTGAACTTGCACAGTATCAATACCTATTACCTAGATTGGCAGGGCGTTGGACCCACCTCGAGCGGCAGCGTGGCGGTATTGGGCTAAGGGGTCCGGGGGAAACTGAAATTGAAACCGATAGGCGTGTTATTCGCAATCGTATTGCTCGTCTTAAGGAAGAGCTGGGCCGGATTGATAAACAGATGGCCATTCAACGGAGCAACAGGGGAGAGTTGGTGCGTGTTGCGCTTGTTGGATATACCAACGTGGGCAAATCAACAATCATGAACCTTATCAGCAAATCCGATGTTTTTGCTGAAAATAAGCTCTTCGCCACGCTTGATACTACTGTTCGTAAGGTTGTTATCGGAAATCTCCCATTCTTGTTGTCCGATACGGTAGGTTTTATACGGAAACTACCCCATCAGCTGGTTGAGGCGTTTAAGTCAACTCTCGATGAGGTGAGGGAGGCCGATTTGCTGCTACACGTTATAGACATCTCCCATCCGGGCTTTGAGGAACAAATTAATGTGGTTAACCAAACATTGGTAGAAATTGGGGCAAGCGACAAACCAACCATTCTGGTATTTAACAAAATTGATGCGTATAGCTGGAACGAGAAGGGTGAAGACGATTTACTACCTCCTGATAAATTTAATACTAGTCTTTCCAGCCTTCAGAACAGCTGGATGGCCAAAGCCAATGTTCAGACAATTTTCATATCAGCAAGGTTGAAAACCAACCTCGATCAATTTAAAAAGCTTCTATACAGTTCGGTAAGGAACATTCATGTTGGACGATACCCCTTCGATAACTTTTTATATCCTGGGGATATTACCTTTGACGGGCCGAAAAGTTGAACATTGCACTAGAAATGTAAGCTAATTCACAAAAAAAACTATGGCAGAACTTGTTGCTAGAATTACAGCTTGGTATATGGGGAATATAAACTATACCACAATTACCATACTTATGGCTATTGAAAGTTCTTTTATTCCCTTTCCTTCCGAGATAGTTGTACCTCCTGCGGCCTTCAAGGCGGCCCAGGGAGAGCTTAATATATACCTGGTTATTTTATCCTCAACATTTGGGGCAATTATTGGCGCTATTTTTAACTATTTTATATCTATCTGGATAGGACGTAAGCTTATCTATGCGTTCGCTGAAACCAAGTTTGCCCACTTGTTGATGATTGAACCTAAATCTATTCAAAAGGCTGAATCATATTTTGTTAAGCATGGCAACAGCTCTACGTTTATTGGACGGTTAGTTCCCGGGATTCGACAGCTTATCTCCATTCCTGCAGGGCTTGCCAGAATGCATTTTGGAAAGTTCATCCTTTACACAACTCTGGGTGCCGGACTCTGGAACATTGTACTTGCCCTTCTTGGTTACTATATCCCCGCCGATTTGGTTGACAGGTACTATAAGGAGCTTAGCTGGGCCATGATAATACTGGGGGCTGCATTTGTGTTGCGCTTAGGGTACAAGGCATTCGGAAAAAAAAGGCAACCAACCTAATTTTTTGTATTAACCTATTGGTACAGAACAAATATTGATACGGTTTGCGGAGTACCTATTTTGAGAACTATTTTAACCAGTTTTGTAGCAATAGGTATTCCGCAATTTGAACAGCATTTGTTGCTGCCCCCTTACGTAGGTTATCTGAAACCACCCATAGGTTCAAACAATGGGGTTTTGATACATCCCTGCGAATTCTGCCAACAAAAACATCATCCCTGCCCTGGGCCATTCGAGGCATAGGATAGGTATTCTCCGATGGGACATCCTGAACGGTTACCCCCGGTGAATTTTTAAGAATGTCATACACCTGTTCAAGCAAAAAATCTTTTTCAAACTCAATATTAACCGATTCGGAATGTCCTCCTACTACAGGAACGCGAACAACTGTAGGAGAAACCATTATATGAGGATCTCCAATAATTTTTCGTGTTTCATCTATCAACTTCTGCTCCTCAGTGGTGTAGCCTCCATCAAGAAAAGATCCTCCGTGTGGAATGCAGTTCAGGTCGATGGGATGCGGGTAGGCCATGTCTGTAGCAATGCCCTGTCGCTCAGCAAAGAGCTGGTTAACAGCTTTAACACCAGTTCCAGTAACAGATTGGTAGGTTGACACAACTATTCGTTTTACTCTAAAATGTTGATGAAGCGGGTTCACCGCCACTACCAGCTGAATGGTGGAACAGTTTGGGTTGGCAATAATTTTAGATGAAGAGCTCAGCACTGAAGCGTTAACCTCGGGAACAACAAGTGGAATTTCATTGTGCATACGCCAGCATGAGGAGTTGTCAATTACTGTTGTTCCTTCCTCGGCAAACCTTGGCGCCCATTCACCCGAAACCGCTGAGCCGGCAGAAAAGAGCGCCAAGGAGGGCTTTTGCCTTACAGCATCTTCCAATGAACTTACCTTTAAGGCTTCATTTTTAAACTTTAAAGTTTTACCTACAGATTTTTCGGATGCTACGGGAATTAACTCTGTTACAGGAAAATTTCTTTGTTCCAAAACTCTAAGCATAACCTGACCAACCAGTCCGGTTGCGCCCACTACTGCTACCTTCATAGGTGTGATTTTTAATACTGATTGAATTACTGCTGTTTTTTTCGTAAATTAATCCGCATAAAAATAGCTAAATAGTACAATGAAG
>DCDD01000153.1 GCA_002316235.1 Bacteroidales bacterium UBA1064
TTGACCTTAACTAAACGACATTGAATTAAAATTTATATAATAATCCATTTTTTATAGGGTAAATGCCTTTCCGGGTATCATATATGCAAAGGATTAATTTTACTTGATTAATGTAAGCTGATCGAACAAAAAATCATTGAAGTTAAAACCCTATAAACCAGCAAGAATGATGAAAGTGCTAGCAGGATTCTTCAGAAAAAGTCTGAAATACAGCGCAATGGTTATTGCACTTCTTATTTCAGCAAGCGCTTGGGCACAGGAAAAAGACTACATCACCGTTAACGGTGTGGTAAAGGATTCAAAAACGAAGGAGCGATTGGTGTTTTCCGGAATATATGTTCCCGGAACCAGCATCGGAACAGTGGCCAACTCCGAAGGGCAGTTTACCCTGAAAATTCCTAAAACGTTGAATGTCCAGGAATTTGGAATTTCCCACCTGGGCTACCATAATGGTATTTTCCCGGTTTCCGATGGGAACGGGCGACGTGAAAATGTGTACTACCTTGATCCCGCCTCGGTTGAGATTAAGGGTGTAGTTGTTCGGCCCAAAGACCCACGGACTTTAATCTTGCAGGCCCTCAACCGGATAGAGGACAACTACAGCAGGGTTCCCAATACCCTGACCGGTTTCTATCGCGAAACCATTAAGCAGCGTCGCGACTATGTGTCCATTGCCGAAGCTGTTACCGAAATCTACAAATCACCCTATAAGTTTACCCTGGAATCGGATAGGATTAAGGTTATCAAGGGGCGTAAAGGCGATAACGTGAAAAAGGCCGATACCCTTATCGTGAAAATGCAGGGTGGCCCCAATGTTTCCCTTTATCTGGATATAGTCAGGTACCCCGAGCTTATACTGGGGTTGGAGGAAATGAAGCACTACCAATACGAGCTTACCGATATGGTCAGCATCGACAACCGTTCCAACTATGTTATTTCATTTAAGCCACTTGCTAAGCTCGAATACCCGCTTTACTACGGTAAGATATACGTTGACGTGGAGTCGCTGGCCATCACCATGGCCGAGTTTAGCATGGATATTTCGGATGTTGAAAAGGCTACCCAGGCATTTGTCAGGAAAAAACCTGCCGGGCTGATCTTCGAACCCGTCAGCACCAGCTACCTGGTTACCTACAAAAAGTTGGGCGACAGGTACTACTTAAACTACATGCGCAGCGAAATTAAATTTCAAGCCGACTGGAAAAAGAAGATTTTTAAAACCAGCTACACCCTCATGTCCGAAATGGCCATTACCGAACGTGACACCGTTAATGCTGCCAAGATTGCTGCAAAGGAATCGTTTAAACCTTATGCCATTTTAACCGACAAGGTAAACGAGTACTTTGACGAGGACTACTGGGGCTCATATAACACCATTGAGCCTGATGAATCCATTCAATCGGCTATTGCCAAGTACAACCGTAGGTTTAAAAGGTAACCCTATGGGCATCTTAGCCTACCTATTGTTTCTGCCCGTAGCCAATTATTTTATACCTTTGGACTAATACCGTAGCCTGATTATAGATGAGCCTGAACGGGTTGAACCGGCAAAGCAGGATTAAGGATGATAGCATTGGTGATTTTGAGGTTCTCTTCAAAACCTACTATGTCCCGCTTTGCCGGTTTGCCTTTTCAATCGTCAGAGATTCCGATCAAGCCGAAGAAATTGTTCAGGAATTTTTTTACAACTACTGGAAAAACCGTAAAAATATCGGCATCAAGTTTTCAATCAGGGCATATATGTACAAAGCTGTTAAGAATAACGCATTGCGATACCAAGCACATAGAAAGGTGGAGAGCAGCTATGGTGTTACCTTAGGTAGTACATCTGGAGGTTTTGATAATCTTGATGAGAGCTCCGACGAGCTGTTAAAAATTGTTGAGGCCATACTTCAACAGCTGCCCGAAAGATGCCGTCAGGCATTTATACTTAGCCGTAGGGATGGGCTTAAATACAAGGAAATTGCAGCAAAACTTTCGGTTTCGGAAAAAACGGTTGAGGCTGATATGACAAAAGCGCTGATGGCTCTCAGGCAGAACCTGTCAAGATTGGGTTTTAATACCCATTAAAGGAGGCAAAGGTTTTCAAAACAACTATTTTTATTTTTATAGATAACGATGATCAATAGCACACCAAATACCCAGGATTACAAAAAAATATCCCGCTACCTATGCGACGACATGCTTTTTCCCGAGAGGTTGATTTTCCTTGCTCTGGTAGCCTGCAAGCCTCGGTTAAGGAAGAATTTTAAGGCTGCAAGGATGGACATGGCGATGGCGGATAAGCTTATTAGTGCAGGATCATATAACCCCAACGTGGCGTGGGAAAAATTGCACGATAGGTTGGAAAACGAAAGCCTTATCCCTGATGAAATAAGGAATACAGTGACTTTCTACAAGGGAGCATACTTGAAATATGCAGCCATTGCTGCTTTGGCCATATTACTCATTGGAATACCCGGCTACTTTCTTTTTTCGCCCTCAAGAATTGTGGTTGAAAATGGGAGAGATGGAAGCACAATGATTACCAGTCTTCCCGATGGAACTAGCGTTTACCTGGCCGAAAACTCCACCCTGAGCTACCCCAAGCACTTTAAAGGCAAATTACGAAGCGTTACCCTTAATGGTGAGGCATTTTTTGAGGTTGCTCCAAACCCCCATAAACCCTTTATTGTGAACACGAAGGCTGCCACTGTCAGGGTTTTGGGAACCACCTTCAACATCAAATCAACTGATAGCAATAATTTTGAACTTTGTGTGGTGGAGGGAAAGGTAAAAGTGAGCAGCTTGGGCGGTGACGTGCTGGCTACAGCCGGTGAACGGGTTTATGTGAGGAATAGCTTACTTCAAAAATCCATCTCTGCAGGACAGCCAACCGTAAAGCATAGAATGACACGACTTCAGTTTCAGGATGAAAGGATGGAGGATATTGTAGGAATAATCAATAGAACATACGGGTCAAACATTGAGTTAATGGGCGACAATCTGAGAAATAGGAGAATTTCTGTTACATTTGAAAATGAGCTTAGCAGCATTGTCTCCATTCTTTCGGCCTCCTTTAACCTGCAAATAGAAACAGAACCCGATGGCACTATTGTTCTCAGCGAAAAATCAGTTAGCCCGTAAGGCAAACAGGCTGTTCAGGGCAATCGCATATCGAGTTGCGCTTCTAATCCTTTTTGCAGGTATCGGGATCAACGGCCATGCTGATGAAGCCGATACGCTGCTGACCAAGCCAATAACCATATCGCTTCCGGCCGAAAATCTTTACAATGCCCTGAACCACATTGGCGAAAGGGCAGGTTGTTTTTTCATTTACGACAGCCGCGATGTGCGGGGAAGTAAGCGTATCAAGCCGGTAACCTGGGTAAACAAACCTATGTATGAGCTGCTGAACCTCCTGGTTGCCGATTCGCTGGTAAGCTACAGGGTAATTGACAGGCATATTCTGATTTACAGGAAATCAAAAGACGCTCATTCCGGCGATTCAACCCGGCGCGAAAGCTACCTGCAGGTGGGTGGAAGGCTGTACGACGGGGAAACCCGCCAGGTAATTACGTTTGCAACTGTTACGCTAAACGAAATTGGACTTGGAACCATAACCAACAACGATGGGGCTTTCACCATGAGAATTCCCTCCTCGTTTATTCATGCCAGCGTGGTTATATCACATTTAGGCTACCAGAGCCAGACCATTCCTATTGAGCTGCTGCTTGGGAAGAAATATACCATTTACCTTCAACCCCGATACATCCCCATTCAGGAGGTAATTATCAGGAATATTGATGCTCGTGGAATTGTGACGGCCATGGTTGAAAACCGGTACAAGAACTATGCCTCAAACGATGTTTACCTTACCGGATTTTACAGGGAAGGGGTTAGCCGCAATAACCAGTACCTCGGCTATTCCGAGGCAATATTTAGGATTTACAAATCGGCCATTACCGAAAGCACATCCAGCGATCAGGTCAAGCTGCTAAAGGCGCGTAAACTCGAAAAGCAAGATAGAAGCGATACCCTGACCGTTAAGTTGATGGCTGGCATTAAGGGAACTCTCGAAATGGACATTGCTAAAAGCCTACCCGATTTTATTGACCCGGAGTACATGGATAGCTACACCTACTCCAAGTCGGACATTGTAGCACACGATAGCAGAACGGCCTATGCCATATCATTTGAGCAAAAGAAAGGTGTTGAACTCCCTCTTTACATGGGAACCCTTTACGTTGATGTGGAAAACCTTGCGCTCCTGGCTGCCGACTTCGAGCTAAACCCGAAGTATATTGAAAAGGCAGCCAGCAGCCTTATTGTTAGGAAAAATCGCTCCGTAAAGGTAAAACCCCAGCAGGTTAGCTACTCTGTGTCCTACAGGGAGCTTAACGGAGTTTACTACGTGCAGCATATCCGGGGTGATATTTCCGTACGCATTAGCTCACGCTACAGGCTATTTACCGACAGCTACAACCTGTTTTTCGAATTCGTGAACATGCAGATTGACACCCTTAACGTTCAGCGCTTTTCAAGACGAGATGTTGTAAAACCCTACACCGTTTTCTCCGATGGGGATTTTGCCTACGATGCGAGTTTTTGGGGAGATATGAACTTCATTGAGCCCGAGGAGGATGTGGCCCGGGCAATTGCCCGAATCAACCCTAAAATTGAGAGTGTCGTAGGGGAGTAGCTAGCCTCTTCGGTTTGCAATTACCTGCATGGTATTTTAACCCTATAAAGGTATAACCCGATAAAAAACCCTCGGGAGAAGATCCCCAAGGGTTTTTGTGCGTTACTTTAATACTACTTATTCAACAAAGCTAACCCATCCATGCTTATCTTCAATATCACCGTACTGAATTCCTGTAAGGGTCTGGTATAGCTTGGTTGATATTGGCCCTGCCTTTCCATCTTTACAGAATTTATAAACCTTTCCGCCGTCAATATCGTTTATTTCGCCAATTGGCGAAATAACTGCAGCAGTGCCGCATGCTCCGACCTCCTCAAAAGTCTCAAGTTCCTCAACGGCAACCGGACGGCGCTCAACCTTCAGGCCTAAATCCTGTGCCAGCTGCATTACGCTCATGTTGGTAATGGAGTTGAGTATAGAGGTTGATTTTGGAGTAATGTAAGTGTTGTTCTTGATGGCGAAGAAGTTTGCAGCACCAATTTCATCTATATACCTCTTTCCGCAGGCATCAAGGTACATTGGGGAGCTGTAGCCTGCATTGTGCGCTTTTATGGTGCCACGAAGGCTGGCTGCATAGTTACCACCAATTTTAAATGTGCCGGTTCCCAGCGGAGCGGCTCTATCGCTATCACGTATAATGGCTATTTTTGTTGGGTTAAAGCCCTCCTTGAAGTAGGGGCCTACGGGCGTAACGAATACAATAAAAACGTACTCCTTTGCCGGTTTAACGCCAATTTCGGCACCCGACCCGAACAGCAGCGGCCTGATGTATAGCGATGCTCCTGTTCCGTAGGGTGGAACATACTTCTCGTTTAGCTTAACGGCTTTTACTACCGCCTCGTGAAAAAGCTCCATCGGCACGGGTGCCATCAGTATGCCATCAGCTGTTAGCTGAAGCCGCTTGGCGTTTTCCTCCCAACGGAAAATGCGAATCCGACCGTCTTTACCACGATAGGCCTTCATGCCCTCAAAGCCTTCCTGCCCGTAGTGCAGGGCGGTAGCCGACATGTGAATGTTGATATACTCCGAATCCGAAACCTCCAGATTACCCCATTTACCGTCGCTATAACGACACCTTACGTTGTAATCGGTTTTCAAATAACCAAACGGAAGGTTTTTCCAATCAAGATTTTGCATGACTGCAGATTTTTAGAATTGTTATTAACAATGTTGCCTCACAAAATTAGTAGAATTATATTATTTCTCCTAACATTTAGTGCTATTATGACAGCTAAATGATTTAAAAGTTTAATAAAATATTCAATATGAATTAAAAATTGTAACTACACGGTGATGGTAACAGTGCATACGACATTTTGAGCTGATGCTAGTTTTTATCTGTATGGCGGAGATTGACCGGGTTGGCAATACTCGTAAGGATTTTTTAAAACGCCTCGTAGTGGCGATGATTTTTTTATACGAGCGTGGCGCATTTTAGTGTTTACTCTTGAGACCACCATGGAGGGGACGGCCTTCATGGCTGGCCCAACAATGAAGGAAGCCACGTTGAGCAAAACAATAGGCTACCACACCCCATGCTACCACACGAACCAGTTCGCCAGCCGGCGGAGAGCCCAACGAAATTTGTCATCCCCTATGGTGTTGAGTAGTGCGTAAGTTTTAGTGGAGAGAATGAAAGAACGCTGTAGCAGCTATTAAAAAGCAAATCCGGAAGGACTATGGGTTTTAAATTTAGTAAGAAGAGTGTTGAGCGCCCTGGTTGAGCGGTGTGGATTGGGTTGCCACACGACATGAACCGATCCGACAGTTAGCCGATAGTTCGTCTAAGCCAATCAGGCGGGAGCCAGCTATTTACAAGTGAAAAACGTTTTCTAAGACAACTCTTGCAGTAAAAATGATTTGAACGGAGCTTCATAACTTTTAAATTTTAATACTTTTGCCTATGTTAAAGCAACTGGATGTTTATGGTTAACTCGGATATTGTCCTGTAAACGATCTGTACTTTTTGTATAGATTGTATCCTTGTTTGTTCTCGGATAATCCTCTTCGGGAGCAGTTTTCTATTAAATTAACTAAAGTGTTAACGCGCGTACAATGATATTAGCAATGCGTTGCTATTCGTGTATGCAACAAAATAAGCCAAAATGAAGAACGAAAAACATACAATTCATGAATTTGACCTGAACATTATTTATGATTTTTTCTCAAATACAGCACGTCAAGGTCCAGGAAGTCCTGAAGAAACGCTTAAAGCATTGAGCTTCGTTGACGGTCTTACCGAAAAGTCCAAAATTGCCGATATTGGTTGTGGAACAGGTGGCCAATCTATGGTTTTGGGAGAAAACACACCGTGCGAGATTATTGGTGTTGATGTTTGGCCCGATTTTATAAAACAATTCAACCAAAATGCCCATATCAAAAATCTTCAGAAAAGAGTGAAAGGCATTGTTGGCAACATGGAAAATCTTCCTTTTAAAGAAGAAGAGTTAGACTTGATTTGGTCGGAAGGCGCAATATATAACATTGGATTTGAGCGTGGACTTAGCGAATGGCGTAAATTTCTGAAACCGGGAGGATATATTGCTGTTACTGAAAATACCTGGTTTAGCGAGGTGCGTCCTGCCGAAATTCAGGATTTTTGGCAAAAAGCCTATCCCGAAATTGATACTATTCCCAATAAGGTTGCTCAAATGCAAAAAGCAGGCTATCTTCCTATTGCCACATATATCTTGCCCGAAACTATTTGGACAGATTACTATGCCTCCCAGAACTTGAGGTTAGAGCCCTTTCTAAAAAAACATAACGGCAATAAAATGGTAGAGGAGTTTATAGCCTCCCAGCGTTACGAAGCTGAGCTATTTTACAAGTACAAAGCATACTACGGCTATATGTTTTATATTGGTAAGAAAATTTAGAAAATGGAGCTAACCATAAATTTTTGACTTGATTTAAAAAATTGAAAAAACCTCTCGTGCGAGAACTTTTACGCACGAAAGGTTTTTTAACAACTAGGGGAAATGTCAATTGGTAAATGTTTCTACCCGCCAAAGTCCCCTGACCTAGACTTTTCTCCATGGCTACTCCTGAAAAAGGCTGTATTTCCTTGCTGTTAGTAAAGGTGCATGCTCTACGGGTATTTTTACAGTTGGCTGTGGGCGTAACCCTGAGCGTTTGGTGGGCCGCTGGTTAGGCTGGCATTTTTCTCTCATCATGCTCTGTAAGCTATTCCAGTAGTATTACCCGAAAAACGACAGAGCCGGCCGCCCAGCCTATTCCGCCAACAACATTTTCCAATCTTCGGTTAAGAGGGGATTATGCGGGTTAGGCCACCTTGGTAATGATTACGACATGCTAGTCGAACTTAAGCGTTTTGTCGGGGCTTATACGCGAAACCACCATGGAGGGTATAACCATCATGGCAAGCCCAACAATAAACGAAGCCAAATTGAGTAAAACGATGTGCCACCACACCATGTTGATGGGCACTACCGACAGGAAGTAGTACTCCTCGTCGAGCTTAACAATTCCTAAATACTTTTGTAGCAAACAAATGGCAATTCCGGCAATTGTGCCTATAGCCAAACCGCGAATCATGATGTAGGCCGACTGTAGGAGGAAAATTTTGCGAATGCTCTCGTTGTTTGTTCCGAGCGCTTTTAGCAGGCCGATAGTTCCCGTTTTGTCGAGGATGATGATGAGAAGACCCGAAATCATGTTGATGCCGGCAACCAGAAGCATGAGTATGATGAGCACTGCTGCATTTATGTTTTGCAGTTCCAGCCAGTCAAATATGCTGGAATAGCGTTCGGTCAGGCTTTGTACCTTTAATCGTGACCCATCGTCGAGAAAATCGTATCCCACGGCATCGTCAACCCGGATGGCTATGTCATCCACCTTTTCAATGTTGTCAACCAGCACCTCGTAACCGCTTACCTGGTTGCTGCTCCATCCGTTAAGACGGCGGATATGCCCAATGTCGCAGATGACAAATAGCTTGTCGAACTCCACCATTTTGGTATCGTAGATTCCCTCTACTACGAAACGTCGGAAGCGTGGGGGTTCCTGAACAAAGAAAACGTCGTAGGAGTCGCCAACCTTTAGCCTTAATAGGTTAGCCAGTGTTTTGGATATGAGGGTTTGGTTGGTGGGGGTGGAGTCGCTAACGCTAATAATGCTGCCCTCCACCAGATTTTGACGGAAAAACGACCAGTCAAAATCGGAGGAAACTCCTTTAAGCGCCACTCCCTGCATATCGGAGGGTGTTTTAATAATACCGGCCTTAATACCAAAAACCTGGATATGCCTAACCCCCTTAATCGCTTTAAGGTCCTCCACGCACTTTAGATTCGATGGTAACGGGAGGGTCTCAAGCGACTGGTTGCTGTCGTAGTTGGTTATCTGGATATGGCTACCAAATCCGGCTACTTTGGCCTTTATCTCCTGCTTGAACCCGGTTATTACGGCTACTGCTACTATCATCACTGCAATGCTAAGGGCAACAGAGGTAATGGTTATACGGATAAAAGGCCTGGACAGGCTCATGCCGTTTGTGCCTTTAAAGAATCGTCGGGCTATGTAGTTTTCGGTGCGCACAGGTTGAAATTTCTTTATGGAATAAGTTGGGTAGGATTTGTGCTATTTTCTGCCGAAATCGGCAGGTATCTCACCCCACACATGGGTTTCCCATTTCAGCAGGGGGTTGCTCCACTGGTTTGTTCTTAGCCACTTTTCGGCCCTTTGTATCAAGTCGAATAGTATCTGGTTACGGGGAGTTTTCTCCAGCTTTGTTCTGGCCGTCTTAGCCCGTACCCAGGCAATGGCGTTCATGGAATCGGTGTAGATTGGGATGGTGCTGCCTTTCTGGTTCAACAGGGCCAGCGCATGGACAATTGCCAGGAACTCCCCCACGTTGTTTGTCCCGTCCGGGAAGGGTCCCTGATGGAATATTTCCTTTCCGGTTTTGGCATCCACGCCCCTATACTCCATTTCAAGGGTTGCGGTATTCCATGCCGCATCAACCGCCAGCGAAGGGTAAACAGGGCTTGGTACGTTTTCATCAATTTGGAATACGGCCTCCTGTGCCGGATTCATTGCCATGTACTTCTCGTAGCTTATGCTAAAAGCCTTCTCTGCACCAGCTTTAGTAGGAAAACCTTTATATTTTGCATTCGGGAACCCTTTAATTTGTTGCTGGCACTCCTCCCAGCTCCCGTAAATGCCCGGGTTGTAACCAGCCCACACCACGTAGTAGCTATTTTTGCTTTTCATAGTGCATAATTTTTAGGTTAAGATTACAAATACTTGCCCATACCTTTGTGCCAAGCGGCCGAGCGGATGGAACACCCATATTTTGGCCTCGCCGAATCCGCAGGTAACTGCCGCTTGCTCATGCACGTTTGTGCAAGCTGCATTGCATTGGTGTTTCATTGGTTTTTTAGCTTGATGCTTATGCCATGAAACAAACCATTGGGAAACAACATGATAATTTGAAAAGTGGCTTTTATCAAGGTTGACTTATTTCTTTCGGTTTTACCTTTCAAAGGTACATGATGATTTCTGATTAATACGCTGATGAATAAAAACTTTTAATGTATCACGGATATGAGGGATGATACAGAATAGGACAGAGTTTATCAGTAAAATTCGGCAATATCTATATAAGCAGTATGCTATATTCCCATATTTTAAAAGTTTGATTGAAAAAGCTAGTCAAAATCGGAGTAGAGCAAGTATTTTTTTCTGATCAACCTGTACTTAGCCAGGTCGTCCGACCATGACCTGCGGATTTCGTCGGCGCTCATACCGCCTTCAATTTGCCTTTGCAGCTCGTCGGTGCCGGCAAGCAGCCTGAAGAAGCTGTTAAAAAACTTCGACTTGGTTGGATAGGTATTGTAGGCGTAAACGAGCCACTCGATATTTATTGATTTTTTACCAAGAAAGTACTCCACAGGATAGTCTCTGAGGTCGATGCCGTAACACTTTTTACCCTTGTAGGGTGGATTAGTGCTGGCCCCCTTTTTCTCAACCGGTAAAAACCAGAAGTTCCTGAGGGGGAAAGCCGGGTATCCAAACATTTGAAATGGGTAATCGGTTCCCCTGCCCACGCTGACGGCAGTTCCTTCAAAAAGACCTAGCGATGGGTATAGCAGCACCGCCAGGTGGTTGGGTAAATTTGGCGATGGTTTTACCGGAAGGGGCATGGTTATTCGGTGGCTGTATCCTTTGCAGGGGATAACACTCAGGTTGCATTTACGACTCTTGGAAAGCCATCCCTCGCCGTTTATCATCAGGGCAAACTCACCAACAGTCATTCCATAAACCAGCGGAACAGGATGAAGCCCTACAAACGAACGGTTGGCGGTATCAAGCACAGGGCCATCAACATAAAATCCATTGGGATTAGGCCGGTCAAGCACTATTAACCTGACGTTGTTGATGGCACATGCTTCCATCATGTAGTGTAGGGTTGATAGGTAGGTGTAGAACCTCACGCCAACATCCTGCAGGTCGAAGAGCACCACCTCAATATCGCGAAGTTGCTCCTTGGTGGGCTGCTTGCTACCACCATAGAGCGAAACAACAGGCAGTCCTGTTTGGTAGTCGGTACTGCTTGCAACAGGTATTCCCGCTTCAAAGTTACCACGGAAACCGTGCTCCGGGCTGAAAATTCGCCTCACCTTTACACCTGATGACAGCAGGGTGTCAACCAGGTGCACTCCTTTCACCAGCGAGGTGTGGTTGGCCACCACAGCAACGTTTCGCCCCAAGATTTCGGGAAGGTACTCCGGCACCTGCTCCGATCCGGCTTCAAGGGTAGTTTTGTCCTGTGAAGTTGCCGCCAAAAAGTTGAAAATAAGCAATATGGTTGGAAAAAACTTCATAGGATGGCGAGTTGTTGCTGATTCTGATAGTTTAAATAGTCCGGAATGCTTAGGGTAGCGTAGATATGCATTTGGATAGGATACCTTAAATGCCAAGTTTAAAACCCTTGTGCTAAAGTAGAAATATTTTTTGATTCCGCCTAGTGAAGCTGAAGTACATGGTTTATAAAGCACAAAAAGGGTGGTTCCGCAGGCCACCCTTTATTTTGCACTTATTTCAAGCTCTGCTAAAGCTTACGACCGGGATACTGCTTAAGGGCTACCTCGAGACATTCCATGGCATTTCTCAAATCCTCGGTGTTCAGCACGTAGGCAATACGCACCTCGTTTTTACCCAATCCTTTTGTGGAGTAAAAACCGGTTGCAGGAGCTACCATGACGGTTTGGTTCTTATACTCAAAACTTTCGAGGAGCCACTGGGCAAACTTATCGCTGTCGTCAATTGGCAGCTTCACAACGCTGTAGAAGGCTCCTTTTGGTTTGGGGCAGTAAACCCCCTCCATCTTGTTAAGGGCATCCACCATGAAGTTACGACGGTTGATATACTCGTCATATACCTCCTTAAAATACTCTGGTGGCGTGTTGAGGGCAGCTTCGGCAGCAATTTGCCCGAAGGATGGCGGTGAAAGCCGTGCCTGTGCAAATTTCATGGCGGTTGCAATCACTTCCTTGTTACGTGAAATTAAGGCACCAATCCGAACGCCACACATGCTGTAACGCTTGGAAACGGAATCAATTAGGACAATGTTGTTATCAAGCCCGGTGAGCCTCATCACCGAAAAATGGGTATTCCCGTCGTAGCAAAACTCACGGTACACCTCATCGGAGAATAGGTAGAGGTCGTGCTTCTTAACAATGGTTGCCAGCTGCTCAATTTCCTGTTGGGAGTAAAGGTATCCGGTGGGGTTGTTGGGGTTGCAGATAATAATGCCTTTGGTTTTAGGTGAGATGAGCTTTTCAAACTCCGAAATTGGGGGAAGCGCAAAGTCGTTTTGTATGGACGAAACAATGGGTTTAACCACAACTCCCGCCTGTAGGGCAAAACTGTTGTAGTTGGCGTAGAATGGCTCGGGGATAATCACCTCGTCACCCGGGTTCAGGCAGGACATCAGCGCAATGGTAATGGCTTCTGATCCCCCTGTTGTAACGATGATGTCGTTGTGGGTGATGTCAACGCCAATCCCCTTATAGTAGCTGGCAAGCCCCTTGCGGTAGCTTTCGTTTCCTGCCGAGTGGCTATACTCAACCACTTTTAGGTCGTGATGTCGAATAGCCTCAAGCGCTACCTGAGGAGTAGGAATATCGGGCTGTCCAATATTCAGGTGGTAAACCTTACGCCCCTTTCGTTTTGCCTCTTCGGCAAAAGGAACCAGCTTTCGGATTGGAGAAGCTGGCATAGCCAGCCCCTTTTCGGATATTTTTGGCATGTCTTTATGTGATTTGGTTTGTAATCTATTGATGTGGTGCAGGCTCGTTTGGTTTAACCTCACCCTTAATTACTAGCATAACCGGACTGGTTTTGGCGTTGGAGAAAACGCGTATGCTTTTCTGGAATGTTCCAACTATGGCTGTGTTGTACTTAACGGTAATGGTTCCCTTTTCGCCTGGCTTAACAGGATCCTTGGCCCACTCCACAACCGTGCAGCCGCATGATGCCGAAACATTACTTAAAATCAAGGGTTGTTTCCCGGTGTTCGTAAACTCGAATTTACGGGTTCCATCTGAATTTACGGCAACTACCCCGTAGTCGTACTCCGTTGATGTAAAGGTAATTTCAGGAGCATTTTCGTCCACCTTTTCGGTGCTTTGTGCATTAACCATTGTGCTGCAAGCTGCGGCCAACAAAATGGCGAAAAAAATTCTTTTCATCGTAATCTCGTTTTAGCAAAAAGTTAAACAATATATTGTAAGGCACACTTTTTATCAGAGGAGCTTTAGGCTGAGTTGAAATTGCACGAAGTTGGCAGTGCATTTCAGGTTGCAAAGTTAGGGTTCTTTTAGCTATTTGGTTTAAACTACTGTTAATAAATGTAATTGTACAATCCCACAGCTGGGCCAAGGCTACAACTTGATAAAGAAGTGCACTGGGTTGGGCAAAGTTTAGCAAAGCGTTCATCCGTCGAGCTATTCTTTTAGGCTGCGACCATTTTTTTAGTTGTTTTATGTTTGGCTGAGGCTATAAAAAGTAATAAACAATTCGTAGTCTGCGGTTGGTTGCACCGCCGTTGGGCTATCGAAAGCGGGATCAGCCTGCTATTCTTGAAATGACATACGGTGGAAAACTTACAATTAGCTATATTTACCTGGCAAAGCCCGAATTAACAGAGTGGGCTGATGTCCACAAATTTAACCGAACGAAAGTTAAACCGCTTGAAATTGTTTATATTTACCCCAATGGAAAGCTTACTGATAGTATCTTATGAGGTCAGAGAACGCTACATAGGTACGACGAAGGCACAGGCTTCGTTGAGCGAGGGTGAAATAAATGTTTGCACCCCATTAATTGTGAATTTGATAATCTCAGTATCTCCCGTTTTTGAGTTGTAATCAGTTCCAACGAACTCATTCTTACTCTTTCGAACCATTTGGAGTTGATTCCCTTCGCTAAGGGTATAGATTAGAGCGCTTTGAATTATGTTCTTATCAGCTTGAACCATGTAGTAAACTTGCAGGCCAAACCTTAGAATCATGCTGTACTGGTTTGCTTCAGCCCATACGCCCAGCACTTGAAAATTAACAGGCTGACCCTGTTCAAAGGTGTTAGTTGATATTTTAGAATCAACGTAGCCTGTATCTATTGATACCCACTTCTCCAACCTTAGGTCGAAGAACTCAGGGTAGTAGGAGAACCAAACGGTAATATTGCCCATATACTCAGATATGTAGTTCAATGAAAAACCATTCATAGAATATCCATTCTTGATAAAACTTGGTGGCTCTACATGTAGGGATTTATCAAAAATCAACGAGTCGCCTTCGGGTTTAAAATAGTATAAAAAATCGGGGTTAAAGTTTAGCCGGTTGTTGACAACATCAAAGGTGGTGGTGATGAGGTTATCATCTTGAAAAAATACAGCATTATAAAAATTAACTATCGGGGTCTCCTTATCAATGTAAAGCCACCTGTAGCTTATGGGCATCAATAGTGTGTCCAGCATAAAAAAAAGGTTTTTGGGTAGTATAAAAAAGTCTTTACCAGTTGTGAACGGGTAGTAGCATATTGCAGAAATTATAGTTCTACCTCTATGGTTGAAAACTCCTTTAAAATAGTACTGGGGGTAAGATGCCCTTTCAAGTACATGCTGATTCATCCATATCTGTCTTAGCTTAAAGGTATCCTTACTATAGGGTGCCGCGTACCAAGCGCTGTCTAGCGTAAAATTTCCGACTAGTTTTCCGCTGCCAGCTGAAAACAGCGAAATGGTGTTAAACAGCCTGTCATTTATAAAAAGCAACGAATCGTTTGATATGGACAACATTCTGATTCCACCCAGCGACTCTTTAAGTTTTACTCTTTCCAGTGCTACAATCGTTTTGTTACTTTTGGATAATCGCTCAACGAACATGGTTTTATTAACAAAATAGTAAGCAAGGGGGAACGTGATTCGCTGTATAGGCACAGTGGAGTTATCAATCACCGTAATTGCAGAAGCGTTGTAAAAGGAGTACTTGCTGAAAAGTGGTTCCGATGAAACCACATTTATACTGTTGGGTATCTTTAAAACCTCCTTAGTGTACTTGGGAAGCGCCTTTTCAGGAACATCCCTTACGATAAAGGTAACCTGTTCCATGAGCTCCTGTTTCTCAATTTCGGCAAGTATATCCCTGATGGGAGCCATGCACGATATGCAGTCCGAGGGTTTAATGGCAAAGAAAATTTCAACCCCTCCAACCCTGCTGATTGCCGGTAACGAT
>DCDD01000068.1 GCA_002316235.1 Bacteroidales bacterium UBA1064
TTTTGTTGTTAATATTTCTAAAAATAAAATGTAGATAAGTGAACAATTCATACATATCAATCAACAACCTAATAAATAACAAATAGTAAATGAAGCGATTATTAACAACTGTGCTGTCCTTGTTTTTGCTGGGTATGGGCAGCTTGTATGCGCAGAATACCCTAAGAGGAGTTGTGAAGGATTCCGACACGGATACTCCTGTTCAGGATGTGAGGGTGCGCTTATTAGGCACTACATTTGAAACGTTAAGCAATGCTGGCGGTGAATTTACGTTGGAGGGTGTTCCCGATGGCAAATTCACCTTGGAGTTTTCCATTGTAGGCTATCAAACCATTACGCAGGAGGTAAGCCTTCCCGAGAATTCGCAAGTGCCCGTTGTTTCGCTGAGACGCGAGGTAGTTGCCGATAACGGATCTCAGGAATTTAGCGAGGTGGTGATATCTGCCGACGATCTGGATTCGGACAACATGGACCAGGCGATTTCGGGGTTGCTACAGTCGTCGCAGGATGCCTTTAACTCGGCTGTTTCGTACACATTTAGCCCGGCCAGCTTCAAAATCCGGGGGTATGATTCGGACTACAGCTTGCTCTACATGAACGGAGTTCCGGTGAACGACCCGGAGATTGGTTTTGCCTCGTGGAGTTCATGGGGAGGGTTGAACGATGTTGTCCGGAGCAGGGAGTCCCGCAATGGTTTTCTTCCTACCAACTTTTCGTTTGGCGGGCTGGGCGGAGCAACAAACCTGAATGTTCGTGCCTCTCAGCAGCGAGTTGGAACAAGGCTTTCCTATGCCGCCACCAACCGAACCTACAACAACCGCATTATGTTTACCCACTCCACCGGAGTAATGGAGAATGGCGTATCGTTCACCATTAGCGGTTCTCGTCGGTGGGCAGAAGAGGGCTATGTAGATGGAACCAACTACGATGCCTGGGCGTACTTTATTGGGATTGAAAAAAAGTTTAACAGTCAGCACTCCGTAGCCTTTACTACCTACAACGCTCCAACCAAGAGGGGTATGCAGGGTGTTTCGACCGAGGAAGCAAAAAATTTAGCAGGTTCCAGCTACTACAACCCAAACTGGGGATACCAAAACGGGGAGAAGCGCAACTCACGAGTTCGCTTTCAGCAGGAGCCTACTTTTATTCTTAACCATTACTGGAACATGTTGCCCAACCTGGCGCTTACCACTACGGCAGGCTACTCCTTTGGTACCTACCAAACAACTGCGCTAAACTGGTACGATGCCCAGGATCCTCGACCCGATTACTACCGCAAGCTTCCAAGCTACTGGATCGATTCCGATCCCGACGTGTCTCAAGCCATTGCCGATGCATTTAGCAACGATCCTGCTATCAGCCAGATTGACTGGGGCTACCTTTACCAGGTGAACTACAACAGCCTGGACACTGCCTCCAACCTTCTCCGCTCAAAGTACATCGTAGAAAATAGAATTACCGATTCCCGTCAGTTCTCGCTTACCTCGGTGGCCAGCTGGAATCCAACGCAGGAGATGAAGGTGAACGGCGGAATTGAAATGACCCTTTATAAAGGCCGAAACTACAAACAAATTGACGACCTGCTGGGTGGAAACTACTGGCTCGATATCGACCAGTTTGTTGAGCGCGACTATTTCGATAACGCCAACCTGGCCCAAAACGATTTGGACAACCCCAACCGTATGGTTGCCAAGGGTGATGTTTTTGGGTACGACTATACGGCCAATGTAAATAATGGAAACCTTTGGGCTGTGGCCAACTACACCCTGAACCGTTTCGAGTACTACCTTGGCGGTAGCTACACCTACACCGAGTTCTGGCGTACGGGGGATATGCGCAATGGCCGATTCCCCTCTAACTCAAAGGGCGATTCTCCCAAGCAACAGTTTAACGATTTTGGGGTAAAGGGTGGCGCAACCTGGAAAATTTCAGGACGTCATTACCTCGATGCCAACATGGCTTACCTTACCCGTGCCCCATTTTTCAGAAATTCCTACATCTCTCCGCGCACATCAAACTTTGTAATACCAGGATTAGGCAGCGAGAAGATTGCCAGCGGCGATATCAACTATAACTTGCGAACACCCTACATTAAAGCTAGAATAACCGCCTACTACACCCGTTTCTATGACCAAACGGAGCTTAAATCGTTTTACGACGACTACTACCGCACCTTCATTAACTACACCATGCGGAACATTGACAAGGAGCATAAGGGTTTTGAAATTGGGGCTGAAATTAAAGCATCGCCTACCCTTACTGTAAGCACTGCAGCAGCGCTGGGTTCATACCAGTACAAATCAAGACCCCTTGCCACCATTACACAGGACAACCTGGGTTCGGTGCTGGCCGTTGACCAGGTGGTGTATATCAAAAACTTTTTTGTCCCCAACACCCCACAAACGGCTGCCATGGTAGGCTTAAGGTATGCTTCGCCAAAATACTGGTTCTTGGGAGCAACCTTTAGCTACTTCGATGATATCTACATTGATTTTGCTCCGGGTAAACGTACAGCCGAAGCCCTGGTTGGCCTTGAGCCCAACGACCCCCGTCGTTACGACCTTACCCATCAGGAAAGCGTTTCGTCGGCCTACCTGCTTGATGCCAACATTGGAAAATCGTGGAGGATTAAGAATTACTACATTAACCTGAACTTTCAGGTGGCAAATATCCTCGACAACACCGACTTTAAAACAGGAGGATTCGAACAGGCGCGCTACTCCATTGCCGAGCAAACATCCGATAAATTTCCTCCTAAATACTTCTACGCCTACGGTCGCACATACTACCTGATTTTTGGCTTTAGATTTTAACTCAACTTGTATAATAATTATGATGAGAACAATGAAATTGACTAAATACTTTGCAGCAACGGTAGTCCTGATTGCCATGGTAACGCTATCGCTGCCCGGTTGTGTTGACTTCTCCTTCGACGATCCCCAGCCCAGCATTGATTCAACCTCCATGTCGGCCAACACCACCATTGCCGAGCTTAAATCGGTTTATCCTGGCTCTCTTTTCCAGCTCTCCGACACCACCTTCTACCTTCGCGATTCTATAATCATCGAGGGAACGGTGATTTCGGATGACAAGGAGGGTAACTTCTACAAGAGCATTTTTATTGAGGATAGTACGGGTGGAATTGAGGTTAAGCTCAATAAAACAACCCTGTATAACGACTACAAGCGCGGTCAAAAAGTTGTGGTGCTCTGCAACGACCTGTACCTGGGTGACTACGGTGGTCAAATTCAGCTAGGCTCAACCTACAAAAACAATGGGGTAGTAGAAATAAGCGGTCTGGAGGGCGATCCTATTATCCGCGAGCATGTTTTTAAAAAGGGGAAAACCATACAGGAGCGTATCCCTACCGTTTTATCCGTTACCCAGCTCAACCCCACCTACATAGGGATGCTGGTTAAGTTCGAAAATGTTCAAATTCGTGATACCATTTCTCCCATTACAAGGGAAATATACACCTATGCCGACAACGTGAACAAGGTAACCGTTAACCACAGCATTCATCAGTGTGGGCAGGCATTTGACAAACTTGTGCTACGAACCAGCGGCTATGCCCGTTTTGCATCCAAACCTATTCAAACCAAAAATGGCTCTATTACAGGAGTTCTTACCTACTATAACGGAACATACCAACTTTTGATTAGGGATACGAACGATGTGGATTTTACAAGTAATAGATGCAGTAACAAATAGAGGAGGAACTAACGATGATTAAAAAAATACTGGCAATTCTGGTGCCCATCGCCATGGTAGGGTTAATTGCACTACAAAATGGCTGTGTAAAGGAGGATTTCGATACCGTTCCTCCATTACGCAAGGCAATTTCGTGGAAGGGAACTGCTACGATAGCTGATGTGAAGGGCTTTTTCAACGGGCCGAACAATCCTTCCCGAACAGCTGGACTGATTAAGAAGCTAGTACCAGCCAGCTACTGGGAACAGCTTGCTGCCAATGGTGTAGGCGATTCCTCCATCATTATTGAAGGGCTGGTTATTTCGTGCGATTCGGCAGCCAACTTTTACGAAACGGTTACCATCATGGACTCAACCGGTGGAATTGATTTTAAAATCAATGCCAGCGACCTGTACCTCACCTACGGATTTAAACCGGGAAAGCGGGTGCTGGTTAAGCTGAACGATTTAGCCATTGATAGCTACCATGGGGTTTACCAGATAGGATTACCCTACACCGATGCAGGCACACTTAAGGTTACCGGCGTTGACCCCAGTATGGTGGCAGCCTGCACCCAAATGTCTGGTGAGCAAGCTAACCTTACTCCCTTGTCGGTGGACATTGGCACTATTACAGCCGGCTATGTTCAAAAGTTAATCGTTATTGATAGCGTTCAGTTTTGGAATCCTGAGGCTACATACAGCTTGCCGGGTGTTAATACCAACCGCACCCTGGTAGATACGAAAGGAAATCAAATTGTTTTGCGTAATAGCGGCTACTCCAAATTTGTAAACGACAAGGTTCCATCCGGGAGTGGATATATTGTCGGGGTGATGGGAATATACGATGGCACCTACCAGCTTACCATTCGCGACCCGCGCGACATCCAGTTCAACAA
>DCDD01000014.1 GCA_002316235.1 Bacteroidales bacterium UBA1064
CTCCATACACCTCATCGTTAAATATGGGATGATGTATATATTCAAAGTGCACCCTTATCTGGTGTGTGCGACCAGTTTCGAGACGGCACTCCACAAGGGTAACATATCCAAATCGCTCCACCACCCGCCAGTGGGTAACAGCATGTTTTCCTTGCTCTTCATCTGTAAAAACCTGCATTTTCTTCCTATCCCTCACACTACGACCAATATTTCCTTTAATTGTTCCCTCATCCGCTTCCATATCACCCCATACCAGGGCAATGTATTTTCGGGAAGTTGTTCGTTCAAAGAATTGTCGCGCCAGGCGGTTCATTGACACCTCGTCTTTGGCAACCACAAGTATTCCCGAAGTATTCTTGTCTATCCGATGAACCAACCCTGGACGTACCTCGCCGCTGCTGAAAAGAGGAACATCCCGCAAATGGTATAGGAGGGCGTTGACCAGCGTTCCTGAAAAGTTGCCATGTGCGGGGTGGACTACCATACCAGCAGGTTTATCAACCACCAGTAAGGAATCGTCCTCGTACAGAATGCTAAGTGGAATGTTTTCCGGCTTGATGTCCGTATCCCTGGGGGGGTAAGCCATGACGATTGAAATCGAGTCAAGAGGTTTTACCTTGTAGGATGGCTTAACAGGTTTACCATTTACCACAATATTACCAGCATCGGCAGCAGATTGAATGCGGTTGCGGCTGACGTTTTTAATTTTATCGGTCAGGAACCTATCTATTCGGATTTGGGCTTGCCCCCTATCAACATCAAAGTGAAAATGCTCGTAGAGTTCGGCTTGCTCGTCGGTCTCCTCGTCAACCTCACCGTTAAAGAATGGATGGAGCTTATCAGTCATTTTACCACAATAACTTTACCGGTCAGGCACCTACCCATATCATTTGAAACCCTGACCATGTAAAATCCTGGAGCAATACCCTCGAGGTAAAAGAGTTCGTTGGTCTCGTAGGGTCGGCTTGCCACAACATGACCTGCAGTGTTGATCAGCTGAATAGCTTTTGGGGTAAAGCCATCGGGTAACGATAGGCGTATGTGATGTTGTGCAGGATTCGGGAAAATGGAAAACCCAAGTGAAGATTGTTGAATGTCAACATTAGTAGGTATTTGATAGAGTTTTCCAAATATTGGTCTAATCATTACCGAACCGTTATACCTGGTTTCAACCCACTCCCCGTTAAGATTGTAGAGTGTTCTACTGCTGTTGTTGCTGTTCATGTCGAATCCGACGTTGAGCATACCACTCGACTCCTGCTGCCATCCGATATAGAAACTTCCCTCTTTCAGCTCCACCTTATCGAGAGCGTAAACGGTAAATCTGTCAAGGCTATCGGTGAATAGCGGTCTAACGCCCGATTTCTGGTAGATGATGTTGCCTGGCATCCCGTTCCGTTCATCCCAGAGTGTAATCTTGAACCCGATGTCGTTAGCATTGTTGTAGGTCCGGTTGAAGTAGATCATTACCCCGCTCAGGCTATCGGCCTGGTAGTTTTGAAACCTAACGGCTACCATTCCATTTTCAGCCCCTTCGCCATATAGTCCGTACCCCGATTCGGCAGTACCGTCATCCAAGGCATAGTAGTTGTAAAAATTAAGGTTGTAGCTTATGGTATCGTTAAAGTTCAGGTAGTAGGGTAAAGAGAGCGGAGACTTATTCTCTGTTATTAAGTATGCCTTCAAGAGGAATTTAGCCGAATCGCTCCATGCCGATTGGAAGTTGTATGAAAAAAAACGTGTATAGCTGACATCCTGAAACTCATGGATGTTTTCGGCTCCACCCATGAAAAGGTAGTCGGGCTGGGCACCTGACTCGTCAACAATCTCATAGCGCCTGGTAACATTCCAGACCTCATCGCCCAAATTTCGGTAGCCAACACTAAACTCGAGAGGACTAGGAAACTCTTCGCTAAATGCACGAGTAAAGTGTTTCCAGGGAACGGATGAGTAAGTTCGTAGGAGATTTTTTACAGGTTTAAAAAATGCGACGTCATTTATAACTGTATCGTTCAGGTTTCTATATTTGTCCAGGTACACCATGTCCAGGTGCCAGTGATCGCAGTTGCTCTTCAACCCTTGAACCTCCTGGCTTGGTGAAATGGATGCATAGTTCATAAACCTAAACCTGAACCCATCGGACAGGAATTCGGGTTGGGTTATTCCCATCATCACCCTAAAAAAATTGCGATCGAGGGCATTGGAGTGAGTCGTAGTTGATGATCTTTCAAGATGGTTTCTAAAAGCTAGGGTGCTGTCGGCAAAATTTACCGAAGCTGACCATGCTCTAACCCATGCACCCTCCATGGGGCTATAGAATTCTACAACCAACGAGTCGCCTCTGGAAGGGCTATAGCCCAACCCCTTGGGCTGAATGTAAAACGAAAAGTAGATGCTGTCGGAGGGGAGGTAGTTCAGGTTAATGGGCAACGAGGTGATGGTGTCGGCAGCTGTGGGCAGGGTGGTTAGATATGGGTAAAGCATACCCGTGAAATCAACTGCATCGAAGGTGGCTACGCCCACAGTTGGGGGATTAACAGCATAAAGCTGGTTGGCAGTAACCCCGGTTACCTCCCACAGCTCGTCAGTTGGGAAAACGCCTCTTCTTGAGAAGTCGTCGAAAAAAGGAAGTTGAACAGAAGATTTCGATTTGCTGATTGCTGAGCTTGCTTGAATTTTAGACGAAAGATTGCTTATAGGATATGAAGAAAGATTTACCAATGTATCCTGAGCTTCCACCGACATTACGTGGAGAGTCATCATTGCCAAAAAGGAGGAATACCTGATACCTTTCATGAAGATTTTGAAGTAGCTACTCAATTATGTCCTCCCCATTATAGCTGCCAACGGCAGGAATAGAGTCGGCATTAAAGCTCTTAATAGCTGGGATACGCGACTCGTTTAGGGTGAGCCATATATCCACCCGTGTTCCAAAACTAAGAGAAATTGCCTCAGAGTATGCAGGATATTGGCTGTAAACCCTAGCCTCCAACGAATCCCTATATGTTTCGATGGTTTCATCAAACTTAATGCGACCAACGTTTAGCGAGGCCTCAATAATCCTATTCTTGGCCTCCTCAAACTTAACTCCAATAAGCAACGGAAGGCCTGTTCGCTCGCCGTGCATTCCCATACCAAGCAGCAGGTCAATTTTAGAGCCTTTGGGGATGAGCATTCCGGGGATGGCTGGTTTGCCTTTATAAAGCTGGTCGAGCACATTGTTCACTCCCATGTCGGGTGTAAAGGACAGCTTTCCAACCTCGAATCCCTGCTGTTCTAGTATGGCCTTAGCTTGGCGCAGGGTGTACCCTTTCACATCGGGTACTTCAACTTTAATGGGATTTTTAGCATTAATGGTAACGAATACCCGCCTATTCTTCTTCACATGAGTTCCGGGCTTAGGGTTCTGATCGATAATGCTCCCGGGGGCGCGGTTGAAGATGTAAACCGAATCGGTAACCTCCATTCTTAGCCCCGCTTTTCTGACAAGTTCGGGCAACTTGTCAACCGATTCACCTCTGAAATCAGGAATGGCAAAGGTTTGTCCATGCCGGGTGTATATGCTTAGCGAAATCCCTAACACTATCAGCAATACAACAAAAAGCCCAATACCCAGCAGAATAGTTGAAATGTAGGGATTGGCCGAAATTCTCTTAAAAAAACGTGTCATCTTATTCTCCATAACCGTAGGTGTGGAAGTGGCAAATTTAACACTATTGCAGCAACAAAAAAGCGTTTGCTACCGCCGATTTTCTAATAACCAGATCCTAGCAAAAAGTAGCAACCATGAGCATGAAAAAATCATTGTATAAAAATTTGTCAATTTAGATAACTGCACCTAGTAGTATTTTATTGCATGGTAAAGCGAATTGCGTTCAACGGGAACTTTGCCGGATTCTCTGATTAGCTGGGTAAGTTTTTCAACCGTCATGGCAGGTTTTTGCTCCTCGGCACCAGCCATGGAGTATATTTTGGTGGTATCGTCAATAGTGCCATCAATGTCATCGGCTCCAAAAGCAATGGCCAAACGGGTATTCTCAATGCCCAGCATGGGCCAGTAGGCTTTAATATGGTCAATGTTATCGAAGAAGATACGCGTAACAGCGTAGTTCTTAAGATCCTCCAGCAGGCTAACTTCGCCCAGGTAGCTAAGGGGGTTATTGGCAGAACGAAATTTCAGGGGTATAAAGCAGCTAAAACCATGGGTTTTATCCTGTAGATTTCGGATTGCCTCCATGTGCTCAGCTCGGTGCCTGTAGGTTTCAATATGTCCGTATAGAATAGTAGCGTTGGATGTGATACCCTCCAGATGTGCCGCTTCGTGGATGGAGAGCCACTCCTCCGCCGAAGCTTTGTCGGGGCAAATTTTAGCACGAACCCCAGAGTCGAAAATTTCAGCGCCACCGCCGGGTATTGAGTTAAGCCCGTGAGCTTTCAACCTTTTAAATCCCTCGCGGGGAGAAAGCCCGCTTTTGCGGAAAACATAGTTCAGCTCAATTGCCGAGAATGCCTTGACGTGGACTTCAGGGAGAACCTGCTTTACCACAGAAATAATTTCACCATAGTTGTCGATGTTCCACTTTGGGTGTACTCCTCCTACTATGTGAGCCTCAGTTACATCGCTTCCTTTATACCGGCTTGCTAGCTCCCTAATTTCCTCAAGGCTCAACACCCAGCTCTGCGGATGTCCCGCTGCTTTATGGTAGGAACAAAACTTACAGCTGTAAACACAAAGGTTAGTCGGCTCAATATGAAAATTTTTATTAAAATATATGTTACTGCCATTTATTCTGCCACATACCATGTTGGCAAGCTGCGAGAGCAGCGCCAAATCTGCATCCTCGTAGAGCATAACTGCATCCTCAACCGTAATTCGTTGGTTGGCAGCAACCTTCTCCACTATAACCCCAAGTGATTCGGTTAACCGTAACGGTTTTTCCCGTTCAACCAGCATAGCTTGCATTAAAGTCCATATTAATTTTCACCCAAAGATAGCTTTTCGATAAACAACGAATGTTGCCTTAAAGTTGCACAAAAAATAAAAGGCAGGTTTCATCCCGCCTTCCCATTAGGAAATATTCTTACCAACAAATCTACTTATGGTAAATTTCATCGGAAACCGTCAACTTTTTTCTGCCTTTAGCCCTACGGGCTGAAAGTACCCTGCGGCCGTTATGTGTTGACATGCGCTCGCGAAAACCATGCTTATTTCTTCTTTTCCTGTTTGAAGGCTGGAATGTTCTCTTCATCTCCGTTATCTTTTTGTATTATTACTTTTGCCTTATAGACCTGATGGACTTGTAGCGTATTCCTTTCTCAAATTTGAGTGTGCAAAGTTAAAAATAAATTTTTCTGAAAAAAATAGTGTAGGGTAATTATTACCACTATTAAATCTTAAATTTAGCATATTCCTGTTTATCAATACTATACCTGAATGTAAATTATGTACTTTTCCTCGAAGTACTCATCATCAAAAAAATTACTCACCCTCCAGGTTTGCGCAAACTTACGGTAGGGTTTTAGCTCATCGGAAAAACTACCCCCTTTTAAGCAGATGAGCCCGTTAGGCAGCTGGTTCATCCCGCCCGAATGGATATTCTTTTCAACCCATTCCATCAGCTGCGGAATGGTGGCAACCGCACGGCTTACAACAAAATCGAAACTTGCTGATAGTGCTTCGGCTCGCATGTTCAACACCTCAACATTGTCGAGGCCAAGCGATCGGGCAACTTCACCACATACCTTAGCCTTTTTAGCCACGGATTCTACCAGGGTAAACTGGCATTGAGGGAACATGATAGCCAGAGGAATACCCGGAAATCCGCCCCCTGTTCCCACATCCATTATTTTTGTTCCCCTTGCAAAGTTTATAACCCTGGCAATTGACAGGGAATGCAGAACGTGGTGAACCATCAGGTTGTCAATATCCTTACGTGAAATTACGTTGATTTGTGCATTCCAGTATCCATAGAGGTCATCGAGCCTTTCAAATTTCTCCAGCTGGTCCTTATTCAGACCTGAAAAATACTGGGTTACTATACTGCTGTTCACCATTTCTCCAACTTATAACTTAATAGTTATCAATAATGTAAAATAATTACCAAGCAAAAATTTAGGAGTTTACCTATTGCCATAATGTTTGGCCGCTACTAGATAACATGCGGTTACCAACCCTTTCTACCACGCACTGCCAGCCATTTTTGGTTTAATGGTGGGATGGTAAATTATTCAGGATGTTGGAAAGCAGCTCTCGAGCCCTGAAAAGTTGAGCCTTAACCGTTCCCAATGGAAGGTTAAGCTCGTCGGCAATCTCCTCGTACGAGTACTCCTTGAAGTACCTCAACTCCACAAGTTTTCTGTAGCGGGGCTTTAGCTTGGAAACAATGTCCTGAATAAGCTGGATGTTCTGTTCCTTTATCAACTTTTCCTCGGGGTCGGGGTTTCCGGAAGAAAGCATTGAGGTAGGTGAAATGTACTGGCCTTCCTGGTCATCTATATTCTGGTCAATGGAAACTATGTTGGCTTTACGTTTACGAATGAAATCGATGCAGTTATTGGTAGCAATTTTGAAAAGCCAGGTGCTGAAGGCGTAGTTTGGGGTGTACTGGTGAATTTTCTTAAATGCCTTACCGAAAGCTTCAAGGGTCAGGTCCTCCGCATCGCTCTTGTTGTTCACCATTTTCAGCAGCATAAAGTAAATGGCATCGCGATAACGCTCCATAAGCTCGGCATAGGACTTCTGATCTCCCTCGAGTGCCCTGTTAACCAGCTCATAGTCGTAGCGCGCTTTTTCCGATAGATTCTCGGGAGCTATCTCCATGTTGTTTTCCGTCTGGTAAAACGATTAATAAGTAGAAGTTTTGGGTAAAAATACAGTGAATATATATCCCACAAAAGCGAGACCAGCAAAATTTTTCGTTCACCCAATCTTACCATAACAGATTTTATGATAATTAGTTGAACAGATAGTTTAAAAAGGACTAGGGCAACAATCCAGTAGGGGAAAAAACGAAAGGCAACCAGGCAAATTGCTGATGCCAGCAGCAGGAAACGGGACAAGGGTTCAAGTGTTAACCTGATTTTAACTCCTGGTTTGTAGTAGCGCGAGGTTGAGGTATGCCTAATCTTTTGCTGCAACCAAAGGTGGTGTGAGCTGCGTGGAACCGAACGCGTGTGGGCGTCTTTGCGGAAATCCACACGCGTGTTCTGACGGGTTGCCACCTGGCTAACGAAAAGATCATCATCGCCGGAATCGAGCTGAACGAATGAGGCAAATCCCTTATTATTAAAAAACAAATCTTTTCGGTAGGCAAGGTTGCGTCCTACACCCATGTAGGGTTTACCCATTAGGGCAAAGCCCAGGTAGTTCATGGCTATGTAGAGTGTGTCGAAGCGAATAAACTTGTTAAGCCAGCCTTTTTGATGAAGATAGCCACCATAGCCCAGCACCACACCTGCGTTTGCGTCAAAATTTGAAGCCATGGTTGCAATCCACTTATCGCTTTGCGGGATGCAATCGGCATCGGTAAGCAGCAGCCAATCGTACCGGGCTGCCTTAATTCCAACTGTTAACGCAAGTTTTTTAGAATGGCTGAACTTTTCATCCTCCTTGATTGTTCGCACCTGCAAACGGGGATATTCCTTGCTGAGCCTATCAAGCAGCACTTCAGATTCGTCGCAAGAGCAGTCGTTAACCACAACCACCTCAAATTCAGGGTAATCCTGTTCGAGAATACGCGGAAGAAAATGGCGTAAATTTTCCTCCTCATTTCGGGCACAAATCACAACCGAAACAGGCGGTTTGGGAGCTTCGGGGCTCAACAATCTCTTGTAGCTTTTACTACAGGCAACTCGGGCGTAAACTACCAGGTAGTAGTAAAGCTGAACAACCAAGGCGGCAATAAACAAAATGCCCACCACCAGCACATAGGTCTCTATGCTGCTTAAAATTTCTTTCACCGCTATTCATTGTTTAAAAAATCCAGCAATAATATCAAACATTTTTGGGTTTACCCAACAATAAAGGAGTAATTTGCTAAACTACCTGTTTGAACCAGACATTTAGGCGATTACAAACATGAGGTAACAGGTGAAATAGCGCCGGCAGGTTGTTGAGGCGGTAGCAAAAGTAGCTAGGGTTTTGGATGAAATCCATAGCTCGAACCAGGCCAAACAACTCAAAAGCCTCGTTGATAGCATATCGGCGAGTTCGGATGATTAGCATGACAAGACACCTGCTTGTGCCTTGTCATGCTGTAAAAATAAAAGAAACTCTACTATTTATGCTTACCTGAAAGTTGCAAGCAGTCTCACATGGACACTCAATTTGACGTGTAAAATTTTTGGGCATTTTTAACAAACGCTACAGCCTGTAAAACTACCGGTAACAAAACAAGCTACCCATTTCTATATACAAATTATTGTTCGTAGGGCAAAACCATACCGCCCCACATAGCTAATTTTGCTATTTTTGCGGCGAAAATATACAGGATGGACTTTCGACTAATTGGCACCGACAGCCAGACCTCTGCACGGGCAGGTGAAATAGCAACCGATCATGGAGTGATTGAGACTCCGATTTTCATGCCTGTTGGAACCGTTGGGAGTGTTAAGGGGGTGCTCCACCGCGAGCTGGAGAACGATATTGACGCCCGGATAATTCTGGGCAACACCTATCATCTCTACCTTCGTCCCGGGCTGGAGGTTTTGGCCAATGCCGGTGGGCTTCACCGGTTTAGCTCATGGAGCCGCCCCATACTTACCGACAGCGGGGGCTACCAGGTTTTTTCGCTGGCCTCAAACCGGAAGCTAAATGCGGAAGGCGCTTCGTTCCGCTCGCACATTGACGGGTCATCTCATTTTTTCACCCC
>DCDD01000035.1 GCA_002316235.1 Bacteroidales bacterium UBA1064
CTATGCCTTATGAAATTTCGTTTGTACTTTAGGGTTGCGTTGCTGGAATCCTCACGGTAGCTAATTCCCAGCTGCTTTGAGTAGTTTTCAATCTCAGGGCGAGTGGCAAAGAGCAACGGTCGAATTATATTTCCATGAACAGGCCTGATACCTGTTAACCCTCTAATACCTGCCCCTCGGATTAGGTTGAGCAAAACCGTTTCTGCGCTGTCGTTCATGTTATGGGCAATGGCAATTTTGTTGTAGCCGTGCTCCCGACAAAGCTCGTTGAAGTAGTCATACCTCAACTCCCTGGCAGCCACCTGAATGGAAACACTCTTATCAGTAGCGTATTGAACCGTACTAAATTTAGTAGTGTGGAACACCACTCCTTTTTCACGGCAGTAGGTTCGGGTAAACTCCTCGTCGCCATCAGACTCCTCACCCCTTAACCCAAAATTGCAGTGGGCCACGGCAAATTTGAAACCAGTCTTTTGAAAAAGATGCAGCATTACCATGGAATCAATGCCACCGCTAACACCCAGCAGGATGGAGTCGTTCTCGTCGGCCAACCGGTGTACCCGAATGAAATTGATAAATTTATCCTGCAACATTTTCAATCCTGGCGTTTAACGTTTGAAGTATGGCTTTGGCTTTTAGCAAGCATTCGTTGTATTCATTTTCAGGGTCGGACTTGGCGGTAATTGCACCTCCCACCGAAAAGGAAAGGTACTTCCTTTGCCCGCAGTAAAGCAAGCTACGGATAACCACGTTGAAATCAAAATTTTTGTTAGGAGTGATGTAGCCCACTGCGCCTGAAAAAATTCCTCTCCTGGATTTTTCAAACTCTTCAATCAGCTGCATTGCCCTAACCTTTGGGGCACCGGTCATAGATCCCATAGGGAATGTGGCTTTTATGGGTTCTACCAGGTTTAGCTTCTCAGGCACGATGCACGAAACGGTGGAAATCATCTGGTGAACCTGCCGGAAGGTGTAGATTCCGCAGAGCTCGTTAACCTTAACTGAACCGGGAACCGCAACCCTCGACAGGTCATTTCGGACCAAATCAACTATCATCACATTCTCGGATATCTCCTTGGCGTCCGATTTTAGCTTTTCCACCACCTGCGAATCCATGTCTGGCAAAGCCATTCTTGGCGCAGTGCCTTTAATTGGCTGGCTTACCACTACATTCCCGTTTTTCCTAAGGTAACGTTCAGGAGAAGCTGCCATTAAAAACTTTTCGCCAATTTTTAAAAATGCGCCAAACGGTGTAGGTGAGTTGCTATATAAGCGGTTAAACACCCGGGCAGGCTGAATTGATAGCCCTTCGGTGTAAAACTCCTGGCAAAAATTCATCTCGTAAATATCACCCCTGCCGATATGGTTCTTAATGCGCTGAACCTGGGTAAGGTATTCATATCTCGAGTATCTGGACTTAAAAGTGATGGTAGGCTGTTGAGGGTTAGCAACCAATTCAACTCTTAGCAGGTCGTCAACAAGCTTGCTAACAGTTAGGTCAGAGGTTTTACCGGGATAGTAGTACACGCAAAGATTGTGGTCAGCAATACTCATAAATACTTCCGGAACGAAGAAGAACATTTCGGGAAATGCCAGCCCATCGAAATTCCCCGATTGAAGATTCTCCAGCTCATTTTTAAGGTCGTAACCTAAAAAACCTAAAATCCAATCGTTATTAGCATCGGTAAAGTATTCGAAGTTTTTAAAAAAATTATCCGCAGGTTTGCAGCTGGCAGCCACACCAAATCCTGCTGCACAATCGAACTGGCTTACCATGTCTGTTCCCGGAACCGGCATAGCATCCTTTCCTCTTAAAACAATGCCAACATCCCAGCTTAGCAGGGCTTTAGCCATGTTGTCGGTAACCACTTCAGGGTTTTCGACAAGGTATGTTAACCGTTTCCTCATGCCACAAAATTAGCATTAAAGATGAAGGATTTAGCACAAAAAAACCGCCCCTAGAGGCGGTTCAGCAAGTTAAGTGGGTATGCAAGTAGGCTTACTACCTATGGCTTAGGTAGTCCGAAACGCCGTCCTGGGTTGCTTTCATGGCCTTTTCACCTTTTTTCCAGTTGGCAGGGCAAACCTCGCCATGCTCCTCGAAATACTGAAGTGCGTCAACCATACGGATTACCTCGTCCACATTCCTTCCCAGAGGCATATCGTTAACCACCTGATGGCGGACAACCCCGGACTTGTCAATCAGAAACAATCCCCTGAATGCCTGTGGAACGCCAACAAATACAGCATCTCCGTTATTGTCATCGTAGTCGTAATGACCGGCCAGCACATCAAAATTCTCGGAGATTGTTTTGGATAAATCCGAAACAATTGGGTAGGTAACCCCCTTAATGCCGCCATCTTTTTGTTCGGTTTGCAGCCATTTCCAGTGCGAAAACTCCGAATCAACCGAGCATGCAACCACCTGTGTGTTTCTTTTTTCAAACTCCTCCAGCTTATCCTGAAATGCTAAAAGTTCTGTTGGGCAAACAAAAGTAAAATCGGCAGGGTAGAAAAAGAACACCACATACTTCTTGCCGATGAACTGCTCAAGAGAAAAATTCTCAACAATTTCGTGACCCTTTATAACTGCGCTAGCCTTGAAAACAGGCGCTTTCTGTCCTACTAGTACTCCCATAGTTCAATAATTTTTAGGTATTTTAATAATGTAAAATCAAAAATGACTTTAGCTGCCACTTAATACAACCATGCAATTAACCAGAAATGTTCTATTATGCCAGGTTGTAACTTTTCATGGTAAACAACGTGAAATGAAAATTGTTCGCAGATGCCAGGCTACTCGAAGGGAAGTAGGGCAGGCTCTTTCATCCTGAACTGCTCAAACTTCTTACGATCCTGAGAGGTAATAATCCAATAGGCAACATCGGCATTTTGGGGGACATTAGGGTAGTAACCAAGACGAAAAATAAATGACGGAAAGATTAAACTTTCATTTTTCACCTTAAAACCCAGACCGAAACCGCTAAAAAGAGAATTGCCAAAAATTACTTCGTTTGAACCTCCCACCATTCCCAAATCACAGAAGGCAAAACACGATGGTCTAAAACCATAGTATAAATGTGGGCTAAACAAAGTTGTTTCAAAATTAACTATTAGGCGTGTTTGACCCACAAGGGAATTGCTTCTTAGACCGGTAATCCCGTTATCCTTGTTAAGTGCAAGGTATTCCCTTTCCCCCTCAAACCGCGAAAAGCCCCTTGTAAAGCTAACACCAACATGTTGCCGTCCAAAATATTTTCCAAGGGTAAATTTATTAGAAATAAAAGTAGATTTGAAGTTGATCATTCCTTGCTCGGCTCGTGGGCCTTCGGCCATGTAGCCTCCGGTACGAGCAGCAATAAAAAGGTATCCGGCAGGTGTTATCTCGGCAGCCGAAATTTCACCACCTGCCACCAATCGTCGCTGGTACTCGCTATCCTCAACCCCTCCAATAAGCTGCACTATAAATCCAACCGGAATATCCTCGGTTGCGCCAAAAGAGTAGATGAAGTTATCCTGAGCAAAATTTTGGTTAGAGAATCCGGCTGCTAACAAAACTTGGTAGTTAGAGTGAAAGTACGGGTTTAGGTTCATAGATGTTGGTAGGGATTTGTAGAAATCAACCTGCCGGTACTTTAGAGCAAGGGTAAAAATGTAAGGTGAAGCAATTATAACCGGTTTACCAACCCTAAATGAACGGCCTACCCAAAAGCTCATTAGGCTATAGTCTATCGAAACTATTGAATCAACAGGGAAAATTTTGTAGGGTTCTTGACTTTTAACATAGGTTCCGCCTAGTGCATACTTGGTTTTTGAGGCGTAAAAGTCACGCTTCACATCTACACAGTAAGATTTGTAGCCGACGCCTTCACGGAACCACAAGTCGCTGGTAATGAAAGTCCCAGCAATGTTAGGGATATTCAGCTCACCCATGTACCCCCATTTCTCCTTTTGTTCCTCGTCGTAGTAAACACGCCCGGTTGCCCCTATACCTATTCCGGCAAAGTTTCTCTCCGAAAGGGTTATCCGTCCCTTCGCTGAACTTTCAATCCGTACCCCCATGTTCAGAGTCCACTTATCCTTCGTAACAACCGTAGCTTTCACATAGTTAGTGTCCTGCAGGGGTTCAATGTTAATACCTACATCTTCAATATAGAGAAGGTTGCGAAGGAGCTGTTCGGTTTCCACTAAGTCAACCGGGTCAAGTTCTTGCCCCTCGGAAAATAACAGGTTGTTTTCAACCGACCGGCGTAATGTAAGCGAGTGTAGCGAGTTCCCAAATTTCTGAAGGCTGTTTTCGGGTTTTAGTGTAGTATCGTTAATGTACTCCCCAAAAGGCTTTAACCGTACAATTTGAATATCGGCTATTATTCTTCCAGCATATCTTGAGAACTTCTGATATGCCTTTGCCTGTTCGGCATAAATTTCTTTTTGCCTAGTATCCTCTTCCTCACAGTAAATTAGGTCTAACAGGTTATTTACTATGGCATTATTGGACTTAAGAACCTCATTCCCTCGACGGTTGAGCAAGTTGGTATCGCTTCCACTAAGGGTGTCGGGATTCCAAA
>DCDD01000063.1 GCA_002316235.1 Bacteroidales bacterium UBA1064
AGTGGGGGTTCCGTTTGGCCGGTATATGTAAACTTCATCGGGAGGCCCATCGGCATTTCCAACTCCTTCAAGCTTCGAGTTTATTCGGTACACCAGAAGTCCGTTGCCCGGTAAATCCCTGTCGTAGGATTCCTTTTTCCTGTACTCCACTACAAAGTACTCACTGTAGCTGTTGGGCGAGGGGATTTTGTAGCTGTTACCGGATGGAGATGTGGCCAAAGGTGAAAGCGTGTAGGTGCCGGAAGTGGTAATTTCAGGTATTTGGTCAATCCAACCCCCGTAAAGGTACTTCATGTGGGCGCCCATGTTCTGGGGGTAGTCCAGGGTTCCCTCCATGATATCCCAATAGCCGACAGGACTAAGGTTTAGATCATCGTCGTAGTGGTATAGGTCGGGTGCGCCAACTGCATGGAACATTTCGTGGCAGAGGGTACCCAGGTCAATTTGTGAACCTCCGAAGTACTGCAGCTGAAGGGTGTAATCGCCAACCTGTTTACCGTTAATGAATGCACTCTGCGACCAGAGGCTCCACTGGTGGGGCCACAGCAGGTCGTTCCACGAGTCATTGCTACCGGCTAAAATGAACGAAATTACGTCAATGTAGTTGTCGCCATTTATATCAAGGTTAATTCCGGTTGGAATGCTTGCCCCAACAGCCTCCACCGCTTTTTTCAGCAGGGTGTGCTCCCGGTAGGTTGAACTCGTAGGATCGTTATAGTTCGAAGCGTCGGGGTTGTAGCCATTTGGGTTTGTGGTGGCATCGTAGGGTTGGTAGTAGTTCCGGTTGTTCTCGTCAACATACCAGGTTACAAGGGTGCCGTTGAGCTGGGGGTAAAAGGTGGAGCTAACACTGAACTTACCGTACGAAACAGTAGAGTAGTAGTTGGCTACCGATGCTGACGAACCGTTGTAAACATTTTCGTAGTAGGAGATATTCTCATCGGCTACAACATCATCTTTAAAACGGATAAAAACCACAATGTTGTTCATGGTAACACCCTTAACCGCTCTAATTGGGGCAATACCGCTAGTCCCTTTTGTAATATCAAGGTTTACATGATGGTTGTCGGTTTGCTTGCGGTGGCGTTTAGCCAGGTACTCATTACGCGAAATATTCACGTAGGGCTTTAAATCCTTTGAGTTTCGAGGATTTACTTTTCCTACAACATAGTCTGATGACGTCAGCTTCCCATTCTTTTCAACAGCATAAACGTAGAACCCGTTTGCAGGATTACGCATGATGGTGTAGCCTGCAGCGTCGTGTAGCCAGTTATGAAACTCATCTCCGCTGACAAAGCAGCTGATTTTTGTGCCGTCGGGCTGGGTGATGGTTATAGGTAAATTATGCTTAGGAACGGCATACCCTGTAAGGGTCATTACTCCAATAATGGCCGTAAATGCCAACTTCCTAATACTTTGTAAGTGTTTTATGATGATATTAAGCAATTTTATTGTTAATTTAGATATAAAACTTCCAGTTTTAAGTGTAAACTAGTGCATTGGAATACCTTTATTTTTTTAAGATATTCCTCGACAGGAATCCGTGAAAGCGTATTGTGCTGGTTTGCATAGTTTTAATAACGGGTAAGCCCTGTAGCTTTAGGGTGTCGGTTTTCTCAATATAGTGTTTCCACTCCTCCCCGGCTTTAAGGGTAATTGATTTGTTTTGATAGGTTAGGAAAAGCTTGTTGTTCGACAGGCTGGTTATTGTCAGGTCGTTGTAAGAAAAGGGGAGTTGGTTAGCCCCTACGAGGAATGAGGAAACCCCGCTTCCGGCAGCATTCTTTAAGATTTTGCCCACACCAAGAACAACTATAGCGGAATCGGGTTGCAGCCTGTCGGGGTACCGGTATATGTTAAGCGTTCTGTCCTCTGGATTGAATGCGTAGGTTGGCGAATCAATTCGCCTGCCGCCATGGTACTCACCTGCCATTACCTGAACATCTGTTGTTTGGTAGTACTCAACAAAGGCAAAAGCATCGTTGGTTACGGTTGAATAATCGGCTGTTTTTTTACCGGAATAGCATGCGGTAGTTACAAATAATAAAAAAGAAAGAGCAATAGAAAGTGCTGCCTTAATACGATTGTGTGCCATAGCGAATTGCTTGTAGGTGTTTTGCAAAACCCATCTGCCTTATGCTGGTAAGGTCATACTTTCCATGAATGTGTCAATTCATGCTAGAGTGAAAACTCTATGAGGTTTGGCTCTTGTCGCCACTAATCCCCATTTTATTTGCAGTACGTTCAGGAATGTAGATAACCAGGCGCTGTCCAATGCGAATGATGTTGCCCCTAAGGTTGTTCCATGACCTTAGCTGACCCACGGATACACCGTATTTTTCGGCAATTATCCCTAATACATCGCCTTCTTTTACCCTGTAAACATACCGGATTGAGCCCGATGGTATATCGTACTGGGAGGATGATGTATATTTATTTGGGCTAATGGTTACCCGTGGGTTAAAAAACAGGCTGTCCTTATAGGCATAGATATCTTTTTCTCTGTCAATAAAAGGTCCTACTCCGTCGAGCGGCAGCCTAAGGGCGTAAGGCTTGAACTTGCCGGGAATAACGTCGAGCTTGTACTGGGGGTTAAGGTCGCGGAGCATATCCAAAGGGATATCCAGCACCTCGGAAACCTGTTGGAGGTGAAGCATGTCGTTAATCACAATGGTATCGGTAGTAGGGGGTATGTTAATAGGCTGGGGAACCAGGTTATGCTCGTGGCTAAAATAGTAGGTGTAGCTGGCGGCTATAAAGGCCGGGACGTAGCCGCGTGTTTCTCTTGGTAGGTAGTAGTATATGTCCCAGTAGTTGCGCTTGCCGCCCGAGCGCCGAATTGCCTTATTCACGTTGCCTGGACCACAGTTGTAGGCGGCAATCACCAATGTCCAGTCTCCATAAATGGCGTAGAGATCTCTCAGAAATCGTGCTGCAGCGTGCGTTGAGGCAATTGGGTCACGACGCTCGTCAACGTAAGAGTTAACGGTTAGGTTATACCTTCGACCTGTTCCATACATGAACTGCCACAATCCTGTGGCGCCGGCACGAGAAACAGCTTTGGGGTTTAACGCCGATTCTATTACCGGTAAAAACCTTAGCTCCTGTGGCAGCTGGTACTTATCGAGTATCTCCTCAAATATGGGGAAGTAGTAGTCGGTTAGTCCTAGCATCACCTCAACCTGGCTTTTCTTCTTCTGGGTGTACACGTTGATGTAGTTCCTAACTATGCTGTTGAATGGCAGCTCAATAAGCGAGTTGATGGATTGCAGCCTTTTAATGTAGAATGAGTCGGGGTAACCGGTTAATCCCACGCTGTCGTCTTCTATGTTGGCTACCAAGCTATTGCTATCTACTGTTTGCTGAACATACCAAAGGTTTAAAAGGCTGTCGAGGTTTCCGTTTATGTACTGGATCAGCAGGGTATCTTCGGGTATAATATCGGTGTCAGGGTTGAGGGTATCCTGTGCAAATGTAGCAGTAGTAAATAATAGTAGCAGGGTTGCGGTTAGGTAAAAATGTTTCATCCTTTTTATTGTTAGTGTTTATCCAACATTCGCCTAGCAAATATAGTAATGATTTTTTGTTACGTTGACCCGTTGCGGTCAAAAAAATCGGATGTAACCCGGTAATAAATGTTAATACCCTTGTTAATACCTATATTTCAAATTGTTTAGCCTTGTATTTCTTTACATGGATGAGGCTAAAAAGGGTTTTAGGTCATCCAGCCAGCGTCTGATGGTCAAAAGTGTACAGGTAATGTGGTTAGTTCTCCAAAATTTTTAGCTCGGTGCGCCTGTTCATTGCCCGACCTTCGGGAGAGCTGTTGGGTGCAACGGGTTGGGATTCTCCATAACCTTTCCAGCTAACCCTTTCGGGCGAAACCGATTTCGACAGCAGGTAGTCCACAACCGACTTAGCCCGCCGTTCCGACAGCTTTTGATTGTAATCCGGTGCCCCCTGATTATCGGTATGGCCACCAATTTCAACTTTAATGGTGGGGTTTTGCGATAGGGTTTCCACCACTCTGTCCAGCTCAACAGTTGACTCGGGCAACAGCTCGTAGGAATCGGTTTCAAAAAAAACATTGCGCATGATGGTAACCTCGCCTTGACGAACCGGTTTTAGCAGCACATCCAGATGGTAGGGTTTATCGAAGGAGTAGAGTCCTTTCAGGTTAAAGTTTTCCGAGTAAAACAGGTATCCAGGTGCTTGGGCAAAAAGCGCATAGCTGTTGTCCGAAGGGAGGCAAACCATAAACCCACCTGTTACCGATGAATAGGAGTTCATGGTTTCCCTTTTGCTCTGCAAATCTATAAGTGAAATATGTGCTTCAACCGGTTTGAGCGTGGTGTAGTCCCTAATTGTCCCGGTTACGTAGGATGATGGAATGGGTTGAATTTCGGGGTAGAGTTCAAATGTGTAAATGTCCATTCCTTTATCCGGTATGTAGTTGGAGGAGTAGTAGGCAGTTTTGCCAATGGCGTTTACAACCAGACCTTCCTCATTTTTGCAAGTGTTTATAGGGTAACCCAGGTTGAGGGGTTCCGACCATTTCCCAGAATCGGTAAGGTGTGAAACGAAGATATCCTG
>DCDD01000099.1 GCA_002316235.1 Bacteroidales bacterium UBA1064
TGTCGAAGGGTGAATCCGCCAGCAGGCGGACAAGTTCTGGAATCCACCAGTAGGCGGACAAGTATTCGCTTACCTTTAACCCTGTTTTAGCCAGTTATGAAGAAATACAAACCCCTGAGGAAAATTATAAGCACCACCGGAATAAAGAATGTAAGTAGAAAACGGAAAAAGAAGTAGTTTAGGGTGCCCCGGTAAATTAGCCACCCAAGCAAAACCACCAGAGAGCTGTCGAAAATGGAAAGAAGCCGGTTGCTTTTTTTCACCAAAAAAACTGATGGAAAATTCAGCACCTCCTGTTTATCCCCGCTAACAAGCAAAATAAGGTTATAGAGGCATAGTGTAAAAATTACAGGCGATACTACCCCGAATATCAGTAGAATTACGTTGGTTTGAGCGATTTTAAAGGAGTAAAGCGTCCCGAAAAGAATAGCAATAGCCAGGTTGAGGATAAACCGGGAATTTGTGCCTACAAGATTTTTAGTCCAGTAGAAAAACAAATTATCCTCGAAGTTCTTGTTATCCATTATGTAGGGAATAAGCAGGTGTAAAGTTTTAAATCCAGCAACAGCCACACACAGCTAATTTTCAAGGTTTTTTGGCTAGCTGCTGCAAAGATAATTGCGATTAGGTTAACTTTGCTAACTTAAACAAAGGATAAATATAGATGCTAAAAAAAATTCTTCTGATAACCATTTTTGCTGTCGCTCTGCTTTCACTTTTCCCTAACTGTGCCAAGGTGGTAACCCCAACGGGAGGCCCAAAGGACACCATTCCTCCAGCGCTGGTAAACAGCATCCCGAAGCCTAACGCCATAAACTTCAGAGGGGAAAAACTGGTATTAGAGTTTGATGAGTTCCTGGCATTGAAGGACGTGCAGCAAAAGTTGCTGGTTTCACCACCCCTGAATAACAGACCTCAAATTAAGCCAAAGGGCAAGCGAATTGAGCTGGAGATAAAAGATACCCTGCTGGAGAACACCACCTACACGGTTTACTTTGGCGATGCCATAAGGGATAACAATGAGAATAATGCCATTCCAAATTTTGAGTTTGCATTTTCAACCGGCCCAACCATTGACACTGCTTCTCTGGCAGGTACTATTGTCAACTCTTTTACTAATGAACCAGTTGAGGGAGCGCTAATCATGCTCTACAGTAGTTTTGCAGATTCCCTACCCTATATTAAACGTCCAACACATATGGCAAAGTCGGGTAAAAATGGCAGGTTCAAGGTAAACAACCTTAAAAACATTGATTACAAGCTTGTTGCCATTACCGATGCCAACGGTAACTACCTTTACAACCAGGGCATTGAGGATATTGCATTTGTCGAGGGTAAGGTAACACACGATATGCTAATGAACGCTTCCGATTCGTCTAGGTGGGTAAGGCTGCGAACATTTAGCGAGCCACTGCCCTACCAGCTACTTACGGGTACCAACCGCCCTCAGCGGGATCTAATTGAGCTAAACTTCTCCCGCAAACCGGTTGGCGGTTTTAAGCTGGTACAAGTTGACAACCCCGTTAGCGAGAAATGGTATATTCCCGAACCCGACAACGAGGGAGACACCGTTAAACTTTGGATTATCTCGGAGAAAATTTCGGCTGCTGACACGCTAAAGCTGGCTTTGTCGTACCTCAAAACCGATTCCCTCAACATGCTTCAGCCTCGGATAGATACCCTTAGGTTTGTTTACTATGAATCCGAGGAAGCCGGGAATGACTCCCGTTCAAAGCGCGGAAAGAAGGAGGAAGTTGTAAAACCAACCGGATTCAAGGTTGAAACCTCCATCAAGAACATGGCAGTTGCTATCCCCGGAGTTCCCTTTGAGTTTACCCTTCCTTCACCTGCAAGAAAGGTGAATGGTGCGCTAGTGCAGATTTTTAACCAAACCGACAGCATTTTGGAGCCTGGCGTGAAGCTTGTCGCAGACTCGATAAACCCCAGGATTTACCGTTTCAACACCTCCTGGAAACCCAATGTAACCTACAAAATGATTGTTTTGCCGGGTGCTTTTGAAAGCTACACCTCAACCCTGAACGACACCCTTAAGCTTCAGCTTACCGGAGCTGACCCCGAAAGTTTTGGAACCCTCACAGTTAAATTTTCCGGTGTAAGTAAGGCGGTTGTAGCTGAGCTGCTGACCGAAAAAGATGCAGTGGTAGATAGGAAAGCAGTTGTAGGCAACCAATCCGTGACCTTTACGTTCATAGCCCCTGCAAAGTATAAACTTCGATTTATTGATGATTTAAACGCAAACGGTACCTGGGATAGCGGCAACTACTTGAAGCGCATTCAGCCCGAAAGGGTAATCCCGTTTACTGAAGGGAAAAATAAGGGTGTGATAAACGTTCGGGCCAACTGGGATAACGAGATTTCGGTTAGCCTGCAAAAACCATAAAATACCTATGTCTGTACTGATGAATTTTGCCATGTTTCCCACCGATAAGGGTGCCAGTGTTAGTCCCTACGTGGCCAGGGTGGTGGAGGGCGTTCGTTCGTTGAACCATGCCTCACAGCTTACCGCAATGGGAACAATTGTGGAGACCAGCTCCCTTGAGGAGGCCTTGCAGGTGGTGGAAAAAGCTTACCAATTGCTCGAACCCGATTGCGACAGGGTTTACGTTACAGTAAGCTTAGACATTCGCAAGGGAGGCTCCGGAAGGATTAGCTTAAAGGTGAAATCGGTCGAAGACAAGCTGGCTTAGGCAATTCTTCTACATATCCAACAAGCCTCAGCCATAATAGCTTCATTACCGCTGATAGTTTCATTATGTGCGAAGAATTGAGTGGAAGCTTTCATGATAATATACTTGCATGCCAATGTGTAACTTTGAAATGAATAAGGCTGACATTGCCAATTATTTTAAGGGAAGGGTAATAATTTTTCTCTTCTTCATTTTGCTTGTTTCGGAAGGCATTAAGGCTCAGCCATATGTTGGGCTAAGGGCTGCTTATACCACTTCAACCATGACTTTTAAGCCTGATGCTGAAACTAAACTTTTAACGGGTAGCGGGCTGGACTACGGACTTGAATTCAAGTACTTCAATGCAAAGTATGTAGGGTTTCAATCCGAGCTCTACCTGACCAGCAGGGGTTATTTAAAAGCTATTGATGTTGAGGAGTTGGGTGATACACTTTTTAAAAGGGTTAACCTCTATCTGGAGTTGCCCATGTTTATTCAGTTCAGGTTGAAGTTGGGGATAGTAATGCTGCATGTGAATGCCGGTCCGTATTTTGCCTACCTCCTCAGCGCCAAAGAGGGCGATAACTCCACCGGAAAGTACAGGCTGAACAAGGTGGACATCAACATTCTTCGCGAAAACCGTTTCGACTACGGGTTGATGGGTGGTGTAGGCCTAAGCCATGACTTCCAATGGGGAACCATTCAGGCTGAAGCCAGGTTTGGTTACGGGTTGGGTGATCTTTACGATTACTCGTATTCCGGCATGCCAAGCGAGTCAAGGGCTATCATACAAAATTTTAGCCTGAGCTACCTTTACCGATTTGGCCAACACAATACACAGCAAGAAGTCAAACAGCCTTAAGTTATAATTTTCTCACCTGAACGCAGGAGTGTGTGTTTTCAAAAATTTACTGTAAACTATTTGTAGTTTTGAATGTTACTGCTTTCGTTGTGGTAAACCTATGTTTTAGTCTAACGTGCTTGCTTGCCAGGGTTAAGCAACCCGTGCTTCAGGAATAATTGCTGCACACTGTTAAGGCATTAAGGTAATTTACCCCCTACTAGGCTTATGTTAGCTGATAAATCGTAGTACTAAAATTATTTCCGATTACTTCATGAAAGCATGGAAGGAAGGCGATTATAGATTACAGCAGGTGATTTCGAATACCCGACTAGCCCCGGGAGCGTTTCTTCTGAAATTCAGAAAACAGTTCGATTTTAGTGCAGGGCAGATTGTTGCCCTTGGAGTTTCTACCGACATTGAACCAAGGTTCTACAGCATTGCTTCTTCCGAGGAAGACGAGTTGATATCGGTTCTCTATACGGAAAAACCCGATGGGAAGCTAACTCCTATGCTGTCAATGCTCAATCCAGGTAACCCGATTCTGGTGTCAAAGCCATTTGGAGCATTTACCAGCTTTAAATCCGAACCGGTGTTTGTTGCCGCCGGTACTGGGGTTGCTCCTTTCATTTCTGCACTCCTATCCAATAAGGTTAGAGGGGCAACTTTAATACATGGTGCTCCATATCCCGAGTACTTTTACTTTTCCGATTATCTTTCCGAGAAGCTAGGAAGAAACTATATCCAGTGCTGCTCGAGGTGTATGCCCGGAAGCCATTATGTTGGTCGTGTTACCAGCTACCTGCTGCAATGGGATGAGCTAGATCCAAACCGAAATTACTACCTTTGTGGCAGCACCGAAATGGTTGTTGAAACAAGGAGCTTACTAATTTCAAGGGGTGTACCACCCGATAGAATAAACGCTGAAATTTACTTTTAAACCTATTGGTAGCTTTTCACAATTCATTAATTTACAATTTACCAGAAAATCATACTACCTCGATTGTTTCCATTAACTTCTTAATCCTATGCCCGAACTACTCCCGCTATATGGAAAGACGCTTGCCGAGCTACAGGATATTGTTAGCCAGGAGGGGTTGCCTCCGTACGCCGCTATGCAGCTTGCCGACTGGCTTTACAAAAAGAATGTGGAGAGCATCGAGGCGATGACCAACATTTCCAAGAGCGCCAGAGAACAGCTTGTCGGTAGGTATTACGTCGGCCTTAGCAAGCCCGAAGGCGTTTCAGCTTCGGCCGATGGAACCAAAAAATACCTTTTTCGGAGCGGAAATGGAAAATTTGTCGAGGCAGCCTATATACCTGAAACCGGAAGGGCAACACTTTGCGTATCGTCACAGGCCGGGTGCAAAATGGGTTGCCTGTTCTGCATGACTGGCAGGCAGGGTTTTCAGGGAAATCTTTCCTCAGGTGAGATTATCAACCAGCTCCGGAGCATACCCGAGTTTAAAAATGTTACGAATATTGTTTACATGGGAATGGGCGAACCATTCGACAACCTGGAGAATGTTCTTCGCAGCACCGAAGTGCTGACCTCCGAATGGGGTATGGGCTGGAGCCCGAAACGCATTACCGTTTCATCCATTGGAATTATCCCTGCAATGAACACCTTCCTATCCCGAAGTAGCTGCCATTTGGCAATTAGCCTGCATTCTCCATTTGACGAGGAGCGTAGGATGCTGATGCCTATTCAGAATGTTTACCCGATTGCCGACGTTGTGGAGGAGATCCGTAAGGCCAACATTGCGGGGCAACGAAGGGTATCGTTCGAGTACATCATGTTTGATGGGCTTAACGACAGTCCACGGCATGTTCGGGAAATATCCCGACTGTTGCACAACTTACGATGTAGGGTTAACCTGATCCGGTTTCACCCAATTCCTGAATCGTCCCTTCGCAGCGCATCCGATGAAACGATCATAAAGTTTCGCGATGCCCTTACCTCTAAAGGAATATTCACCACCATCAGGGCATCTCGGGGACTGGATATTCAAGCTGCATGTGGACTTCTATCCACAAAGGGTTTGCTGAAAAACAAGGATTGAAGGTAGCATTCCCATCCTGGTAAAATTTTAATTGGGCAGTAAAGCTGGTTAAGCGCTATGCTGTTTTTGATAAACGAAGAGCAGCCTCGGTCATTACGTCAACTTCAACAGCCAGGTTTATCAGCAAGTGCTTTCGAATGGTTTTATCGTGGAAGTAAATGGAAACAGGCGAAACCCCAACGCCATAATCCCTAACCAGCATTTCGGCAAATTCAACATCTTTTAAATCCGACACGTCCGAGTAGTCCAGGGTTTGAGTGTATCCGGCCTGCATGGGTAGTGGTTTGAACCTGGTAGATGAAAGAGAATCAAGCAGAATCTGGCGATTTTTCTGAATTACAGCATGGTAGGGGAAAGAAGTTTCGTTGGTGCTCATGAAATCGGCAATAGCCAGCTGTAGGGCGTGGTTGGCGGTGTTGGCAATGGCTCGCTGAATACGTTGAAAGTTGTTCATCATGGCTGCTGGAGCAAGGCAGTAACCTAAGTCCCAATCGGAAATTCCCAGGGTTTGGCTCAACGAGCCAATTATGTATGCGTTATCGGCCAATTTAGGAAAAAACGCCACGCTAGATGGAATAACGCCAGGGTACACGATATCGCTCAAAGTTTCATCGCTGATAATTTTAAGCTTTGTTCCGTTTATCAGCTTTTGCAAATTCTCCATGTCGTCAGGCGAAAGGATGCTTCCGGTAAGGCTGTTAGGGGAGCTTATGATTATGAGCTTGGTACGCGGGGTAACCGACTTTTGAACTTCATGCCAATCAATACTTGCGTTATCCTCGTGTAACTTAAGATAAACAGGTCGGGCACCACAAACCTCGATGGCTAGCGCTGTGTCGTTGCGTGTGGGCTCGAAAATGATAACCTCATCACCATCACTCACCAAAGCCGCAACTGCCGAAAAAATTGCCTGGGCAGCACCCGAGGTAATGGCAATTTCAGCTGCAGGATGGTATGTCCGAAAGTATTTTTTCTGAATGTACTCAGAAACATGCTTTCTGAGCTCTAGCGTGCCCTCTATGGGCGCACGTCCATGCGTTTGCCTCAACTCCCTGGCAACCAAATCGGCCACCTGCACTGGTATGGGAAACCTTGTCCATCCCGCAGTTAGATCTATCGCATTATGGCTATTAATAAGTTTAAGCAAGGAATTTGCCGTATCAACTCCAAATTCCGCGTTAATCTGTTTCATTCAAAAGAAAAATTTATCATTGTTTTATAAAAATACTCAAGTTGTGCCACCCCACCATAAATGTTTGACAAATTGAGCCAATTTGGTGGTGAAAGTGCGTTATTGAAAAAGTTGAATTAAAATTGGAAGCGTTTTAAAATCGAGAGGGGAGCCAAGGTGGAAGTTGTAGTAGCACAACAGGTCGTTGATTGCCTGAATTCTTTGAGCATGGTTTAGAGATATTTCATTTGACCTATAAAATGGGGTGCCTAGCAGCATTCCCAGGCGACGGCTTGAAGTTTTGTCGAGGTTGAAAGAATGGGATGGTGGTGAAGGACAGAAAAAGCCATTTTTATAGTCGAAAAACGGCATGGTTTCGCTCCATCCGTTTGCCGGGTAAAAACCCAGGTATCTGGTTAGCTGGATGAGAAAAATCAGGTGGAAGTTGGCCACTCCATCGTGCATGACATCCAGCAGCCTTATAGAATTTTCCAAAAATTCATACAGCTCTGAGTTGGGTTCAACCTCCCTAACGGTGCGGTAAATCACCTCGCTAACAAACATTGAAATGCTGATTTTAACAGGATCGAAGTGAAGCTCGCTCAGAGGTATGGCAATTGCCACTTCTTTTAAGAGCGAAATTTCGGATGTCTCCTTTTTGTAGAACACCAAGTCAAGAATGTCAAGCGGTTGGAAGTAAACAGCCAGACCAGCAGTTTTCCCGCTACCGTATGCGTGGTTCACCTGAATGGTTGTTCGACCAAACTCCTTGCTGTAGCATGTAGCTATAAGGCTGTTATCACGGAACTTGACCGCATGCAGGACAATTCCCCTTGATTTCTGAAGCATGGGTTACCTGATAAAAAGAATTTTTGTAACGGCAGTTTTTTCGCCCTGACTAGCCGAGCAAAAGACCAGGTAAACCCCGGAGGAAGCCCGTTGTCCCTTGCTGTTTTTCCCATTCCATGTAGCCATACCTCCAACAGAGAAAGTCTCGTAAACCAGGTTTCCGCTTATATCGGTAATTTTTACCAGGGTATTCTCCATTAAACCGGTAATGGTAATGTCACCTTCATATTCGGGTCGAACGGGATTTGGGAAAGCATAAACCTTTCCAAAGCCCGATCCTGGTTGGTTGGCATTGCTTCGAAACGAAACCAGCCCTTTATCGGTGGCAATAAAAACCTCTCCTGATGCCGGATGAACTTTTACATCGGTAATCCTATTGGACGGGAGAGGGCTATTCTGGATTGTGTAGTGGGCCAACTCCTTGGTTCCGTCGGGGCTAAACAGGAATACTCCCGAACGGGCTGTTCCAAACCATTTACGGTTACCCCCGTCAACCGTTACAGAGGTTACCTCCTCGGTTTCAAGAAGGTAAACTGCCAGCCCCTCAACCACATCGGGAATTTTAATCTTTTGAAAGTACATGCCCCCATCAAAAACCTTGCCGGGGTTGAAGCACACTAAAACACCCTGGCTTGTTCCCAGCCATAGGTAGTCGTCCCTATCAAATGCCAGGGCGTTTATATCAACGTTGAATAGCGACCCGCTGCTACTGGCCGGTTGTAGTTTTCTGTAGCGGTCGTCGTCCTTGATGTCGATATTATTACCAGGGTTCAGGGCAAAAAGTCCTTGACCACGAGGTAGCAGTAGCCATAGCGTTCCGTAGTTGGAGTAGCTGAGGGTTGACAGCTTGTCAGAATTGATAGCTGATGCATAGGGAAATGAAATCCACGTTCCATCTGTCTTTCGGACAGATATAGGGTTTGCGACCATTGTGTTTGCCACCCACAGGTTGCCTTTTGGGTCAAAATCCAGGCCGCTTATACGGCAGTAGGGAGCATTGGGGAAAATGGACTGTAGGGAGCTGTTTTCAGGCGTAAAGTGTGCAACCATGCTGCCATCGTGGAACTGGTATAGGCCGCCACCCCAGCTGGCTACGTAGTAATCTGATGGGTTGCCTGGATTAACCCTTACCGCAACGGCATCATGATAGCTATAATCAGCAAAACTGCTCCATTCCTCATGCGTGAAATCATGAACCATGAAGGGATGCCACAAGTTGGTGAAGGTTGCATCGTAGCCTCCCGAGGCCACAACCACACGATTGCTGCTAACATCTATGGCAAGGTGGTTGTTGTTTGCAGGACCGTTTGGGTAGATAGACCTTAGCGCCTGAGAACTACCAAACATAAGACCGTTAAACTTATCGGCTATGGCCAGCTTGTCTGCATCTACCGAAATTGCAGCTTGTGGGTTGATAAACAGTGATGCGGGTGAAAGAAATTCATCTCTAATCCCCGGAAATTGGTAGGTTTGAATCCCATTAGCGGAGGTTACCAGAATCCTATTATTGCCTACGCTAAGATGAAGGGTGGCAGGCAAAGGCCGGTCAACTTCAACCCATGAGCTTCCATCGAATCGCCAGAGAATGTCGTTGGCGTTCTCCTGTCTTTCCAGAGCAAAAAGGTAGCCATCCTTAGCAGCAACTCCAGCGCATTCGGCAGTAGGGTTGGTAAACGATGTTTCAGTAGTCCAATGCTCAAAGCTTACCAGAAGAGGGTCGGAGCACAGGGCACTTTTCAGGCCATTGGAAGTTGCAGCCCAGAATCTATCCCCAAATACCTCCATGCTGCTCACCCGGATGCCGGTTCCATTGTTTCCGATATAGTAGGTTTCCTTTATTTCCCTTTTAGCTGGATCAACCACCACTAGTCCAAAATCGGTTGAAGTGTAAATCAGGTTGTTAAAAAGGGTAAACCGGTTAATGGTTTTACTACCCGAAAGGGGTTTTTCCTTTATAAAGGGAAGGTTAACTACGCTGTTCTGAACCAGCAAATCTATGTTTCCACTTTCGTAGCCAATGGCAAGTATTTGCAATGAAGGGAAATAGCTAAGTGCCGAGATTCCAACTTCCGAAAGGCCATTCACCCTCGTAACTTTATCAACCTCACCGGTGGCTATATTGTATGAGAAAATTCCGTTATCAGCTCCGCAGTATATCTTCCCTTCTTCGTAGCACAGCAATTTTATGTTACCAAACGAAAAGTGGTCGCGCCAGCTACCTACCGGAATCTGTGCTTGCAGGATTCCCTGCAGCAAAAAAAGGAATAAAAAAACCGCACTGGTTACTCTTGCCATTCAGCTTTAATTAGTTTAAGGGCGGTAGCAGTAAAGTTTAAGACAGAATTTACTGTTTTTTCAAAAAATCAACGAGTTTGGATATAGCCATACCCCTATGGCTTATGGAGTTTTTAAGCGCGAGGGGCATTTGGGCAAAGGTTTGGTTGTAGCCATCGGGGATGAAAACCGGATCGTATCCAAAACCGTCAAAGCCATTGGGGGAGTCAATTATTTTTCCGTTGACAGTTCCCTCAAAAAGGTAGTCCTTTCCGGAGAGTGTCAGGGCGATAACAGTACGGAATCTGGCGTTACGGTTCTCAACCCCGTTGAGTTTCATCAGAAGTTTTTTAATGTTTTCGGTTGATTTTTTGTCTTCGCCAGCATATCGAGCGCTGTAAACGCCAGGTTCGCCATTCAATGCCTCTACTTCAAGTCCTGTGTCGTCGGCAAAGCAGCTGTACCCTGTTCTTGAAAATACGTAACGGGCTTTTTGCATGGCATTTTCCTCCAGGGTCTCATAGTCTTCGGGTATTTCGGCAATAAATCCAATATCATGTAGGGATAGCAGCTGGAAAGCATTTCCAAGAATGGCCTGAACTTCTTTTAGCTTATGGACGTTGTTGGTGGCAAAAACCAGTTTTTGTGGAATGTTAATCATACCTAGCGTGGATTGATGCACATAACCGGGATGTGGCCAGCATTGGCAAGAATGTACTGCTCCATGGGATCAACCGTAAACCGCCCTTCGCTGTCAAGGGGTGTAGTCATAAGAACAATCAGATCGGCCCTAATGTTGGCGGCAAGGCTCAAAATCTCCTGCTCGTAAGGTTTTAACCCGGGAACAGTATATTCAACAGATTTAGCGCCCTTTTGGTCAAGGAATCTACGTGCCGAAGCCATGTTGATGTCAATCTTGGCCAGCAGTTCCGGATCGGTAGTGTTGGGTTTAACCAGATGAAACCTCGACAGGTAAAAATCGCTGAAGTAGGATATCCACTTGTGCTTTTCCTGGTTTTCAAGGGTAAAATCAACAGGAAAAACCACCTCGTCGTAGCGTTTGTTTACCGGGGGCTCCTGAATGGTAATGAAGGGCACCTTGCAGCTGGTAATCACCTTGAGCACCCATGAAACTTTATTTTCATCCATTTCTTTAATTGTGGATGAGCCCATGACAACAAAGCTGGCTTGTACCTCATCGGCCACCAGGGCTATGTCGGTGAAAATGTTACCTACCCGAACCACCGGGGTGATGTCAACTCCGTACTTCTCCTTTGTGCCCCGAACTATTTTCTCCAGCCTGGCCTCTGCCTCTGCTTTATCGGCCTCTGCTTTAACAATATGCAAAATAGTGATAGGTTCTTTCACTACGCCGGAAACCCTAACGGCATGCTGTAGGGCATACTCTGCCACCTGTGAAAAGTCGGTAGGGACCAGAATGGTTTTACTTTCTCCCTTCATACTTACATTTTTAAAATGTTCAAGGCTTTAGCCGGACTTCCAAAGTTTTATAAAATTTTCATACAAAAATAATAAAACCTTTAAAACTTGGGTTTCTTTTAACGGATTCGTAGTTATTTTAAACCCCGGGGTTGCGGCATAAATTACTGAACCATGAATCTGGAGGGGCAA
>DCDD01000127.1 GCA_002316235.1 Bacteroidales bacterium UBA1064
TTTAAAAAGATGAAAAACCTAAACTTTACACGCGGGCAAGTTACGAACATTTTAGAAGGAATTGCCAAAAAGGAAGAAGGCGTACAGCATATTTTAAAGATGAGCATAGAGGCAATTAAAATGGTCTGGCGGGATGTTTACAACAAACGGCACCAAGATATTAGCAATTCCATGAAGATGCAAATTCTGCCATTGTTTTTGCACTTGGCTTTAGGCAATACCACGTATGGTAGGGAGGGCGCCATTTAACCCGTCGTAGGTTGGACTAGGCCTGGAAGATAGCACCAATCAAAAATACCCGGCTTTTCTTCGCTCTTACTATCTTTGACAAATTCGGAGCATGCGCTGCCTTTGCTTAATCAAGCTTACAGGAAAACGTCCTAACCCGTTTTAAGTAAAGTGTCAAAAAAATAGGGGGTTAAACCTTATACCGTACGTATTATGCTGTAGCTCTTTTTGCCCTTCTGAATGAGGATGTACTTGCCATTTAGCAGATGGCTGTTGGAAACCGGAAGCTCCGTGTTTTCAACCCTTACCTTATTCAGGCTAAGTCCACCGCCGGTAACCAGACGCCGTAGTTCTCCTTTTGATGAGAAAATGGGTGCCAACTCAACGGCAAGCGTTGAAAGGGGCACTCCTTCAGCAATATGCTGCCGGCTAACCTCAAATAATGGCACACCCTCAAAAACGCTAAGGAACGTATCCTCATCCATGGACATCAGGGTTTCGGTGGTGGCATTACCAAATAGCAACTCGGAGGCCTCCACGGCCTTTCGGTAATCCTCCTCGGAGTGCACCATAATGGTAATTTCGCGTGCTAGCATTTTTTGCAGCTTTCGCAAATGGGGTTCCCTACGGTGCTCCTCAACAAGGGCATCAACGGTTGACTGGTCGAGCAGGGTGAAAACCTTTATGTACTTTTCGGCATCGTCGTCGGAGGTGTTGAGCCAGAACTGGTAGAACTTATAGGGCGACGTAAGTTTTGAGTCAAGCCACACGTTCCCGCTTTCGGTTTTTCCAAACTTGCTCCCGTCGGCCTTGGTAATCAAGGGGATGGTAAGTGCAAAAGCTTCGCCACCGGTCATCCGGCGGATGAGCTCAACCCCCGTGGTGATGTTACCCCACTGGTCGGAACCACCCATCTGCAGACGGCAACCCAGGTTCTTGTAGAGCCAAAGATAATCGTAGGCCTGTACCAGTTGGTAGGAAAACTCGGTGAACGACATGCCCTCCTTCGTTTCCTCGCCAAATCGCTTCTTTACCGAGTCCTTTGCCATCATGTAGTTAACGGTGATATGCTTGCCAACATCGCGGATGAAATCGAGGAACGAGAAATTCTTCATCCAGTCGTAGTTGTTCACCATAACAGCTGCGTTGGGGTTACCGCTGTCGAAGTCGAGAAACCGGGAAAGCTGATTCCGGATACCCTCCAGGTTTTTCTGTAGGGTGGCGCTGTCCAGCAGGTTTCGCTCCTGCGACTTGCCGCTGGGGTCGCCAATCATTCCGGTAGCGCCTCCAACCAGCACAATGGGCTTATGCCCGCATAGCTGAAACCTCTTCAGCAGCATGATCTGGGCGAAGCTGCCCACATGTAGAGACTCCGCAGTGGGGTCGAATCCTATATATCCCGAGGTCATCTCCTTATTCAGCTGATCGGCCGTTCCCGGCATCACGTCGTGAACCAGTCCGCGCCATTGGAGCTCATCTATGAAATTCATTTCTATTGTAAAATTAGTCCGGTGCAGGAATATCAAAAAAACGTCCAAATATAAGCGTTTTTGTCCCAAAAGTAACTACAGAAAGTCGAGTGTAGGTGAAAAGGAAGGTCGAACCTACTTACCCTTCTGGTTCCCGAGGGATTTTTTAACCGATTCCTTAATTGTGTCGAAATGAAGGTAGGGGAATATTGCCGGAGCAAGGCTTGCAACAGGATTGTACACCAGCGATTTTGATTTTTGCTCCTCAGTGAAGAAGTTGAAACGTATATTAGCCTTTTCAACAAAAACCAGCAGCACGCTGGTAATAATAGCGTACTTGGCAAAGCCGAAAACAAACCCAAGCACTTTATTAATTCCCCCCAGCATGGCCAAATTCAAAAACCTTTCAACTATCTTTTCAATAAAGTGGATGGCTATTACAATTAAAATGAAGGTTACGGCAAACGAAATGATGGGGAGATGAGCCGAGCCAATGTCAAACTTTTCCGAAAGCAGGGTGGCCATGTAGTCTGAAAAACGTACTGCACCCCAAATACCCAGTAGAAGAGCAACTACCGATGCCAGCTGGGACAGGAATCCCTGCCTTAATCCCCTTATGGCGCCCACAACCAGGAGAATTACCACAACAATGTCAAATACTGCCATTAGAAGGGTTGTTAGGATTAGAACCTTGTGGAGGTGCAGCTGCCCACACAATCCAAAATCTTTCCCAAATTCTCGTTACGCAGAAAGTACAGGTTGTTCTTTCCCTCGCGCTTGCAGGCGAGAAGCCCCTTATCCTTTAAAATTCCAAGGTGGTGTGAGGCGGTTGACTGCTCTATTTGGAGTTTTTCATGAATTTGCGTAACCGTAAGCCTCCCATTAGCCTCCAGTAAGCTGATGATGGCTATGCGCATAGGGTGGGCCATTGCCTTTAGCATGTTGGCGGCATCTTCGAGCTGCTCAACCTTCAACTCATTTATCTTTACCATTTAAAAAATACTGTTAATAGTTCCATCCGCACAAAATTTAGTGCTATAAATTTACAATTAGCCACGCTTTGGCATTTCTATCTTGTTAACCTTCGGATGAAGCACCCATTGTTTGGATTCGCCGAATCCGCAAGTTACGCTCGGTTGTTCGTCCTTTTTTATTCAGGCTTACTCACAAAGGTGTTTCATATTACATCCATGCAAATATATTAATATTTTACTACAAACAGAATTTTATGCCCGGCCTGTATTTACCAGCCAAGCCTCCTCACCAGCTTCGCAGAGGTATTTACCCAATTCCACATTCTACCAGTTGTCGAATATCAACCCCGAGGAGGAGCAAGTTGAAAGGTTAGTACAGGCGAAAGGCACTAATAAAAAATAAGTGTATTCGGAACTTCATGTAATAACAAGGGAAAATCAACAAAAATGGCATTTGCCAAATGTCGGCTAAACTTTTATTGAGCTTTAGCGTTAAATGAATAACCAAAAAAAGTGTTAATTTACCGCTTAATATTTTCAACATTCCAGGAATGCTCGAAGCCATTAAACAGCCAGTTGACGAGGAGCTGAAAAAATTTGAACCCTTTTTCAGGAAGAACATGGGCTCAAACATTCGTTTCCTCGACCTGATTACCAACTACATATACCGCAACAAGGGGAAGCAGCTACGACCAATCATTGTATTTCTATCGGCTGGGTTGAACGGCAAGATTTGCCAGTCAAC
>DCDD01000106.1 GCA_002316235.1 Bacteroidales bacterium UBA1064
GGGTTGGGCTGCGTGTTGTAGCACACTCCCCGTTCAGTAAAACCATCACCCGCAACAACAAAACCAACAACAGTTGCTGAGCTGTCTGTAATGTCAATAACCTGCGAGGTGGATAGCTTTGGATCGAGTCTAACATCTGAGGACTCCTCCGTGCAGGCAAAAAATAGCATTGTTGCCGTAAAAAGGAGTGCTGCTAGCTTATAAATTGATTTCAGCTTCATATGGTATGCGAATTATAATCATTTAATTTTTAACAATTGTATAGGTTCCCTTTTCATCGCTTAGTATGGTGAAGGTGATGGAGTAGTTACCTGCTGATGTTATGGGAATATCATTTCCAACACCACCTTGTTGCAATTCACCCTCAACGTCGGACAGACCCATGTTCCATGACCAGCTGGAGTTCTTTCTGAATTTAAAGAATCCAACATAGAGGTCGGTGGTAATGTACCAGTAATGTTTGTCGTAATCATATTCCATCATCCTATCCTGGTTCCATCCATCTTCATTACCGGTTAGGGCAGAACCCACAATGCTTATCATATGAGCGTCCATGCCATAAGTCAGATCGTTGGTATTGGCAGATACTACATGCCAGCCATTGGCAGGGGGAACAATTGCAGAACCGTTGACTTCCAAAGCAGTACCGGCATCATTGCTGCCATAGGTTATATCGGCATCAGGATCATACAGGGTGAAGGGTTTGGCTACATCCAGCTTAACAAATCCGGAGTAATTCCCATCGCCGGCAGCAGATTCTATTTTGCCCAACACGGTAGTGCCATCCATAACATCAAGTCTGGGTAGCCCATAGGGGGAAACAGTGGCTGTTTTACTTTCAGAGGTGTAAAGGAACGGGTTACTTCCAGTACCGGGAGCACCTGTTCCTGCATCAACGGTGAGCACGGCGCGAATCCTGAACTCTGCTTGAACTTCAACGTCACCACGGTATTTTCTCAGGAGCAGCTCGTTAAGGTTGCTGATCTTAAATTTGATGCTGTTAACCTTTGACCCGGAGTAAAGGGTTAAAGGATCGGCAAAGTTGGTGCCCGCTTCACATGTCTCCAATGAATAGGTGGCAGAGGCTTCAAAACCTGGATCTACAGGGATTCCCGTAAATTCAACTGTATCGTTTGCCGCTGACCTGTTTAAAATTAGGTTATCCGGGATGGATACCAGAACAGGGGGATTAGGCTCGTCAAGCATGGTAACTTTTGTCTCATCTTTTTCGCATCCCGACAAAATACCAAGCAAGCCTATAAATCCTATGTATATTAATGAATTTCTTTTCATTGTGCTTAATTTATTGAGTTAGTAGTGCTAGTAGTTAGGATTCTGGTGGATATATGGATTTGTTGATATCTCAACTGCTGGCAACGGGAAGATGTTCAGGTAGTCAGCTGTGCTGGTTCCCTCATAAACGCCACCTTTCCATTCCCAGAGGTAATCGCTTCCGGTAAACTGGCCAAAACGAATTAGGTCGGTTCGGCGCTGAGCCTCGTAGTAGAACTCCCTACCGCGCTCGTTGATGATGTCCTGAGCAGTCAAGGTTGACAGGCGGTTGGGGGTGTTTGAACCAAATTCGCCTGCATGGTAGGCTCTGTCCCTAACGTAGTTCAAATCAGCAAGAGCAGTTGCTTCTCCAAGCCTGAACTTAGCTTCAGCCCTCATGAGGTAGGCATCGGCCAGACGAAATATTGGAAAATCGGTGTCGGCGTAGGCCGGATTAGCTGATGGGGGACGTGTTCCATCCGAATTCTTGGCTGTAATTTTGTAAACTCCAATACCATAATCGCCACTTGATGATGCGCTTGGTATATCGGTGGTTTTTTTCACTTTAAGGAATATACGTGAATCATCAGGATAAAGGTTGCTTAGTACTGTCCCTTCTGCCCATACCGGGTTGCTAACTCCTAGTATTGTTTCAGCGAATTTAAGACGTGCACGGTTCCCATTCCAGTTGGTATTTGAGGTTAAACCGTGGTAGTCTTCCGCTCTGATGTAGGTTGCATCACTCGACGATTCGATTATGAAGGTAGTGCCCACATAGCCTTGCGTGTACATTCCATCCTGCTCCCAGGCAAGTATCATTTCAGGGTTTGTAGGGTAGGTGTTATCGGCAGAAAAATTCTGGCGGTAGTTTGTAGCCAGCGAGTAGGCTCCAGAGTTGATTACGCTATCGCAATACATTTGGCAGCTATCCCACTTTGCCGTTCCGGTGTAAACCTGAGCATTCAGGTAGGTACGGGCTAGCAGCATCCATGCAGCAGCTCTGTTTGCCTGTGTGGATACGCCTCCGGGAGCAGCTAGAACTGGAGAAATTGCCTTTAGCTCCGAAACAATGTAGTTGAACAGCATGGGCCTGGCAACATTCACATTTGGATCGAGCTGCCGGGGGTAGAATTTCCCAACTTCATCAGCCTCAGTGGTAAAGGGAGGATTCCCAAACATATCCATCAGGTAGTAGTATGCCAGAGCTCGTAAAAATCTAGCTTCAGCTACATAGCGCTGAACATCGGGGTCGGGATTCCCGCTGGTAACCTTAATGAAATCATTCGCATAGGTAATCGAAAGCACCAGACGTTGGTAGAGCGCGGTAAGAAATGGGTTCTGCGCACTCCATGTCTGGGTGTTCAAATCGGCAATGCCCACATCACCCCATGCACAAATAGCTTCGTCGGTTGTGATCTCCTGCAGGTTCCAAAGAGCACGGGTAGTAGTGAAAAAGTTTTCATCTGAAGCGCTAATATCGGCTCCACCTCCGGTAACGCTTCCCTGTCCGGCAATGATGAAGCTGGCGTAAATCTTGCCAAGTGCTTTCTTAATGTTAACGGGATCATCACCAAGGTTCCCTGCCATAATATTATTTGGATCCTTGGGGTTAACATCCAAATCTCCCACGCATGAACTGAAAATCATCGCCGGAAGAAGCAATCCTAATATCAATTTCCTGCTTTTCATATTTGTAGTTTTTTTGAGTTTTAGAAAGTAAAGCTTAAGCCAAGCAGGAAGGTACGGGGACGGGGGTAGAAACTGTTGTCAACTCCTCCATCTACCTCGGGATCCATTCCGTTGTACTTGGTTATGATAAATGCATTCTGCACGGTAAAGTTAACCCGAATGTTGAACTTGTCCATGATGTTGTTGAAGTTGTATCCGGCAGTAACATAGTCAAGCTTGAAGAACGATGCGTTTTCAACAAAGTAGTCGCTGGTAAACTGGCGTTTTACAAACCTGGTGTCGCTAAGCTGGGTGGTAAAGTTTTTCCAGTACCCAATTTGCTGCATCTGGTCGTATGAAGCGCCGGCAGCTACGCCGTTGTAAACATAGTTGCCTATGCTGGCTCGAGTTGATGCCGATAAATCAAAATTCTTATAGTTGAACCGGAAGGAGAAGCCCATCAGGTAATCGGGTGCGGGATTCTTGTAGACGTACTTGTCTGCATTATCACCATTTACTACTCCGCCTTGGCCCGAAAGGTCAACGTATAAGCCTTCTATGGGGTTACCCATTGCATCATACACCTGTTTGTTTACGAAGAATGAGTAAACCGGATAGCCAACTCGGGTTACCTGTTTTTGCCCGGTAAAAGCATCCCCGTAAAGAATTCCAATGAAGTTGGGATCATCATTCATCAGCAGCTTGGTTACCTCATTTTTATTGTAGGTCAGGTTAAATCCCAGAGTTAAGGTCATGTCCTGCTGCGAAATGGGAATAAGGTTTAAGGCAACTTCAACACCCTTATTCTCCATGCTTCCAACATTGGTCAACAGGGTATTTTTGAAGTTACTTCCGCTGGCAATATCAATTGTATTTAAAAGATCCTTGGTTTTTCTCATGTAGAGGTCAACCGAACCACTAATACGGTTATTCAGAAATCCGAAATCGAGTCCAATATTCTGGGTTGTTGTTTCCTCCCACTTAATGTCGGGGTCGTAGGCATTTGGACGAAGGGTTGGTAGGAATGTTCCATCAATTGGATACCATGAACCTATTGCAGATGCAACGTATTGTGCCTGGTAAGGGTAGTCGCTACCAATATCCTGCTGACCGGTTACTCCCCAGCTGGCTCTAAGTTTAAGGTCAGAAACAAAGTTTACATTTTTAAGGAATGATTCCTCCTTTACCTTCCATGCCAAAGCTGCTGAAGGGAAAAGCCCCCACCGGTTATCTTCCGAAAATCTTGATGAACCGTCATCGCGAAGTGTAGCAGTTATGATGTACCTATCCATTAAGGTATAGTTTAACCTGCCAAAAAATGATACAAGGTAGTTTTCGGTGATAAATGAGGAGCTATCGGACATTTGGTAGGGGTGATCTACATCCACTATGCCCCTGGTGTAGCTGTCGCCCTCCCTTTCAAAATGCTGCCAGGAGTAACCTGCCATAGCTTCAACCTTGCTCTTTATTTGGGTAAGGTCTTTTGTATAGTTGAAGTAAAAGTCCAACAGGTTGTTCTTGTTTGTAGCGCTGTAATCATTCAACTTTCCCCAGGCTAAGGGGGCAATTAGTACCGAAGGAGAAGTAACGGGTCTGTTGTTGTGCCCATCGCTGTTGGTGTAGTCGGTAGCCATGTTCAGGTTGGCCTGCAGCTCCTGCAGGAAGGGAAACTTGTAGTTTAGCTGGATGTTTCCAATGAACCTGTTTACATCTGCTTTATTATCGGCAGCCATCAGCTGTTCTACGGGGTTTGCAGTGCCAAGATTTGCCCCGTAGTTAGCCCACTGAAAGTATCCGGCTGAAGCAGGGTTGCCATCGTAAATGGGTTGTGTAGGATCCATGTTGATGGCTGATCCCAGTGCCCCATAATCGCCATAATTCTGTTTGGTAGTCATGCCCTTGGCATTTACCGTAACATTGAGGGAGTTATTCAGAAACGATGGATTTAAGCTAATTGCACCGGTTAACCTTTCCATGTTGGTATTCTTCATAATACCATCCTGATTGGTGTAACCAACTGAAACCTGATAGGGTAGAATTTTATATGCTCCGCTGACGCTAACGTTGTGATCCTGTGAAAAAGCATTGCGGAAAATTTCGTTTTGCCAGTTGGTGTTCTTAGAACCTAGAAGGGTTAATGTAGAGGGGTTGTAAAGTGTGCCCATGTGGTCGTAGGCAATTTGCCTCATCTGGTCGCCCGAGTAAACATCCATCAGCTTAATTGCCGAGGCAATTGAGGTAGTAACGTTGTAGTTTACTCTAAAGGATGCTCCTTCCTTACTCTTCTTGGTAGTAATTAAAATTACGCCGTTAGATGCTCTTGAACCGTAAATGGCAGTTGAGGAGGCATCTTTCAGAATGGTGATTGTTTCAATGTCGTTAGGATTGACAAACGAAAGAGGGTTTGAGCTACCCGATACGTTGTTGTTGTCAAGTGGAACACCATCAACGATAACAAGTGGACTGTTGGATGCGTAAAGTGACGAACCCCCACGAACCTTGATTGTAGAACCAGATCCTGGAGCTCCGTTGCTTGTGGTAATTACAACACCAGGTGTTTTCCCTACAAGTAGCTCCTGTGGAGAGCTAATAACCCCCTTGTTGAAGTCTTTTGAGCTAACAGTTGTTACCGAACCGGTTAGATCAGCTTTCTTGGTTGTTCCATAACCGATTACAACAACCTCTTCAAGTTGTTCGGAGGAGGTCTTCAGGGCTACATCCACAACGCTTCTCCCATTTACCGGAATTTCCTGTTTCTCGTAGCCTACGTAGCTAAATACCAGAACCGCATTCGCCTGGGTTCTAAGAGAGTACTTCCCATTTAGGTCAGTTGCAGTACCAATGGTTGTACCCTTTACAACAACCGCAACGCCCGGCAACGGTTCATTGTTTGCATTATCGGTAACCGTTCCTGTTACCGTAATGTCTTGCCCATTTGCTAGGCCTTGGTAAAAAACAAGGACTAGAATGAAGCAAATTCTCATAAAAATGCGTTTGTTCTTCATATAAAATTTAATTTAGGGTTTGGTTAAATTTTGCAGTGGAAAGTTAAGGATTGTTAATCCTAAAAGCATTATTTTCGTTGGCTTATAGGCTAAAAATCACCGCAAACGATACCGCAAACGTTTGTATTTTTCGTTGTTTATATTTAACTTTCACCGCACAGGTTAAGGAGGTGTTACTTTTTATACTAGGAATATCCCTTTATGAATGTAAGTATCAGGAATCCAATGTATAACATGAAGGTTGGGTGCTACTCTTTTTCCCTAACCAGCAAAACAAGGATTAGTGGCTGTTGTTTTTTTAAATTGATAAATTAGTGCTTAATTAGAGGGGATATTTTAAAAACTTGTTCAGTACTAACCATTACTAGAATGTTTGCTGTGGGTTTTTCCTAACCACAGCCGGTGTGTGATGACAAATCGTTACTATTTGCCAGCTAATAATATTAAAATTCGGAACGGATGAAATCAAGCCAGATTACCATCAAGGACATTGCCCGCGAGCTGGGCATCAGCCCATCAACCGTATCGCGTGCTTTAAAGGATCATCCCGATATAAGCCAGGAAACCAAAAGAGTGGTTAACGAGCTGGCCACCAAGTACAACTATAAGCCAAACATTATAGCCCTTAGCCTTCGTAACCAGCGTAGCAACGTAATTGGCGTGGTAATTCCTGAAATTGCCCACTACTTTTTTTCAACCGTAATAAGCGGCATTGAGGAGGTTGCCAATGCTCATGGTTATAGCGTTATGGTCAACCAGTCGGGTGAGGATTACAAGCGCGAGGTTGCTGCCTGCGATGCATTCTTGAACGGAATTATTGACGGGCTTATCGTTTCGGTTTCAAAAGAAACCGAGAATTACGAGCATTTTCAGAGATTTGAGGACGAGGGAATACCCCTGGTTTTTTTTGATAGGATTATTGAGGAAATTTCAGCCGACCGAATAATTATTGACGATTTTGACGGAGCATACCAGGCTACCGAGCATCTCATTATCCAGGGTCGAAGGAAAATAGTTCACTTTTCGGGGCCTCAAAATAGGCTGATTGGCCAGAACAGGCTTAACGGCTACCTCAAAGCCATGAGGGATAACGGCGTGGTAATTGATGAGCGGTTGATTATCCATTGTGATACATTCCAGTCTGCATTGATTGAAACACAGAAGCTAATCGATAGTGGGACTAGGTTCGATTCCATTTTTACGGTAAACGATTTTACGGCTGCTGGTGCTATGAAGATTCTTATCCGCAATGGTATTAAAATTCCTCAGGATGTTTCGGTTGTTGGTTTTGGCGATGACCAAACATCCCTTATGGTAGAGCCAACCCTTACCACTGTTAACCAGCCTGGGTTTGAAATGGGCAAAAAAGCCATGGAGCAGCTCATTCGAAGAATTACCCAAACCCGCCAGGAACCTCCAATTACCGAAATTCTTAAAACCCAGCTTATTGTTCGCGAATCGTCCCGATTAAGGTAGTTCTGGGAAAGCACGGTTTTAAGTTTTCACTCCTACCACTTGCGTTTTCATTTTAAAGACGGACATTTACCTTTTGGTTACGGAAAGTTTTTTACCACAATTAAACCCTTTGTATCCTTCTCGCTCAAACTGAAAAACATTCTAACAAACAGCAAGAGCAGGTATGAATTTTACACAGGGCGCTCTTTTTACAATCTCCTCAATCATAATTTCATCAGGTTTTGCCCAGGCACGGGGTAGCAGCGATACAATTTCTAGTAGGAAATCGGTAGAGGCATTTCGTATCGAATCGCATATTAGCATAAATGGCCATTTGGACGAACCCGAATGGCAACTTGCAGGTTTTGCTGAAAGCTTTACCCAGTATGAGCCATATAATGGGGCATCACCAAGCCAACCAACCAGGGTAAAGATGCTTTACGATGACGATGCGCTCTACGTAGGTGCATGGCTTTTCGATTCATCGCCCGATAGTATTTACAAGGAACTTGGGCAAAGGGACAATAGCGATAACCTCAAGTCCGATGCCTTTAGCGTTTACATCAGCACCTATAACGATGGGGTAAACTACCTTCAATTTACCGTTTCGGCTTCGGGCGTCCAAACCGACATCAAGGTTACCTCCGACGAGGAGGATCGCTCATGGAATGCCGTTTGGGAAAGCGAAGTTAGCATGGACAACCGGGGTTGGTACGTGGAGATGAAAATTCCCTACTCAGCCCTCCGGTTTTCAAAAAATGATACAACTGTATGGGGTGTTAATTTTTTGCGACTCTTAAAAAGGTATAATGAGAAATGCACCTGGAACTTTGTTGATAAATCAAAATCGGGATTTACCACACAGTCGGGAGTGCTGGTTGGAATTGCCGGAATTAAGCCACCCCCCAGGTTGTCTTTTATGCCCTACCTTTCAGCTTACGCCAACAGGTATCCCGACAAGAGTGGTACCGATTACCAGGTTACCGGAGGAATGGACTTGAAGTTGGGCCTTAGCCAGAGTTTTACTCTCGATGCTACCCTTATACCCGATTTTGGGCAGGTTCGCTCCGACGATAGAATTCTTAACCTTTCTCCCTTTGAGGTGAAGTACAGCGAGGCCAGGCAGTTCTTCACCGAAGGTACAGAACTATTCAATAAGGGGGGAATTTTTTACTCCCGAAGGGTTGGCAGCACTCCGGTTGATTACGATAAGGCTTACGAAAGCCTCGATACCAACGAGGTTGTAAGCGATAATCCATCCAGCACCAAGCTGATTAATGCCAGCAAACTTTCCGGGCGAACATCCGGAGGATTGGGTATTGGCGTTTTCAATGCAGTATCCCGTAAAACATACGCCGAAATCACCGACACAGCTACCGGGCAGCACAGGAAGTTTTTAACCCAAGGGCTTACCAACTACAACATGCTGGTTTTTGATCAGTCGCTAGCCCATAACTCCTACGCAAGTATAGTCAATACCAACGTTTTCAGACCCGATGGCGACTACACTGCTAATGTTACCGCAACCGACTTTACCATCAGGGATAAGAAAAATAAATTTGCAGTGGCGGGAGTAGGCGCTTTTAGCCAAATTAGAAATGATTCGACTTCAAATGGCTATAAATCGTCGGTTACGCTGATGAAAACAAGCGGTAACTTTCAGGGAGATGTTTGGGTGAACGTTGTAAGTAAACACTTTAACCCCAACGATTTGGGATACCTGCAAAGTCCAAACGAGCTTTCGAGCGGTGTGGAGCTGGAGTACATTATTTTTAAACCCTTTTGGCGATTAAACCAGCTCCAAACATCCCTGGAATACGTAAACCAGATGCTATACTCACCCAGAAATTTTGTGGCCAGGTCTATTTCGGGTAGTATTCATTTTATTACCCGACGGTATTTGTTTGGTCAATTCTACACCGAAGTTGTTCCCCAATCCAGGTACGACTACTATGAGCCTAGGACCGAGGGCCGAAAGCTCAAGCTGCCGCGTAGTATATACTTTAACTGGTATGGTTCGCCAGATTACCGGAAAACTCTTGCACTCGACCACCAGCTGGAGTACTGGAAAGCCGATGGCTACAACCAATACGGATTTTCCTACACCATTGCTCCCCGGATTCGCTTTAGCGATAAGCTGCTGCTGGTGAACTCATGGTCGCAATCGTTCGACTATAATGCCATTGGATACTTTGGGGGTAGCGGCAGCAACATTACAATGGGTAAACGAGATGTGGTTACCCTTACCAACACGCTTAGCATTCAGTTTACCTTCAGCTCAAAATCTTTTATCAACCTTAGGGCAAGGCACTACATACGCCACTACAAGTATGATAGCTTCTACACCCTAAATTTGGATGGAACGCTTACACCAATTGCCAGCCCTGAATACTCTAACAAAAACTACAACCTTTTCAATGTTGATTTTTACTACCAGTGGATATTTGCTCCCGGAAGCGAGTTGGTTTTTGCATGGAAAAACATGGAGGAAGAAATGGGCACAATTCCTATTAATAACTATTTTGACAATGTGGACAGGGTTTTTGGAAGTCCACAGTACAACAGCTTCTCAATCAAATTTTTATACTATATTGATTACCAGATGATTGCTAGGTTAGCCAGATAGTTTTTAACAACCTTTTAAGTTTACATATATGATAAACAAGCATGGATTTGCCAGCGACAACAATTCAGGTGTTCATCCAGCCATTCTGCAGGCTATTATGGAGGCAAACCAGGGGCATACCCTGGCTTATGGCGAGGATATGTACACCGAAAAGGCCAAAGCGCTCTTTAGGGAGTTGCTTGGAACCGATGTTGAGGTATTTTTTGTTTTCAACGGCACCGCTGCAAACGTGTTGGGTTTACAAGCTGCAACTCAACGCCATAATGCAGTAATTTGCGCCGAAACAGCCCACATTAACGTTGATGAGTGTGGTGCACCCGAGCGAATTACCGGGTGCAAGCTGCTCACCGTTAAAACTCCCGATGGAAAGCTAACACCTAGTTTGGTAAGCACCCAGATGCATGGCTTCGGGTTTCAACACCATTCTCAGCCTAAAGTAATTTCTATTTCTCAGGCCAGTGAGCTGGGAACGGTTTATACACCCGAAGAAGTGAAGTCACTTTCCGATTTTGCCCATAGCCATGGGCTTTACCTGCACATGGATGGAACCCGGATTACCAATGCTGCCGTTTCGCAAAGCTGCAGTTTAAAAGAGATTTCAGGGGATGCCGGTGTTGATGTGCTTTCGTTTGGCGGTACAAAAAATGGACTGATGTATGGCGAGGCAGTTGTGTTTTTCAACTCCTCCATTGCTAAGGATTTTATGTACACCCGAAAGCAGGATTTACAGCTTGCTTCTAAAATGCGGTTCATTTCCGCCCAGTTCATAGCCTACCTGAGCAATAACCAATGGGCCACTACTGCCAGGCATTCCAACCAAATGGCCCGGCTGTTGGCTGATAAGCTCCGGAGGTTTAGCGCCGTTAAGATCTCGCAAAAAGTGCAGGTAAACGAAGTGCTTGCCATCATTCCTCCTGAAATTATTCCAGAACTGCAAAAGGAGTACTTCTTCTACATTTGGGATGAAGCTACTTCGGAAGTTCGCCTGATGACCTCATGGGATACCACCGAGGAGGATATTGATAGGTTTACCGAAATTCTTGAGAAGCTTCTAAAGAAATTCAACATGCTCTAGTTCGGCACTACAAATAGGTTAGAACCAGGGAATTGCCTTTTTCAAGGTTTTGCCATTTGCGAATGGTTAATTTTCCATGCTTATTTATCTGGTCTTCGTGAGTGGGTGTAAATTTTTTTGTCATTTACTCTAATCATAGCTACTTTTGCCGCTGGGTAACTTCATTGAAAGCTAATGCACAAAAGGGTAAAATTTATTGCTGCAGCTGTATTCATTCTTTTGGGAGCAATTTTCCTGGCGTTTCGTTATGATAAGGGCGTATTCTCTAAGGGTCTTACCTATTCTGGTTTAAAATACCCAACGGTTAATACCCTTAAAATTACCAATGCTTTAACCAGTAGCAGCGAGTATGAATGGCTGAACAACGCTTTCAGCAGCTTCATTGCCAAATGGGAGTTAACCGGTGCCAGCGTGACTATAGCCAAGGATGGACGGCTAATTTATGCACGGGGCTTTGGATACGCCTCAAAGGAGGAGAATATCCCAATGGAGCCATACAACCTTCTAAGAGTGGCAAGTGTTTCAAAGTTAATTACGGCTACTGCTGTGATGAAGCTTGTTGAGGAGAATAAGATTCAGCTCGATTCCAAAGTTTTTGGACCCAATGGAATTCTTAACGACAACATTTTTTTGAACTACAAGGATAAAAGGGTAGAGGACATTACCGTTAAAAATCTATTAAATCATTCTGCGGGATGGTCAACCCGGTGGGGCGATCACATGTTTATCAACGAGGTGGTTGCCCGTGAGCTGCACAAGGAGTTGCCCGTTTCATTGGAGGATATCGTAGTATTTGCCCTTTCCAAAAAATTACATTTTGCACCCGGTTCCCACAGCTCGTATAGCAACCTGGGCTACGCAATTCTGGAGCTTGTTATTGAAAAAATTACCCATACGGATTACGAGACTTTTGTACAGCGTAGCATTTTCCGTCCCTTAAGTATTTATGATGCCCGCATTGCCCAGAACTGGGACAGCTTACGCTATCCAAACGAAGCTCGCTACTACGAGGTTAACGAGGCAGAACGCGTTATGGCTTTTGATGGTTCAAAGGAAGGAGTTCTGAAATGTAGGGGTGGCGATGACGTTCATACTCTTGGGGCCGCCGGTGGATGGGTTATTTCACCCATCAGCCTTACCAGATTTCTACTGGCTATTGATGGGAGCAGCAGCTTCCCTGATATTCTATCGAAAGAGTCAGTTGCCGTTATGACCCAAACAAGCAACGATAAGTTTCATCCTATTGGATGGAGGTGGGTTATGCCCGGCGGAAAACTTTGGCGTTCGGGTTCTTTACCCGGAACAACTGCACTGGCAGTTTCGAGTAGCAACGGTTACACCTATGTTTTTATTTCGAATACCAGCCCGTGGAAGGGAGCTAGATTTCCCTATATTGTTGACAGGTTTTTTGACAAGCTGTTGCCGGGCATCGAGGGAAAACTTCCGGGTAGAAATCTCTTTTTTCCCGAAACCAGCACAATGGGCGGTGTGGCTAGTTTAAACTGAAATTATTTGCCAACAGCTTTTCCTGCTTTTGAATTTGCTCAATAAACCTCAACCTTTTAATCAAAAAGTTTTCCATTTTTGTTTTTGAGCGAAGCGAGTAAAAGGTGTATTTATCTTCTGAGGTCATCATCAGCCCTTTTGCAACGCTCGCCAGGCTAATTGCCTCATCTTTAACTAGGATTCCAAGGTTTTCACTAATTTCAAGTTTCAGCTTCTTTGCCAGCACGATTAGCTCCGGGTTGGTGGAGCGGAAATCATCATCAATATACTCAATTGCCCCGCTGCCGTATGGTTTACTTGTAGGCGCCTCGCTATACTGAAGTAAGTGGAAGTTTCTAACCCCCTTAACTATTACGACCATTTGCCCTAGGCTGTTTCGGGCCACAATGTTTGAGAGTTCGACCTCGCTTCCGTAGGCCATTATCTTTTCGTTTAAAACGAAGGGTATTCCAAAACTCTCACCGGTCTTGTCCAGGTCATTTACCAGCTCCTGGTAGCGGGGTTCAAAAATTCT
>DCDD01000087.1 GCA_002316235.1 Bacteroidales bacterium UBA1064
AAAAAAAGTAATTTTTACGATTAGGGAATTGAGCAAGAAAATATTATAAATTTGTCCCGACAAAGAGCGCAATATGAGAAGTTGGTTGCTTACCCTTGTTCTGCTGCCATATTTGTTTGGAACTCTAGCCGGCCAGGAGCGGCAGGAAAATCTTTACGTCAACGAAGCGAATCAAATATTCGTTAAAGCCGATGCCCCCATTTACTTTTTTGTTTCTCCTTCTGGTCAACCCCAAAACATGATTATGCTGCCAAGCAGCGATAGCCTGGCTAACCCAATGTACTTCGATGGTGACGGAAAGCACTACCTGGTTTACCAGAGTAGCGGCCAAAAAGTTCGCTACCTGGTGTATGCTGATGGAGTTGGTCCCAACCCCTACGTCGAGGTTGCCCGGGGCCTGCTTATGAAGCACCAGAACCGCATATACCTTGAACCCAACGCAACCTTCACTCCTAAGGCAAAGGATAAACGTTCGGGGGTAAAATCTGTTTACTACTCCTTAAACGGCGAACCCTACAAGCTGGCCACCAACGAGTTGTCGCCGGGTAGCAACGGAGAATTCAGCCTTCACATTTATGCTGTTGATAATGTTGGTAATACAAGCGATACCGCAGCATACACCCTAATTTCTTCTCCCGATGTTACATTCAGGGTAAACAACATTTACTTTGAAACTGCCAGCGTAAACCTGCTACCCGAATCATTCGAGATTTTAAATCAAATGGAAGACATGCTGAAGCTCTACCCCGAACTCCATGTTGAAATAAAAGCACATGCCGACACGCGAGGAAACACTGATTATAACCTTGACTTGTCCGAACGAAGGGCACAATCGGTTGTTCGTTACCTTTCGGGCAAGGGCATCAGCGAGAGCAGGCTGAAGGCCGTTGGGTTTGGCGATTCGCAACCGGTAAACGAATGCCTGAAAGGGGTGCAGTGTCCTGATAGCAAGCACCGGGAGAACCGGAGAATTGAATTTCGCTTCTTTATTCCAAAACTCATGCAGCCCACACCCAAACTCAGCTTATAAAATGAAAGGACTGCTAAAATACCTATTCGCCCTAACCTTTGCCATTCTTTTATCGCATAGCATTTTTGCCCAGAATGCCACACGTGTCCTGTACATGGATACAACCGGAAAAATGCTCTACGCATCACCCAACGTGGAGGTAAATCTCTACATCAACACAACCAACTCAGCCTCAGGTGCAGTAAAACTCACAGGTCTGGAAGGAAAAGGGAATCCTTTGCGCTGGAGCGGACACGGACTACAGGTGATGACTCACCTTAACCTCTACATTGGCCGAAAAATTCGTTTTGAGCTGTTTGCCGATGGTAAACCGCCTGTATCAGCGGTAACCTCCACCAACCGGAACCAGAAACGTATTGACGAGGCTGTGTACATACCTGGCGGAGCGGTAATTGAGGTGAATGCCGCCGATGAGAACTCAGGCCTTGAGGATACCTACTACTCTCTCAACGGCGAACCCTTTGTTCCCTACACCTCTCCCCTGGCACTCGACAAGGATGGAGTTTACGAGTTTACCGTGTACTCAACCGACAAGCTGGGCAACCGGGAGGATGAGGTAACCCGTAAATTCGTGGTTGATGCTACACCTCCTACATCGGCTATTACCGTTGAAGGTGATCAGTTTGAACAAGTAGTATCGGGACGGTCGGTTTTTAAGCTGAGCGCCACCGATGAGTTCGGTGTGAAAGAAATCCTCTACCGGATTGACTCGTCAAAATTTGAAGCCTACCGGTATCCGATCAAGGCAGGAAGTCTGACTGACGGAGACCACGTTTTGGAATGGTACGCCACCGACATGGTGGGTAATAGCGAAGCCCTGCAGAGCCACCATTTCACAGTGGACAAAACACCACCAATTGTAGTGGAGGAAATTGCCGGCAACACCTACATGGTGGGCAATGTGGAGTACTCATCGGGTCGAAGCCAGCTTAGAATTGTTGCCATTGACAACAGAGCCGGCATTAAGGATATTTTTTACTCCCTTAACAATGGCGAGTACATTCGCTATGAAAAACAGGTAATGCTCTCGGATATACTTGGAACCATAAATGTGAAAACCTACGCGGTTGACAATGTAAACAACCGCAGCCAGTCAGGAGCAAACACCGAATCGTTCGTAATGCCCACCATTGACATAACCGGCCCAACCATTGGTTACCAGCTGCTGGGCCGCCAGCTAACCCTCCGCGACACCCTTTGGATTGGACAATCAACGCTGGTAAAGCTAAATGCTGCCGACAAGGAGTCAGGAGCAAACCGCATCTTATACACCATTGACAAATCGGGTGGCATGGACTACACCGGCCCATTTAGCCTGACCGAACCCGGATTCCACGAAATTCGATGCACCGCCTATGACAACGTGGATAATCTTAACTTCCTATCGTTCAAACTAGGGCTTGATAGCGAAGCTCCCAAAATCTACCATCACTTTAGCGTTGAACCCTTTAAAGAGCTACCTGTTGGTAATGTTCCCGTTTACCCCGCAAGCGTAAAGCTTTACCTGGCTGCAACCGATAACCTGACGGGAGGTGTTTCCGTAAAGTATTCGGTTAATGAGG
>DCDD01000139.1 GCA_002316235.1 Bacteroidales bacterium UBA1064
TTGGGTTGGAATGCTTGAATACCCAAGCGGTGAAGGGTTGGAGCACGGTTAAGTAGCACGGGATGCCCCTTTAAAACGTTTTCCAGAATGTCCCAAACAACAGGATCCTTCCGGTCAACAATCTTCTTGGCCGACTTCACCGTTTTAACAATGCCCCTTTCAATCAGCTTGCGGATAATAAATGGTTTGTAGAGTTCTGCAGCCATTTCCTTTGGGAGACCGCACTCGTGCATCTTCAGCTCGGGACCAACAACAATTACTGAGCGGGCTGAGTAGTCAACTCGTTTACCTAGCAAGTTCTGGCGGAAACGACCTTGCTTTCCCTTTAAGCTATCGCTCAGTGATTTCAACGGACGGTTGGCATCGGTTTTAACAGCGTTTGACTTGCGGGAGTTGTCGAAAAGCGAGTCCACTGCCTCCTGAAGCATACGCTTTTCATTCCGAAGTATCACCTCGGGGGCTTTAATTTCAATAAGACGTTTCAGACGGTTGTTACGAATAATCACCCTACGGTATAGGTCATTCAGGTCGGAAGTGGCAAACCTTCCTCCATCAAGCGGCACTAAAGGACGAAGCTCAGGAGGAATAACAGGAATTACCTTCAATATCATCCATTCCGGCTTGTTTATGGTGCCCGATTCCCGAAAGGCCTCTACCACCTGAAGGCGTTTCAGCGCTTCACTTTTACGCTGTTGGGATGTTTCGGTGTTTGCCCTGTTGCGAAGGTCGTATGACAGCTCATCCAGGTTTAGGCGGGACAAGAGCAAATTAAGCGCTTCTGCTCCCATTCCGGCAATGAACTTGTTAGGATCGTTATCGTCAAGATGCTGGTTATCCTTTGGAAGGGAATCAATAATTTCGAGATACTCCTCTTCGGTAAGGAAATCGAGGTATTTGACTCCATCAGCAGCTTTAATACCAGGATTAACCACCACGTAACGCTCGTAGTAGATTATTGACTCCAGTTTTTTGGAGGGTAATCCAAGCAGGTAGCCTATTTTGTTGGGCAACGACTTAAAATACCAGATATGTGCCACTGGAACCACAAGTGTGATGTGCCCCATCCTCTCCCTGCGTACCTTCTTCTCAGTAACCTCAACACCGCAACGGTCGCATACGATACCCTTGTAACGAATGCGTTTGTACTTTCCGCAGTGGCACTCGTAATCCTTCACGGGACCGAAAATTCTTTCACAAAACAACCCGTCTCGCTCAGGCTTATAGGTTCTGTAATTTATCGTTTCAGGTTTTAGCACTTCTCCGCTCGACCGCTCCAGTATTTCTTCGGGTGAGGCAAGGCTGATAGTGATTTTTGAGAAGTTGCTCTTAGCCTTATTATCTTTTCTGAACGACATATTCAACTAGTTAAAAGTTATGTTATGCAGCTGGACAGCAAAAAAAGTCTTTAGCCAGAACTGTGCAATCGGGCTAGTCAAGATTAATACTTAAGCCCAACCCCCTAAGTTCATGTAGCAACACGTTGAGCGACTCGGGTATGCCGGGTTCAGGCATTGGTTCTCCCTTAACAATTGACTCGTAAGCTTTAGCTCTACCGACCACATCATCGGACTTGATGGTGAGTATTTCCTGAAGGATGTGGGAAGCCCCAAAAGCTTCCAGCGCCCATACCTCCATTTCACCAAACCTTTGACCGCCAAACTGAGCCTTGCCACCAAGTGGTTGCTGGGTGATAAGGGAGTAAGGGCCTATAGAACGGGCATGCATCTTATCGTCAACCATGTGTCCGAGCTTCATCATGTAGATTACACCTACAGTTGCAGGTTGATCAAAGCGCTCGCCGGTACCCCCATCGTACAGGTATGTTTTACCAAAGCGGGGTAAGCCGGCCTTCTCGGTGTACACCGTTATATCATCAAGAGTTGCACCATCGAAAATCGGTGTGGCAAAGCTAACGCCCAGCTTTTGCCCTGCCCAACCTAGAACGGTTTCGTAAATCTGACCCAGGTTCATTCGGGAGGGAACGCCTAGAGGGTTCAAAACTATATCGACAGGCGACCCATCCTCCAGGAACGGCATATCCTCATCACGAACCACCTTGGCCACAATTCCCTTATTTCCATGTCGGCCAGCCATCTTATCGCCCACTTTTAACTTGCGTTTTTTGGCAATAAATACTTTGGCTAGCTGCATAATTCCTGCAGGCAGCTCATCTCCGATGGTTACATTAAACTTCTTGCGCTTAAACTCCGCATCAATCTCCTTCCACTTCAGAATGTAATTCTGAATAACAGTTTTAATCAGCTCATTCTTAGCCTTATCGGTTGTCCATTTGTTTGGGTTAACATTCATGTAGTCAATCTCGGTAAGCATTTTATGTGTAAATTTCACCCCACGAGGAATGAGCTCCTGGTTGAAATTATCCACAACGCCCTGCGAGGTTTTCCCGTTTACAAGAACAAACAGCTTATCAACCAGCTTGGTTTGAAGCTCGGCAACCTGACGGTTAAACTCGTTGTCGATTTTTTCCAGCTTACTTTTCTCAGTTGACTTGGATTTTTTCTGGTCCTTTTCATCCTTAATAGCCCTTGAAAAAAGCATTTTGTCAACTACCACGCCGTAAAGCGATGGGGAAGCTTTTAGTGAGGCATCCTTCACATCGCCAGCCTTATCTCCGAAAATTGCGCGTAGCAGTTTTTCCTCGGGAGTGGGATCAGACTCCCCTTTAGGGGTGATCTTCCCGATAAGGATATCGCCAGGCACCACGTTGGCGCCTATACGGATCATCCCGTTCTCATCGAGGTTCTTAGTAGCCTCTTCCGATACGTTTGGTATATCGGCTGTAAGCTCCTCCATTCCACGTTTAGTATCCCTAACCTCAAGGATGTACTCATCAATATGAAGGGAGGTAAACATATCATCCCTAATCAACCGTTCGTTAATTACGATGGCATCCTCAAAGTTGTAACCCTTCCAAGGCATAAAGGCCACCTTAAGGTTTCGCCCAAGGGCGAGCTCTCCGTTGCGAGTAGCATAGCCTTCGGTAAGGATATCGCCTTTTTTAATTATTTGGCCCTTGGTAACAATGGGTGTTAGGGTAATAGATGTATTTTGGTTAGTTTTCTTGAATTTTGGTAAGCTATATCGTTTAAGCTCGGGGTCGAAACTAACAAAAACTTCATCTTCCGAGCGGTTATATCTTACAACAATCTCGTTGGCGTCAACATACTCCACCACGCCATCCTGTTCGGCAACAACTTGCACACGACTATCGCTCACCACTTTACCTTCCAATCCGGTTCCAACAATCGGAGTTTCGGGCTTTAGAAGTGGAACTGCCTGACGCATCATGTTCGAACCCATGAGGGCACGGTTGGCGTCATCATTTTCCAAAAAAGGAATGAGCGAAGCGGCAATGGAGGCAATTTGGTTAGGTGCAACATCCATAAGGTCGATTGATTCGCTTTCAGCCAGGGGGAAATCCCCTTCGTAACGAGCTTTTACCTTGGATTCAACAAACGAACCATCATCACCAATAGGAGCATTTGCCTGGGCAATGATTTTGGCCTCCTCCTCCTCGGCAGTCAGGTACACTACATCGTCATCGTTCATGCCCACCGTTCCGCCGTCAACCTTCCGGTAGGGAGTTTCAATGAATCCCAAATCGTTTATTCGGGCGTAAACACAAAGAGAAGAGATAAGCCCGATATTAGGGCCTTCAGGCGTTTCGATGGGGCACAACCTGCCGTAGTGGGTGTAGTGCACGTCTCTAACCTCAAAACCGGCACGTTCTCTGGAAAGTCCACCAGGTCCAAGTGCAGATAAACGACGCTTATGGGTCATTTCGGCCAGCGGGTTAGTCTGATCCATGAATTGCGACAGCTGGTTTGTGCCGAAAAAGGAGTTAATAACCGATGAAAGCGTTTTAGAGTTTATCAGGTCAATAGGCGTGAACACCTCGTTGTCCCTAACGTTCATTCGCTCACGGATAGTTCTGGCCATTCTTGCCAGCCCAACGCTGAACTGGGCAGCCAGCTGTTCGCCCACGGTTCTAACCCGTCGGTTGCTCAAATGGTCAATGTCGTCAACCTCTGCTTTGGAGTTGACAAGTTCAATCAGGTACTTGATAATCTCAATGATATCTTCTCTCGTAAGCACCTTTACATCGGGGGAGGTTGTAAGGTTGAGCTTTTTGTTAATACGGTAACGTCCAACCTCGCCCAAATCATATCGTTTATCCGAAAAGAACAGCTTGTCTATAACATCACGTGCGGTAGCCTCATCAGGAGGCTCAGAGTTACGCAGCTGCCTATAGATATACACTACAGCTTCTTTCTCGGAGTTGCAGGGATCCTTTTGCAGGGTATTGTATATAATAGCGTAGTCCGAAAAAGTTTGATTTTCCTTATGAACAAGTATGGACTTAGCTCCCGACTCAATAATGGTGTCAATATGTTCATTCTCGACCACTGTTTCACGGTCGAGTATTACCTCGTTTCGTTCGATAGATACAACTTCCCCGGTGTCCTCGTCAACAAAATCCTCAACCCACGATTTCAGCACACGTGCAGCAAGCCTCTGACCCACAATTTTTTTCAGGTTAACCTTGTTAACCTTAACCTCCTCGGCCAGGTTGAAAATTTCCAGAATATCCTTATCGCTTTCGTAGCCTATAGCACGGAGAAGCGTAGTAACAGGCAGCTTTTTCTTCCGGTCTATGTAGGCGTACATCACGTTATTAATATCAGTGGCGAACTCAATCCACGAGCCCTTAAAGGGAATAATTCGGGCTGAGTAGAGCTTTGTCCCGTTGGGGTGAATGCTTTGTCCAAAAAAGACACCCGGTGAACGATGGAGCTGCGACACAACAACGCGCTCGGCACCGTTTATAACGAAGGTTCCGCGGGGCGTCATGTAGGGTATGGTTCCGAGGTACACATCCTGAACAACGGTATCGAAGTCCTCGTGCTCGGGATCGGTGCAGTAGAGCTTTAGCTTGGCCTTCAGGGGAACGCAAAAAGTAAGCCCTCGATCAAGGCATTCCTCAATGGAGTAGCGGGGTGGATCAACAAAGTAGTCTAGAAACTCCAGAACGAAGTTGTTTCGTGTATCGGTAATCGGAAAATTTTCCAGAAATACCTTATACAGCCCTTCGTGTCTGCGTTCTTCGGGGCTAGTGCCCAGCTGAAAAAATTCGGTGAATGACTTTAGCTGAACTTCCAGAAAATCGGGGTATTCGTATTGACTCTTCGTTCTGGAAAAGCTAATTCGGTTGTTATTGTTATTATTAGACATTGGATTAGTGTTTGTTGAACTGTAAAAATATAACAATAAAAAGGCTTAGAATCTAATGGATAGATTCTAAACCTTTACCCAATATAGGCTTTTGCTATTTAAGTTCAACTTCTGCTCCTGCGTCTTCGAGTTGTGCTTTAAGAGATTCGGCTTCTTCTTTTGAAACACCTTCCTTAACCGGCTTTGGTGCGGCATCAACGAGATCTTTAGCCTCCTTGAGCCCCAGTCCGGTAAGATCTTTCACCAGCTTAACCACCTGAAGCTTTGCTCCGCCGGCAGCTTTCAAAATAACGTCAAACTGAGTTTTCTCGGCTGCAGCGGCGCCAGCACCAGCAGCGGGTGCAGCAGCAACAGCTACAGCAGCAGCAGCGGGTTCAATACCATATTCGTCTTTAAGAATCTTAGCTAACTCGTTAACTTCCTTAACCGAAAGGTTAACTAAATCTTCTGCAAATTTCTTGAGATCTGCCATTTTGATAAGTGTTTAATTGATTTCAAACTTTAAGTTATTTTTCCTTTTCAGAAAGTGTTTTAACAACACCAGATAGAATATTTCCTCCTGATTGAAGAGAAGCGATAACATTCTTTGCGGGTGATTGCAGCAGGGCAATAACATCGGCAATGAGCTCGTTCTTGCTCTTCAGCGATGCAAGCATATTCAGCTGATCGTCGCCCACATATATGGACTCCTCTACAAAGGCAGCTTTTAGTAAGGGTTTCGGATGTTCAGTTCGGAACTCCTTGATAAGCTTAGCCGGCACATTCCCCGATTCGGTAAACATTACCGATGTGGTGCCCTTTAACTCTGTAAATAGCGGCGAAAAGTCAAATTTGCCGCTTTGTTCCAGGGCTTTCTTAAACAGGGTATTTTTAACCACCACCATTTTAACCTCTTTCTGAAAGCACGAGCGGCGAAGCTTGCTAGTGTCCTCAGCATTAAGCGCCGACGTATCGGTGAGGTAAAAATGCGGGTAGCGGTTTATAGTTTCGGTAAGCGCATCAATCAGATTTTTTTTCTCTTCCCTTGTCATAGTGAATTGGGTCTGTAAACGGTTTTATTAATTCGCAGCAGCTATAGATTTGGTATCGATTGCCAAACCGGGGCTCATAGTAGTGGAAAGGTAAATGCTCTTCAGGTAGGTTCCTTTAGCCGTTGTGGGTTTGAGCTTGATAATGGTATTAAGAAATTCAATGGCATTATCAACTATTTTCTCGGGCTCAAAAGAAACCTTACCGATTGAAGCGTGAATTATACCAAACTTGTCAACCTTAAAGTCGATTTTCCCCTGCTTAACCTCCTTAACAGCCTTATCAACGTCCATGGTTACAGTGCCGCTTTTAGGGTTGGGCATAAGTCCTCTAGGTCCAAGGATACGGCCCAGGGCGCCAATTTTACCCATAACCGTAGGCATGGTAATGATAACATCAACATCTGTCCACCCTCCTTTGATTTTTTCAATATACTCATCAAGCCCAACAAACTCGGCTCCGGCCTGACGAGCAGCTTCCTCCTTATCGGGAGTACAAAGCACCAGCACCCTCACCTGTTTGCCGGTTCCGTGAGGAAGTGTAACCACCCCGCGAACCATCTGGTTGGCCTTACGAGGATCGACATTAAGCCTCACGTCGATGTCAACCGAAGCGTCGAACTTTGTGTAGGTGATATCCTTCAACAGGGCAGCTGCCTCAGAAAGCTTGTACTGCCTGTTCGGCTCAACCTTCGATAAAGCCAACTTCCTGTTTTTTGTCAGTTTAGTCATTGCTCAAAAGATGTTAAGTGGTTATTTAGCCGGAAACTCTCCGGTAACAGCAATCCCCATGCTCCGGGCTGTGCCTGCTACCATTTTCATAGCCGACTCAAGGGTAAAGCAGTTCAGATCGGGCATTTTGTCCTGGGCTACTTGCCTTACCTGCTCCCAGGTTACTGAAGCAACTTTCTTCCTGTTTGGTTCAGCTGATCCCTTCTGCTGCTTGGTAATTTCCAGGAGCTGAACGGGAACAGGTGGGGTTTTAACAACAAAATCGAATGACTTATCGTTGTAAACAGTAATTATAACAGGCAAAACTTTCCCTGCTTGAGCTTGAGTTCTGGCATTAAACTGCTTGCAGAACTCCATAATGTTTACCCCTTTAGAACCAAGAGCAGGCCCAATTGGAGGCGATGGATTAGCAGCGCCGCCTTTAACCTGGAGCTTAATAAATCCAGCAATTTCTTTAGCCATAATTCATTTGCTCTTTTAGTTAGTTACTCTTTTTCAACTTGCATAAAACTTAACTCCAGCGGAGTTTTTCGGCCGAAGATTTTCACCATAACCTTCAGCTTCTTCTTTTCGTCATTTACCTCCTCGATTACTCCGGAAAACGAGTTAAACGGACCGTCTATCACCTTCACCGTTTCACCAACAAAGAATGGAACATTCAGCTCCTCCTCGCTATCAACCAGCTCGTCAACCTTTCCAAGAATACGGTTTACCTCTGAAGTTCTAAGGGGTATAGGATCGCCCGATTTGGGGTCGCCTAAAAATCCCAACACGTTGGGGGCATTCCTCAAAATGTGAGGGACCTCACCCACCAGCGCAGCTTCAACAAGAACATAACCAGGGTAAAAAATTCTCTCCTTACTGATTTTCTTACCGTTATGAATCTGGTAAACCTTTTCGGTAGGGATAAGAACTTGAGAGATGAAGTCCTGTAATTTCAAACGGGTAATCTCATTCTCCAGGTACTCCTTAACTTTCTTCTCCTTACCGGAAATTGCCCGAAGAACATACCATTTTTTTACATTTTCTTCCATTCCTTTCCCAAGTTGGGCGCTGGTTAGTTAAGCATACGGTAGATAACCTTCATCAGGTTCTCAAAGCTGATGTCCATGACGAAAACCACCAGCGCAATTAAAAGGGAAGCAACAATGACAATTAATGCGCTGGATTGAAGTTCTTTCATAGTAGGCCACGAAACCTTATGCACCATTTCGGTGTAAACTTCGTGAAAGTACTTTGTAATCTTCATATCTTCAGATATTTAGCACGGGTGGAGAGACTCGAACTCCCAACCAATGGTTTTGGAGACCACTACTCTACCAATTGAGCTACACCCGTGTAGGCTGGCTCAAGGCAGGTAATGCCTTTTGCCAGAATAGCAGTATTATTCGATTATATCAATTACCTGACCAGCACCAACTGTTCTGCCACCTTCACGAATTGCGAAACGAAGGTTTTTATTAATAGCAACAGGATAAATAAGCTCAACGGTAATGGTTACGTTGTCGCCCGGCATTACCATTTCCACACCTTCGGGTAGAACTATTTCACCGGTAACGTCAAGAGTTCTAAGATAGAACTGGGGACGGTAGTGGTTGTGGAACGGGGTATGACGGCCACCCTCCTCTTTCTTCAAAACATATATTTCAGCCTTGAACTTGGTGTGAGGTGTGATGGACCCAGGTTTGGCAACCACCATTCCGCGCTTAATTTCCTTTTTGTCTATACCGCGAAGGAGCAAACCAACGTTATCACCGGCTTCACCCTGGTCAAGAATTTTGCGGAACATTTCCACGCCGGTAACAACCGATTTCATCTTTTCATGGCTAAGACCGATAATTTCAACTTCATCGCTGGTGTGGATAACACCGGTTTCGATACGTCCGGTAGCAACAGTTCCACGGCCTGTAATTGAGAAGACGTCTTCAACAGGCATCAGGAAGGGTTTTTCGTTTTCACGGGGAGGAATGGGGATATACTCGTCAACCGCAGCCATCAGCTCCATTACCTTTTCCACCCACTTGGGTTCGCCATTCAGCGCACCAAGTGCAGAACCCCTGATAACAGGTGTATTTTCTCCGTCAAACTGGTAGAATGTGAGCAGCTCGCGAACTTCCATTTCAACAAGGTCGAGCATTTCGGGATCGTCAACGGCATCGCACTTGTTAAGGAAAACCACGATTCTGGGCACGTTTACCTGGCGGGCAAGTAGGATATGCTCACGGGTTTGGGGCATGGGGCCATCAGTAGCGGCAACTACAAGAATAGCGCCATCCATCTGGGCAGCACCAGTTACCATGTTCTTAACATAGTCGGCGTGGCCAGGGCAGTCAACGTGAGCGTAGTGACGTTTCTCGGTTTGGTACTCAACGTGAGCGGTATTAATGGTGATACCCCTCTCCTCTTCCTCGGGAGCGTTGTCAATAGAGTCAAACGAACGGTACTCCGAAAGTCCTTTTTCTGCCAATATCTTGGTAATTGCGGCAGTCAGAGTTGTTTTGCCGTGGTCAACGTGGCCAATGGTTCCAACATTTACGTGCGGTTTCGACCTATCAAATTTTTCTTTAGCCATAACTTCAGGTATTAATTAAATTAGTATTTAAAAACTTGAATTTCAAATGTTTAAAAAATCGAGCCGATGATGAGAATTGAACTCATGACCCCTTCCTT
>DCDD01000056.1 GCA_002316235.1 Bacteroidales bacterium UBA1064
CTCTTGTCGAAGCACTCCATGCAAACATCCGGAACGGAGAGCAGGATGTAGAGGGCCTCCTCGTATTTCTTCTGACCGGCAAGGGCCTGGGCGCCTTTCAGCACCACGTCGCACTGCGAGTTGTAGTACTCTATTATCTTTTCCTTTCCCTTTTCAACAAAACCCTTGAACTGCCCTGCTTTTACGTTGACTCCCTTCAGCGCTTGAATGTAGGCCTTATCCTCCGTCTGCCCAACGCCCTTAACCTGAATGCTGGTCTGGCTGAAGATGTTCTGGCTTGCAGCGTCAACAATGTAGAAGGTTACTTCAAGGTTTACAGCCTGCATTGGCGGTGCTGTTGGGGTTATCTCCTTGCTTAACACGTTTACCATAGGCACAATGCAGAACCGGGGGTTTGCAGCCGCTGCGCCCAGCCCATTCTGCACGGCTATTTGCTCCATCTTATTTACCAGCTGCTGGCGAGCCGATTGGGGAATGCCCTCGGCCTGCTCGGGAACTATCGCTGCAAGGGCAATGCGCCCCAAGTCGTCGGTTTTACCCTGACTATTTTGGGCACCCAATCCAACGGTAAATCCAAGGATGGTAGCAACAAGAATCAATATTCGTCTAGTCATCACCTTTTATTTTCTGATTAATAGCATTTTACTTTTCACCAAGGATTAGCCAGGCCTCTCCTAGTCCTCTCAGGTATAACTTTGAAGGAATGCCCATTCCGTTGAGGTACTTGCGCAAGTCGCTTACGAACGAACGGGTGTCAACCGCACGCTCCCGACCCTTATCGTCAGTACGCATCATGGGAATGCGCACCTGCTCAAACTTCATGAAATTTTCGGTAGCATCGGAAAGGCTGAAGCGGCCCTGAACGCAGTTGTCGGCAAACCAGTTCTCGATGATGGTTGAAAGCTCCTCGGAGTTGTCGCCAAATTCCGATTCGAGGTTTTCACCCCAGTTGCTCCATACCTTAATCTGAACCTTCACCTCGCGACCATTTGCAAACATATCCTCAAAATGCCTCATCAGACCTGCATTAAAGTTGTCCATGTGGCTGAGAACAGCTTCCTCCAGGAGAAGCTCGGGTGAGGCAGCCGAAGAAGGGTTACCGGCACCTGCCACGCCCGATACCTGTTTGGCGGTGTAGGCATCAAGGCCTTTAAGGTTGAAAACGATGTACTTTTGGGGTCCCTGCCTTTTCACCTCGAAGTCGAGGTCCATGATGATGTCGGCTTTTGCAACACGCTTTAATGCGTCAATAGGGCTTTCGGCCATTTCGGAGCCTGAAGATGAGCTGGTAAGCATGGATGATTCTGCTCTTTCTTGTTCCAAATTCTTCATCTCCTGCTCCAGATCCTTAAGCGGAAATCCCCTGTCGGCCATAATCTGTCCCATTTTGGTAATTACCAACCGTAAATCGGGATCGGTTTGCAGGGCAGTTTTATAGTCGGGAAGGGTTTGCTTCATTCCCTGGTTATCAAACACCATCTTGTAGCCCCGGCTTATGCAGTACTGGTCGCTGGGCACTACCATAATAACGGGTTTCTTTGCCTGACCAAACACCGCCAGGGTAGAAAAAATCAGAATTGATGAAAAAAGTAGCTTCTTCATGGTAGGTTAATAGTTAGAAGTTAAAATCCGGAATCCAACCTGCGGGCAATGCCATCGGCCTCAAGCTGCTTGCGTAGGGCATCGTACATCACCTGCACGTATATGGCCACCTTGTAGCCCTTTTTAATTTTTATACGATCCTCGCCCGATGGATCGCCATCGTTGGTAACGGCAATGTACTGGAGGTACTTGCCACCTACCTCAAAAAACTTTTCGAAGTAGTCGGCATGGGTAACCTCGGCGTTGGGTTGAGAGCATATGGGGGGAGTTGGAGCAGATCCGGCTCCACCGGGTAAACCCTTAAAAATACAGGCAGCAACGGCAGCTTCCTTGGCATTCATAACTGCAGCACCCACATCCTTACCGTAGCCCCACACCTTAAATACCTTTGTGCCATCCTGGCCAACCCCAACCGGCTCAATTTCATAGTTGTACTGGCTGTTGTAGAGTATTTTGCGTTCTTTTCTAGTTTGGGCATTGGCGGGGAAAACTATAACCCATGCCAAGACCACTGCTAACATTGTGGTTAATTTACCTTTCATAGCTTAATATACTTTTAGTTTAGAACATAATTTTAACACCTAATAGGGTCGAAACTCCACCGCGGTCGGGGAAGACCTCATCCCAGGTAACCCCCAAATCGCCATTATCATTTGATGCGTTGCTGATAAAGGAGTATGTGCCTATGCCACCCATCAGCTGTATGTTATGTTTCAAATTTAGTGCCAAATTTCCTCCCAGCCTCAGGTAAAGGGTGGTATAATTTCCAGTATTAGCAGCCTCAATGGCATCGCTAGTAGCAGACTCCTGACCAATACCAACGTATGGACGCAATTCCACGTTGCGGGTGAGCATGAACCCCTTGGCAATACCCGCTCCGTAGTGGGTAAACGAAACATCCTCGGTTGCTAGGGATAAAATATCATACTCCTTAGTCTGGAATCCAACTTCACCAAATACAAACAGGGACCTTATTCCAACAAACCTTCCAAGCCTGAAGTCAGCCCTACCGTAAACACCGCCAACTTCACCCATTTCAAATCCGGCAAGCACCTCCAATCCCATGTCGTTTTGCTGGCGAACCAGGTAGCCAGTTTGGAGCTTACGCCCAGCAGTTTGGTAGAATGTGGAGGTGGGCATTTCGCCGGTAGCCACCTGGCGGTTGTCAACAATTTTCGATGTAGCCCTGATAACTCCCCTGAACCTGGGTTCGGTGGTATTGGTTTTCTCGTTGTAAACATACTCGTAGGCAAAGTAGCGGTGGTCGCATTTCAGCCCCTCCTTCTTCCCAATTTTAACGCGGATAGGGTTAACCTGATGAATGGTGGTTTTCACCATAAAGTCCTCGTGGCTCTTTTCCAGATTGTAAATGGTTTCGTCATAACCTTTCTGCACCAGCTCCTGCAGGAGCACATCGTCAGATTTTTGCTTAATAAACCGGCCAATCTGTGTGTCGGGGTTAGGCTGAGATGCTACGATAGGTACGCTGGTTTTGGTTACAAACTCAAGTGGAATTTCGAGCTGCTCGAACTTCTTAATTTTTTCGGCCTTAACGGCAGGGCTATCCTCAGGATAGATCCAGCAGTCGTATAGGGCATTCTGGGTTTCCTCCGTATAGTTAATTTTAAAAAGATAACCCACTGCCGTTGCCTGCCACCCATGCATGTTGTTCATCTTTGCCTCCTGCATGGTTTTCACATTTTGGTAATCAAGCACCATAATGTAGCTTCGGCCAACTAGCCGGCTACCGTAATCCTGAAGCACAGCGTTTCCAAGCTTGGTTGATTGAGCCTTAATGTAGGCAGCATCGGTGGCGTTGAACATGCCCCTGTCAAAAATCTTATCCATTGACATGGACCCATCCTCCTGCCTGTTGTACCATAGGCTGATAATTGACTTGGCAACCTTTTGGTCGGTCAGATACTTCTTAACAGCCTCCTGCGGAACAACTTCAGTTGAAGTGCGCGAGAATGGAGCATCGAAGCTAAGGGTCTCCATGTTGTTATTGTAAAACTTGTCAGAAAAAACAATGGATCCAATTTTCGACTCAACCTCCTGCACATGGTTTTCCCCCGGAACCTTCATGTAAAGAAAGGTGATGGAGCTGCGGTCGTAGGTTGAGGGAATTTTTTTTGGTTGCTCGGCGTTCTGAGCTTTTGCTCCCAACACGGCCATAATTAGCATGGCATTTACGAAAAGTAGTTTAATTTTCATAGGTAAGTGGTTTTGGTTTTAGACTTTAAGTTTAAATTATTTCAGAAAAAATTTAGAAACTAAAATTATGCCGATTAATACACTAAAGCAAATAAAAGTGATTCCACCGGAATACTTTAGTTGTTCAAATATACCAATTAACCTACTACCCATTTTCATTCGTATTGCCTTGAATGGTGTTCATCAAAAAAAAGGGTCTCCCCTTTTTTCTACAATTCCGCCGCTTTAAGTATTAGTTTGGGAATATCGGTGTTATCCAGTAATCCCGGAAGTTGCGATGATCCCCGACCCATTATAAAAACCGGCACAGGCGAGCCCGTGTGGGAGTGGCTTGTCCAACCAATTCCTGCTTTTCTGTTGAGTATAGAAATGGCATCACCTGCAAGTAATCCAGCGTTTTTTTGCGCATTTTTTGATTCCCCTGCATTTAGGTTGACTAAGCGCTTATAGGCAGCTTCAAGGGTGTTCATTTCATCAGCAGTCAACGCAAATGCACCATTTTCTGAAAGCCCGATCCTGGCCTCCAGCAGG
>DCDD01000097.1 GCA_002316235.1 Bacteroidales bacterium UBA1064
GCTGTACCAACCGTAAACCACGCTGTTCGACAGAGGTCTTACTGTTGAAGAATCGAGAAGGTACCTATAGTACAAGCCGCTAGAATGGAGGGTATATCCCGTCAGATCCATTGATTTAATAATGTTTTGCTCCGATTCTATTCCCCTACCGTTAAGGGCAACCACCTCAATATCGTAGGCCAGGGGTGTCCACGGTGGCAGCGGGCCAACCTGATTGTCACCAAATCCGATATCGGATGTAAAAAATATGGTTGATTTTTGCCCTTGTCTGCATAGCAGCAGGCCTCGTTTTAGCCCCTCAATAAGTTTGGTTTTCCCTGCAATGACTCTAACAGGTTCAAGGGTACGGGTATTGGTGTCGAGTTTTGCCAAAACAGCCTCCGACTTGATGTTGGTGTCGAAAACCAGCACGGGGGACTGGATGGTGTAGCCCTTATACCAGAAGGTAACCGTATCGCCGTAGTTAACCTCGTAGCCGTAGGATGGCTGAACTACAACATGGTAAACACCCTCGGACTTGGTGTAGGTCCACTTTTTAGAATTTATAAGACCCTCAATAATCTTTTCCTCATCGTTGCGCTTATCCTCCTTAAGCGAGTTATCGCAGGCACCCATCAATAGAGGAGACAAAAGTAGAATAGCGTTAAAGAAATTTTTTTGAATCATAGCTGAACACCTTTTTTCACCTCAACCACCTCCAGCTCAAAAACCAGAGAGGTAAATGGCGGAATAATTCCGCTGGTGTTTCCCTGCTGACCAAAAGCAAGATGCGATGGGACAATTAGCATTGATTTCTCGCCCTCGCGCATGGTTCCCAGCGCTTCGTCAATACCTGGAATTACCTGCCACTTGTCACCGTAAACAAGCTGAAAGGGTTCGTTACGCTTGCGGGTGGAGTCGAATATTCGCCCATCAAAAAAGCGACCTTCGTAGTGAATGGTGATGGTGTCCCCTTTTTCAACCGGAGCCCTTTCCGTTCGTATCTGGGGAATAATGTACAGGCCTGAAGGTGTAGGCTCAACTGATAGCTTCTGTCCATCAATATACTGCCTTATGATAACCTTTTCGTAATCGCCAAAATCTTCAATCCACGATAAAAAGGCCTCCATATCCTTTTTGAACTCCTCCTGGGTTTTAATGCTGTGCAAACGAATGTCAACCCGCATGTAGTCGTTAACACCAATAAATGTGGGCAGCTTGGTTTCGAGGGTTTGAGTAAAAAACGGCAGCGCCTTTATGTAAAAAGCACCGCTATCGCCCTCAGCCAGCATCATGAAGCACTCGTCAATAGAACCTTCGTAGCTTGACTGGGCAAGCTGGAACTGCCGGGTTCCTTGAAAGAAAACGGAGTCCTTAGCAGTACGGTAGGAAATACTAGCGGTAATGTAATTAGAGGGCTTTGCCGTAGAAGTTCCGTTGCCAAGCGAAATAAGCTTGTAGTGAATTCCGGTGGGGGTTACAGAAAATCCAGGAAAAAGTTTCGACCGGTTGGAGCAGCCAACCGTAGCCACAACCAGAAATGCTAACAGAATACCTGAACTTTTTGTCATGCAGCTAAGGAATTAATGCGTGTAAAGTTAGCCAAAATATCAAAAATCAACGATAAACAGCCAACAATTCAACATCGTAAATAACTATTGACCTAGCGGGTACTTGTTTGCTATCGCCAATCAGGCCGTAGGCCAAATGGGGGGGCATGATAAATTTAGCGCTTTGTCCCTGCCTCATCAGCAGAATGCCTTCTTCTAAACCTGAAACAACACCCCCATGGCCAACCTCAAAGGTGGCCGGGGCTTCTGCATTGGATTGGTAGCAAACGGTTCCATCGAGCAGCGAAACCCTGTAGCTATACTCAACAACATCGCCCTTTCTAACCTTGGGGCCATTAGATGTCCCTGAAATATAGTAAAATAAACCTGTAGGGCTTTCCTTCATCTCCACCAAGTTGTTCCGCTTAATGTAGTCCAGTATTTGCTCCCTATCCTGCTGAACCAACACCTTGTTGATACGCTGAAGCATCTCCCTAGTTTCAGCCACATTGGGCTGCCTGTCGGGCTGGCGCTCATTTCCTCCACACGATACCAGGATAACGGCTAAAGGGATGATGGTTAGTATTTTCATCAGCAATCTATCTCAACGTCTTCTTCACCTATATTTATATTGCTGCAGCATTCAACTCCTGTAAATGCTGGCGGAGAAGCTGCTCGAAATCAGCCAATGTAGCGTCAATAGGCTGAAATGATTTCCCTCCGGCAGCATTAAGATGGCCGCCTCCGTTGTAGTACTTACGGGCAAACTCGTTAACAGAAAAATTACCCCTCGACCGAAGCGAAACCTTAATATGGTTATCGTTCTCAACGAATATCACCGAAAAAATTATCCCCTTGATGGAAAGGGGGTAGTTGACTAACCCCTCGGTATCGCCCATTTGATAGTTAAACCGCTTGAGTTCCTCCCTGGTCAACCAGATATACGCAGCATGAAACTCAGGGAAAACCATCATTTTATCTGCCAGGCAGTAACCCAGCAGCTTCATTCTATCGGCCGAAAAGTTATTGTAAACCAACGATTGAATGCGCTCAACAACGGCTCCACTGTCAACCAGCATTCCGGCAATTTCGAGGGTTCTACCCCGAGAACAGGCGTAGCTAAACGATCCGGTATCGGTCATTATGCCTGCATACAGGCAGGTAGCTGCATCGGCGTTAAATGCTTTGAGCCCGTAAATTTCAGTAGCCAGCTCGAAAACCAGCTCGGAGGTGGAGCTCACTTCCACAACCGAAATGGATAAATCGAAGGTATTTTCCGGTTGGGGATGGTGGTCAATAAGAATTTTTTTGGCTGAAGAGGCCGAAAACAAGGATTCCATATCTTCTGTCCGGCTAAACCCATTGTAATCAAGACAAATTATAATATCGGCACCAGCCATCACCTCCCTTACCTTTTGCCTACTGCTGGAAAATCGCAGAATCGTATCGCTTCCCGGCATCCATGAAAGAAAATCGGGGAAATCGTTAGGGGTAACGGCAGTGGCATGAACCCCAACCTGCTCAAGTATATGCCATAGCCCAAGCACAGAGCCAACAGCATCACCATCAGGGTTATGATGGGTTGTTAGCACTATTCGGTTGGTAGGAACCAGCAACTCCCTTAATGCCCCTGCCCATGCCTCATCAAGATTCAACTTCATCGAGCTTTTATTTTACTATGATACACCCATGTTTTTGGAGCCACAAGCTCCATTGTAAAATAACCAACATGGGTGTTTCACCATACCTTTAAAATCAAATTTTATTATGATGAAATTTACAAAGATAGATTTTGCCGACAAGAAAGTTTTGCCTATTTTTAAAAAATTCCGGAAAAGAGGGGTGCCGCTTCACCGGAAGTATTTTAAGCATGAATTTCAAGATGGAAGCATTTGCCCGCTAGAGCTGCTGTTGTATTAATGCCAGACATGTTAAACAGGTTAACAAAAATCTTAAAGTATGAACACCCGATTCACATTTTGCATGATCAAACCCGATGCTTTTAAGAACGACTGCGTAAGCGAAATACTTTGTGAAATTCTTAAAGCCGGCTTTAAAGTAAGGGGCATAAAAATTACCATGCTAACCAAGGCTAAGGCCGAGCAATTCTACGACATCCACCGGGGTAAGGATTTTTTTGACAAGCTTACAACCTACATGAGTTCAGGCCCTGTGATGGCAATGGTTTTAGAAAAACCTGAAGCCGTTGAAGCGCTTCGAAAGCTGGTGGGAAAAACCAACCCGGAGGAAGCCGACGAGGGAACAATTCGCAGACGATTTGGTGTGAATACCACTCAAAATGCCGTACATGCCTCCGACAGCTACGAGAATGCCGAGCATGAATGGGGATTCTTCTTTTCGAAACGGGAAATCTACTAGACAAAAGAATTTTCTTACCCTGACCTAACTCGTCACCTCGTATATTTAAAATGACGGGAAAAATAGCTGTAAAAGAAAATCAGCATTAGTGAGCCCATTTTCCACTATGGAGACTACCTATAATGCAGGTAGATAAAGAAATCATCTTATAGCCAACAACAACCCTAGCTTACAACAAAATTGCTCGCCCCTATCCCTAAGAAAGATTAGCAGGTAACTTATCCCACAAATCCGTTATTATTAAAAAGTTATAGAATCATAACGACTTATAATGCTGATATTAAGCCATTTTGTCGTTTGTGCAAAGGAACATGTAGTTTGTACTTAGAAAGCTGCTTTATGTCGCAAAATAAAATTTTGCATTATTCAGCAACTTAAATTACGTCCCGTTAAGTAAACCTTTTTTTTAACCAACCTAAAATTAATTCTATTAAGCTATGAAGAAAACTTTACTAAGTTTCTTGGGTGTATGCTTAATGGCAGCTGCAATGGTAACCAACCAAGCCGTTGCTGTGCCGGCATACCCTGGCCTGATAAAGTACGAGCAGGCCAATGGAAAGATCATCAACATCTATTTAAAGGGTGATGAAAAAGTTAAATGGGTGCTAAGCGAGGATGGCTACACCCTTATGCTCAACAGCAAGGGAGTTTACGAGTATGCTTTTCAGGATGGCAAGGGCGATATAACGCTATCGGGCGTTGAGGCAAATAACCCTGCTGAAAGGACAAAAGCGGAACGTGAATTTTTAGGAAAGGTAAGCAAGGGGTTGTACTATAGCCCAAGCCAGCTTTCGCTGATGAAAAGTATTTGGGAAATAAAATCGGCTGAGAGCTTGAAGGCCTTCCCAACAACAGGCAACAGAAAGTTGATTTGTATATTGATGGGATTCAAGGATAAAGCCTTCACCAAAACACAATCGGATTTCAACAACCTGTTCAACCAGGTTGGCTACACTACAGGCGGTGCTACTGGGAGCGTCAAGGACTTCTACATGGAAAATTCATGGAGCCAGTTTAACCTTACCGTTGATGTATTTGGCCCCTA
>DCDD01000223.1 GCA_002316235.1 Bacteroidales bacterium UBA1064
TTATGTATTGGACTAATGCGTTGAAACGCCCCCAACAAGGGCGTTTTAACGCATATTAGAAAAGTTTAATGAAGCGATCTGCATTTTTTATACTTGTTCACCTGGCAGCGATTTTTTCTTGTCGGGCTCAGGGAAAAGTTGAAACCGACAGCTCCGCTACCATGAGCATAGTTCGCTATGCTACCGATTTAAGATGTTTAGATGCAGAGAATGCCGAACTGCTGGTGAACGTTCTCTACGAATTCAACGGCCTGCCCCCCATAAACAGAATTGAGCTGGAGCTGCCCGAGGCTAAAGAGAAGGTGTTTCGCCAAATTTTCGTAGAGGTAAGCAGTAATGATAAGAAGTTTATTTTTCGAAGAAAAATTCGCAAGCCCGATGCCGATGAGTTATCCGCCCTCGACCCCTGCGCATTGGCTTCAAAGTACAGTAATTTAAAAAGGCCTGTAACCGTGGAGTGGGAAATAAGAGTAAGCCTTCGCTCACCAGCAGGCAGCTACAAATGGCCATCAATTGCTACGGGTAACTTTGAGAGGATAGACCACCTTAGCTTCAGGGTAGCATACGGCAAGGAACTTTCTGCCGACATTCAAACCAACCTTACCACTGATCCCCAGAAGGATACTATAAATGGGAATTTTTACTACCTCTGGGAGTTTAATGATGTTAACCCTTCACGTACGGAGTTGAAAGGCTTTCACAGCCACGATCCGTATGTTATCCTAAATTTTCGCTAACAAAAGAAGGGTTGGTCAGGCTCTAACAATGGTAGAATCCCTGTTGGGGCCTACCGAAACAATGTGTATAGGAACTCCTGTTTCATGCTCGATGAAACGAATATACTCTGCCAGCTCAACAGGTAAATCTTGTTCGTTGGTTATTCCTGTGATATCGCTATTCCAGCCCTTAAATTCCTTGTAAACAGGTTCAACCGGAACGTTGATATCGTAGGGTAACCGGGTTGTTTGCTTACCGTTGACTAGGTAAGCTACGGCAACCCTGATGGTGTCGAACGAATCGAGTACATCAGCTTTAGTCATGATGAGCCGGGTAACTCCATTCAGCATGATGGCATACTTGAGGGCAACCATATCGAGCCAGCCGCAACGTCGAGGACGTCCGGTTGTGGCACCAAACTCTACGCCCAGGTTACGCATCTTTTCCCCGGTATCATTTTCCTGCTCGGTAGGGAAAGGCCCTGAGCCAACCCGGGTGCAGTATGCCTTAAAAATTCCATAAACCTCCCCAATGCTATGGGGCGAAACTCCTAAACCGGTGCATGCACCGGCGCAAATGGTATTTGAGGAGGTAACGAATGGATACGAACCAAAATCAATATCGAGGAGCGAACCCTGAGCGCCCTCAGCAAGCACCCGTTTACCAGCGACCAGCATTTCGTTAATATCATACTCCGAGTCAACCAGCCGAAACTGTTTTATCACCTCAACGCCCTTAAACCAAGCATCCTCGTGCTGCTCGATATTGCTCTGGTATGTGTACTGCTGGAGAAGTTCCTTATGCTTATTTTTTAAAAACTCGTAGTTTCTGGTAAAATCAGGGGAAAGAATGTCGCCTACTCTAAGGCCATTGCGGCCGGTTTTGTCCATATATGTGGGGCCAATGCCTCTAAGGGTAGAGCCAATTTTACCCTTTCCTTTAGCGGCTTCGGAAGCTGCGTCTAATTCGCGGTGGGAGGGGAGTATCAGGTGGGCCTTTTTTGAAATTAGCAGGGTTTTATGGAGGTCAACATTCATTTTAGTTAGAATTTCAACCTCCTCGGCAAAAACAATGGGGTCGAGCACCACCCCGTTCCCTATGATGTTAATGCATGAAGGGTGGAATATTCCCGAGGGAATTGTGTGCAGCACATGCTTGATGCTGTTGAACTCAATTGAATGGCCGGCATTTGGGCCTCCCTGAAAGCGTGCTATTGCATCATAGTTAGGGGTAAGCACATCAACTACCTTGCCCTTCCCCTCGTCGCCCCACTGTAACCCTAGCAGTACATCAACTTTTGTCATAGCTTATATGAAAAGATTATGGAATCGATCATAAAATTTAACCTCTTAAAGTTACAAAATTTAGGTAAATGGCGCTGTAAAAGTTTTAAACAGCACCAATTTTAATACGGAGTGGATTCTGGTAATGGGGTTGGCTGTTGGAATTAGTAATGTGGAAAAGACAACCATAGCCCAGGCTTGCCGTGATGACACATACCCGGCAAGGGAGCGTTACAAGGTGATTGGAACTTTTTCGATTTCGTTACGACATTCGGCACAAATGCCGTATATGTAAAGCGAGTGGTGAGAGATGGTGAAGTTGGAGTTTCGTTTTGCCGAGTTGATTATTTCCTGAATTCTGGGGTCGCAAAACTCGGTAACCTTCCCGCAGCGTGTACAGATTAGGTGATCGTGCTGCTTGCACTCGTAAGCCTTTTCGTAAAGGGAGTTTTTCTTTCCAAACTGATGCCTGATAACCAACCCGCATTCGCATAGCAAGTCGATGTTGTTGTAAATGGTAGCCCGGCTTACCTGGTATCCGTTGTTTTTCATGTGGATGTAAAGGGTTTCCACGTCGAAATGGCTATCGGTGGAATATATTTCCTGCAGTATGGCGTACCGCTCGGGGGTTTCACGGTACCCCTTGCGCTGTAGGTAGTCGGAAAGTATTTGCTTTACAACAGTTTTGGTTTCTGTGCAGCCCATGGCGTGCTTTTTAAGTTATACGGAATGAGACAATAAATTTATCCTATTAGCAGCTTGATTTGTAAGTTGGTTAACAGCTGGTTAGTATTTTTGTTTAGTCGTCAAATTTATCAACCCGTTTGACGTTGTCCATCCCTTTAAGTTTCATCAGGTTGAATATGAGGTTGTTGAGGTGGGATATGTCATGGACATAAAGATCTATGAACCCTTCAAAAATCCCATCGTGACTTTCGATGTGGAACTTACGGATGTTGACCATCAGCTCACTGGATATGACCCTGGTAAGGTCGTTGATAATGCCTATTCTATCCATCCCCTTAACCTCAATACGGGCGAGAAATGAGAGAACCTTGTGGGTTGTCCATTTGGCGCTGACAATTCTATCGCCATGCTGGGCCATAAGGCGGATGGCTTCGGCACAAGTGGCCTTGTGGATGATTACCACATCGTCGGGCGAAATGTAGCCAATAACATCATCGCCGGGTATAGGATTGCAGCAGCGGGCAATCACATAGGGAGGGTTCTCGGAGTCAACGTTTTCGCTGAGAAGGAAAGGCTTTTTGGTATCGATTTTCTGTAGCGTGGCAGGTTCATTTTGGGGGTGGCTCTTTCTCCCCAGCTGGAGCTGCCAGTACTTTATCCATTTATTCTTGGTGTTTTTCTTCAGGATTTTAGCGAGGTTGTCGAGGTTGACCTGACCGGACCCTATTTTGCTGTAGAGTTCGTCTTTTGATGACACCTCGTAGCTGGTGAGCACCTTCTTTAATATTTTTGAGGAAGGCTGGACGCCTAGCTCAACCAGCCTGTCGTCGAGCAGCTTCTTCCCCTTCTCAAGTCGGTCTTTGGTTTCTGTTTTAAGAGCATTTTTAATGGCATTTTTGGCCTTGGCAGTTGTAACGTATTTTAGTAATTCCCAAGAGGGTTTTTGTGAAGCAGCGGTAATAATTTCAACCTGGTCACCGCTGGAAAGGATGTAGCTTAGCGGCACCAGCTTGTGGTTCACCTTAGCACCAATGGCCTTATTGCCAACCTCGGTATGAATTTCGTAGGCAAAATCGAGGGCAGTAGAGCCTTTGGGCATTGCACGGGTTTCGCCTTTTGGGGTGAAAATGATGATTTCAGAGGTAAAAAGGTTGACCTTAAACTCGTCGAGAAACTCGAGGGCGTTTTCCTGGGGATTCTCAAGCATCTCCCTAACCCGCTTAATCCATTTATCGAGCTCGTTCTCATGGCTGGCATTGTCCATGTCCTTATACTTCCAATGGGCAGCAAATCCCCGTTCGGCAATTTCATCCATTCGTTGGGAGCGGATCTGAACTTCCACCCACTGTCCGTTAGGTCCCATAACCGTGCAGTGGAGAGCCTCGTAGCCGTTCGCCTTGGGAGTGCTAACCCAATCGCGAAGCCGGTCGGGCTTGGGTTTATAGATATCTGTAATTAATGAGTAGATGTGCCAGCATTGAGTTTTCTCCGGAATGTGGGGGTAGGGGTTAAAAACAATCCGCACTGCCAGTAGGTCGTATATTTCTTCGAAGGAAACGTTTTTGGTCTGCATCTTCTTCCAAATGGAGTAAACCGATTTTGGACGACCGCTTATCTCAAAGTCAATGTTGTTTTCCTCCAGCTTCTTAATGATGGGTAGCGAAAAGTGGTTAATGAGCTGAACCCTGCGTTTCTCGTTCAGCTCTATTTTGCTTTGGATTTCCTCGTACACCTGGGGAAAGCGGTACTTCAGGCTGAGATCCTCTAGCTCGGTTTTAATGGAGTAAAGCCCAAGACGGTGTGCCAACGGGGCGTAAAGGTAGATGGTTTCGCTGGCAATCTTCATCTGCTTGGTAGCTGGCAGCGACTCGAGCGTTCGCATGTTGTGGAGCCTATCGGCCAGCTTAATGAGGATAACCCTGATGTCGTCGGCCAGGGTAAGGAGTATTTTGCGAAAATTTTCAGCCTGGATGGTAGAGTTTGCGTCAAAAACCTCGGTTATCTTTGTTAGCCCGTCGATGATGGAGGCAATTTTTTTCCCGAAAATTCTCTCGATATCCTCTATGGTGTAGTCGGTGTCCTCAACTACATCGTGGAGCAACGCGCAGGCAATGGCTTTAGCTCCAAGTCCAATTTCCTGTGAAACTATTTTGGCTACTGCAATGGGGTGTAGAATGTAGGGTTCGCCCGACTTTCTGCGAACACCCTTATGAGCTTCGTTGGCCAAATTAAAGGCTTTGGTAATCAACTTTATATCCTCTTCGGAGCTACATCGCGGGCAGTTCCGTAAGAGATCCTCGAAGTGTGATTGGATGAGCAGTTTTTCCTCTTCGGTTTGAAGGCTCATGGTAGCATGGAGTTGTTTGGAAATTTTGATGAATGTTTTTTAACAGGTTGTGGTGATGGGTGTGTATTTAAAAATAAGGCTTATCCGCTTTTTCCCGGGTGGAAAGTACTGTGGAAGGAGATTTTTTCCCCTAAGGAAAATCAGCTCTTTTAATGTAAAACATTTTGCCATTGGGGAAGTTCATCTTAATGTTTAGGAAATACCACCGAAACGCTACCATTTTTTACAACTTTCCCAGCGTTGCTGGTGTTAATTTCCAGCCGGTAAATGTAGGTTCCCTCCTTCACGAACTCCCCGCTGGAATTGCGACCGTCCCAGCCCTGGTTGCCATGGTACACAACGCCTCCCCATCGGTCGTAAATGGTAAGGTTGTAGCTGGCATCAAAGCTAATAACCGGTTGGAAAATGTTACGGGGATGTCCGTTTATCGAAGTTGGGTCGGTTGGGTCAATGGCGGTGGGAAGTGTAGCTCCGGGGAGTATTTCGGTGGCAATTTCACGCGACCGGCAGAAAGTGCTGTAAGTGCTCCGCTCAATGGCCTCAACGTAGTACTTGAAGGTGATGGTATAGAGGGGGTCGTGTCCCTGAAAGGCCGATAGATCATCCTCGAATGATGGTTCGGTTAGGCCTTGGGCTGCAACGCTCAACTCTCCTGGCCCATTCAAATCGCTGCTGGAGGTGTAGGCCCTTCGATAAACGGTATATTCAACCCAGTCATTTATCCTGTCGGGTTGACGGTAGGTGTCAACCATCAGGGTATCCCAGCTTAGCAGCACTTTTTTCCCGCTAGGCTTTACGTGGGGGATGATGGTGTTGCATAGGTTGGTAACCTTAACCGCATCGCTGCATCCGTTGTAGGCATCAACCTTGTAGTAGAATTTCCGGGTGCGTGCTGCCCAGCTGTCAGTGCTGTCTGTGGTTGTATTTTTTGCAGGGTCGGTGAACTCCTCTATCACCTTTGCGCTAAAAATACTCTTGTTGGTGTCGGGTTGCTCCCATCGTATAACCTTAAATCTTCTGATTTCAGTTGTTGGGTCAATGGAGTAGTAAACGGCATTCCCGTTAGCCACCGAAATTACCGAGTCAATGGTCATGTAGTCGGGATGTTTGGCCATTTTGGTGTGTATGTGGTGCAGGTTTGAGAAGGTTGTGAAGGGTTTGTCTATCCTGCCCGATGTCATGTAAAAGTAGTAGTCGAGGTTTTCGCCCACCTTGGTAATGCTGTAAACGGAGTTGTACTTGTCAATTTCGGCGATGAGTTCAAAGGTAGAAGGGTCCGGGTTATGGCTCATGTAGAGCTTAAGGTTCTGATTGATATCAATATTTCTCCAACCGGCATAATGCATCCAGGTCAGGTCAATTTTTGCGTTGCAGCTATCGTAGCTGGACGTCAGCCATATTTGGCCATGTTCGGCAGTTTGCCTGCTTGGCTCAGTGGGCCCCTTCGAAGCTATGCGGTAGAATAGTCTTTCAAGATTGCCGTTGGAGGTTAAATCGACGTAGGAGAATGTGCTGCTATCAACAGTGTCAATTGCCTCATAGAAATCGTTTCCAAGAATGTCAACAAAATGCTTGTAGATAATGTAGCCCTCAGGATTAGGATACTGGGGATCGGGCGAGGGAGGAGTCCAGAAAAGTGTGGGGTTACCCGTGCTTATGTTTATAGTCATGTAGTCGAAGGTTGGTTCCTTGGGCTTATCGTACATCTGCGCAGCTGCTTGTCCAGCAGTCATCAACAGGATAGCTGTAAGTAGTTTTACTGACGTTGATTTTACCTTACCCATTGACTTTATTGTTAGCGGTTAAAAACCGAAAATTAGCTGTTAAATTCAAGTTTTGGTTTCAGAAAGGCTGCGCACCAGCTACACTTTTTACCATTTCGTCAGGGTTGAAGTAGCTAATAGCCAGGCTTTGCAGCTTGTTGGAGGTGATGGTGTTAATGGTTTCAATAGTTTGGTCAAGGAAATTTAAATTCATGTTGTTGTACTGGTAGAGTTCGGCAATGCTGTCGGCAATAGCTAGTGGGCCATCCAGGGTTCGAAGCAGATCTCCAGTCATCTGGCTTTTTACCAGTTCCAGCTCTTCAGCGGGTACCGGAACACGAACCAGCTTGTCAAGTTCATTGTAAATCTCCTCAACGGCAGGTTTGGTAACTTCCCTGCCTACCTCTGTGCCAATCATAAATACGGATGTTTCCCTGTAGGGAATCAGAATGGATGAAATGCCGTAAGTGAATCCCTTGTCCTCTCGAAGGTTCTGCATAAGCCTTGAGCCAAAGTATCCACCCAGAATCGTGTTTAGAACCATAAGCCCAATGTAATCGGGATGATTTCGGCTAACCATTTGTTTTCCAATTCTTACTGCCGACTGAATGGCATTTTCTTTATACGTGAATTTTTCTCTGGGGGTTTGTGCAGCTGCGGGTAAAGAATTGTTCAAAGCCCCTAAACGTCTTCCCGGTGAATTGGCTCCCAGAAGTGTTTCAACGGTCTTCACTTCATGCTCATCAACTCTTCCGGCCAGAATGATGAAGCTGTTGGAAAGGTTGTGGAAGTTCTTATGAAAATCGGCCACATCAGGCTGGGATAGCTTGTCGAAATCGTCCGGGGTGGCAAAGCTGCCGTAGGGATGGTCGGGACCAAAAAGACACTGAAAGAAACCCTGCTTAGCCAGTGTTTCAACTTTTTCCAGCTCCACAGTAAGGCTCTGTTTTCCCTTCTTTCTAAAAATTTCGAGTTCATTCTCCGGGTACGTGGGATTGGTTAGGATGTCAGCTACAACCTCGAGTGAAGCGGCAAAGTGTTTACGGGTGGTAAATAGCGATACCGACGCAAAGTCGCGATCAAATGAATGTTGCAGAAAACTACCCAAAAAGTCGAGCTGTTCTGCAAGCTGGTTTGAATTTCGGGTGGTTGTCCCCTCGCACATCAACGAAACGGCTGCCTGTGACGATAGAATTTTTTTCTGGTATCGGGTGCCACCATTAAAAATAACTTCCATTTTGACAATATCCTGGGTACCCGCATTTATTACCGCCAGTTTAGCACCGTTGGGCAGGGTGCTGATGGACGGTTCAGGTAGTTCTATTTTCCTAACAGCTCTTCTTTCTGGAGGCTCTTTCCTGTTTAGCTTGCTGAGGGTCATTTATATTTTGATGTTTAGTTCTTCTTATAGTATAGGGTGGAGCAATTATTTACGGAAAGTATCTCCCGCGCAACCTCCATAATCCGGTTTGTGCTAACCGCTCTATATTTTTCTACCTCCTGATTTATATAGCCGGCATTGCCAAGTTGCTCGTAGAACGAGAGGTTAATGGCCTTGTTCAGAATACTGGTTTCTTCAAAAACGAAGTTGGATTCAAAGCGGTTCTTAACCTTTTCAAGCTCATAGTCAGAAACAGGCTTGATTTTGAGTTCTTCCAGCTCGGAGGTTATGCTTTCATCTGCATCCCTAAAAGATGTAGAGGGAAAGAGTTGCCCGGTAACAACCAGCAGCCCCTCGTCAATATCGCCGGTAACAAAGGCATTAATGTTGCTGAAGAGTTGCTTTTCCTTTACCAGGTGCTGGTAGAGCCGAGCCGACTTGCCATTTGAAAGAATATCCGATATCAGGTCGGTAGGTGCAAAATCAGGATGGTTTCGTCGGCAGATATGGTAAGCTTTGTAGATAGCGTTGAAGGGGACATTGCGGCTTACTTCCAGAAAACGGGGTGACTCTTGCTTAGGTTCAACTGGAATATTCTTGTCATCCAGGGCTCGCCTTTCAATTTCTCCAAACCATTTCTGGACGAGTTCAACAGTAGATTCGGGTTCAACTGGTCCGGCAATTGTAAGAATGGCATTGTTCGGGGCGTAGTGGTGGTAGAAAAAATCTTTAACGTCAATAAGGGTTGCGTTTTGGATATGCTCGGGCGATTTACCAATTGTAGGCCAGCTGTAGGGATGTACCGCGTAAGCCAAGGGGCGAAGTAGCAACCAAACGTCTCCATATGGCTGGTTAAGGTAGTGCTGGTTGAACTCCTCAACTACAACCTTTTTCTGAACGTTTAGGCTTTGCTCCGAAAAGGCAAGTGATAGCATACGGTCACTTTCGAGCCAGAATGCTGTTTCAATATTTTCAGCTGGCAGGGTTATGTAGTAGTTGGTGATGTCGTTGTTGGTGAAGGCGTTGTTCTCTCCGCTTGCTGCGGTTAGCGGTTCGTCGTAAACGGGAATGTTTTCCGAACCGCCAAACATCAAATGCTCGAAAAGATGTGCAAAGCCTGTTTTTTCGGCATGTTCATGCTTTGAACCTACTTTGTAGAGCATGTTTACTGCAGCTATCGGGGTGCTGAAATCCTGATGAACAATCAGCGTTAACCCGTTCGGTAAAATATGTCGTGAAAACTCTATCATAATAGTTGGTTGTTAACTTCTAATGTCAGCAAAAGGGCAACCTCGAGAGGCAGATGGCTAGGATGTTGCCTGCGATAGCTGCTAAAGTTTTATGCCTTAGGATAAAGAGGTTTCAAAAGTAGCCAATTTTTCAAAGTTGTTGCAGAACTTTGACGTAAAGTTTGCTGGGGTGATTTGAGCCATAAGGCAAATGGGGTGAAATCCGTTAGTAGATGGGTAAGTTCCATCGGTAGCCAGGCAATTTTTATCCTTTATCCTTGTCTTCAGC
>DCDD01000103.1 GCA_002316235.1 Bacteroidales bacterium UBA1064
CAACTCATCAAATGGGCTTCTAATTCCCTGCATATTTTTCTGGCACGCCTGGGTTTAAACATCTGTAGCCCGACCACTTTTATGGCCGGGTAGCAACCGGATAAAACCGCGGGTGGCCAGCTGCGTTCAGGTATTCGGAACGGTTGGCCCTACAGATTTTACAGCGGTACCCTTACCAGGTACCTGCGGGTTATATGCCTGCTCGGGGAGGTTATGTCCCCCAAGGCTTCGGGTAATCCTTTTTAAAAAAATGCCTCTGCCCTGAGGGCTTCCACTTCCTCAACCGTCTTGGCCAAGGGTTTGCCTAGCACCCTGTGGCCGGTGGGGGTGACCAGCACGTCCTCTTCGTTCCGAATTCCTCCGAAGTGCCTATACTCGTTTACCCTGTCGAAGTTGATGTAGTCCCTGTTTGTCCCATTTTGCTGCCATAGGTCAATAAGCTCAGGGATAAAGTAGATGCCGGGTTCAATGGTTACCACAAACCCGGGTTTAAGAGGGCGTGCAAGCCTCAACGATTTTAACCCGAATTGCGTGCTTTTAGGAGCACCACAGTAGCCAACATACTGCTCACCCAGGTTTTCCATATCGTGAACATCGAGCCCCATCAGGTGGCCAACCCCACATGGAAAGAAAAGTGCATGTGCTCCATTTGCAATGGCATCATCGGTGTTACCCTTTGCAAAGCCCATATTCTTTAGGCCATCAAAAATGATACGGGCTGCGTGTAGGTGTACATCTCTGAAATGGATACCTGGTTTTAGCTTGTCAATGGCTCCATTGTGAGCGGCCAGGGTTATTTGGTAAATTTCCTTTTGCCTCTCGGTGAAGGTTCTGCCAACAGGGAAAGTGCTGCTCATATCGCCCGCATAACCCTTAGGAGTTTCATACCCGGCATCAACAAGGAAAAGCTGGCCTTCACTTATGGTGTTACCATGGTAGTGGTTATGCAGCGTTTGCCCGTTAATAGTTGCTATTATCGGAAAGCTGATATCTCCGCCAGCAGCAAGGGCTACTTCGTAAATTCTGGCAGCAACCTGAGCCTCTGTCATTCCCGGAAGGGCATAGCGCATGGCCGCCATGTGCATTTCGGCTGTAATGGATACGGCATGGTCAATTTCCTCAACCTCTTCGTCGGTTTTAACGTTTCGCTGCTCGGCAACGGCTGTAATAAATGGAACGCTTGCCCTTGCCGATGCCTCCTGTTTGCTGATTCCAAAAATATCCATCAGCTTCAGGAAGTGCTCGGGACGGTAGGGCGGAAGGTAGTGGACGGAAGCTAAAGGGTAGGTTTTTACCTTCTGGTAAAAGCTGGATAAAGGGCCGGTATTTTCAACGCCAAATCCAGCAGCCATTTCGTGAATGGTAGGTTGCGACCCCATCCACACAATGCTGTCGATGGTTAAATCGTCGCCATAAACATAGTCGTGCCCACTCTCTATATCCATTATAGCGTAAAGGCCTGGCCTGTTAATGCCAAAATAGTAAAGAAATGAGCTATCCTGACGAAAACGGTAGGTGTTGTCCTCATAGTTCATTCCGCTCTCATCATTTCCAATGAAAAGTAGGATACCGGATTTAAATTGTGCCCGCAGCTGGTTGCGACGGTTGGTATAGGTTTGCTTGCTGAACATGCTGGTTGAATTTTTAGTTGGTTATTATTACACTCACAGGCTGGGTCGAAATTTGTAATCCCCTGCTCCGCCCGGGGTGGATGTATAACAGGTTACTGAATTTTATACTCCCTTGGCGGCTCTTGGCCAAGTAGGTGCTTCACAAAGAAATCCCATCTTTTCCTGATAAAGTACTTGTTCCAGAAACAGCCACCGTGGTCTTCATTAGGAAGGATTAGCAGCTCAAAGTCCTTATTGGCTTTGGTTAGCTCCTCAGCAAGCTTAATGGTTGCAGAAGGGTTTACGTTGTTATCCAAATCGCCGGTTGCCAGCAGCAAATGCCCCTTCAGCTTGCCGGCATTGGTAATGTTCGACTGGTTCTGATACTGGGTGTCAACCGGAAAACCCTGGTAGAGCTCTGGCCACCACTCTTTTTCCATACGATGGTCGTGATCGCCAGCCGACGAAACAGCCACCTTGTAAAATTCCGGAAATAGGAGCAATCCTCGTGTGGCATCGTAGCCTCCGGCCGAATGGCCGTATATTCCAACCCTATTGGTGTCGAGGTAGGCACATTTTTGCGCAAGTTTTTTAATAGCGTAAACATGGTCAACCAAACCAAAGCCTAGCCGTGCGTAGGACACATCGTGAAATGCCTTGGAGCGGTATGCGCTTCCACGCCCGTCAATATATACCACTACAAAACCCAGCTCTGCCAACGACAGGTTCATGTTTAACACGCTGCTCGAGAATGTTTGGGGAGTGCTGATGGTGTGAGGACCGGTATAGGTTGCGTCGATAACGGGGTATTTTTTGGTTGAATCGAAATTCGTTGGCTTGATGATTAGTCCGTAAAGCGGTGTTTTCGCATCGTCGGCAGCCAAGCTGAACTGTTCTGCGGGCTTCCACCCCATGTTTATCAGGTCGGTGATATCGGATTTTTCGATTTCCATCAGCTGCTTCCCATCAGCCAACCTTCGAACCACCGTGGTGTTTGGCCTCGTGGGCGACGAGAAGTTATCAACGAAGTACTTCTTATCGGGTGATACGCGAATGTCGTGGTTGGCCTCCTCGGGGGTAAGCAGCTTAAGGTTTTTACCATTTTTGTTGATGGAGTACAGGTATTTCTGGTAGGGATTCCTGCTACTATCCATTCCGCCGGCGGTGAACCAAAGCGTCCCGGTTTTACTGTCGGTATCCTCCAAACCATAAACGTAGAAGCTACCTCTGGTTATTTGGTTTACAGGTTGTCCTGTTGAAAGGTTGTACCGGTATAAATGGCTCCACCCATCCATTTCGGAGCGCCAAATAAACTCGTTCCTGTCATACATCACCTCAAGCGTTTCGGTGTAAATATCCACAAAGGTTTTAGGGTAGCTTTCCGCCAAAACCGAGCGTACCCTCCCCGTTTCAAGGTCAATTTCGAATAGCTCGCGGGTTTTATACCCCCTGTAGTACCTTACATGGTAAGCTTTTGGGCACCCCTCAAAGGTGTAGATATACGTTCCCAGAAATGCGGGGTTTGAAGGCAGGTCAACCTTAACCATTTTAGAACTTTCAACATCAAAAATGTAGAAATCAGTCATGGTTAAAACCGTATCGCCCGCCAGAGCCCTTTCGTAGGAAATCAGCTCGGATTGGAACCCCTCAACATCATCATACTTCATCAGCTGCAACCTGCGAACATTACGCCTGTCGTAACGGGGAACGATTAGCTTTTTAGAATCCATACTCCAGTAAACCTCAATGGAGTATTCATTTTGCTCTCCCTTGCTGTCGTTCCGGGTGAAGTACCAATCCAGGCTGCATCCGTAACCATTCTCGGGCGTTCCATCGCTGGTTAGCTGGGTTTCGGTTTTCAACCGGCGGTTCTTCAAAAAAAGATTGCCATCATTAATGTATCCTATCCATTGGCCATCGGGTGATAGCGATTCTGTTGGGGAAAGTTGAGGTTCGTTGCTTTTTGGAAGCAGCAAATTGGTATCCGTCCGGTAAACCCATTGCCTTTCTCCGGCCCAAAAAACCACCTCGTTTTCACCCGTAGGCTCACACTTTGATATGGGCAGCTCGTAGGGTTTCACATCCCTTTTCAGGCTGTCGGCCAGTAGCAATGCCAGCTTTTCCTGGTCGAATGCCGGGACTTTTGTACGAGCTTGCGCATCAACCCTGAAAAACTCCTTCCCTTTCCGGGTGTTCACGCTATACACAAAAGTGCAGCCATCCTTCTGCCACGACGGTTCCACCCAGCTGTTGTAGATATGTTTTCCGAGGTTTGCCTGAAGAAACTTCTCAGCCCGCATGTAGTCGTCCGTGGTTACCTGTGCCGGTAATAGTACCGGAATGAATAGCAGTATGAATAAGAAATCAAGTT
>DCDD01000074.1 GCA_002316235.1 Bacteroidales bacterium UBA1064
GGTCAGGCTTTTATGCCATTTTACTAATACAAGCAACGTTTAATGATTCCTGCATTTCCGAGCAATGCGGAGAATGCCTTTCCCCAGAAAGTGCTGAAGACAAGGATAAAGGATAAAGTATAAGAAAAACTTGTTCGCCTACCCGCGGAACATTGGCGGATTCGCCAAAATTATTCCGCCCTTTCAGGGCTTAATACACCATGCTGCCTCGTTGACAAAGGGCTTACGCCCCTTGCTAGCTATTCCGCCCAGTTGGGGCTGAAGACAGGGGTAAAAGAATTCAGGAGTTGTGGAAAATAAACTAAAATTTTTTCAAAAAAACTTTTTCAACCCTAGCAAATTATATCACCAATCGTAACTACATTAGCATGTTGGATTAATAACTGGTATAGCTAAGTCAATAGAGCACAACAGCCTATAATACTTCATGTCAAACTAAAACTACCCATCATTGGAGCCGTTTCTAAAACTTGTAGCCAAAGATCTTTACAACCTACTGGGGAGTGAGCTATCCGATATTACGTTGGTTTTCCCGAACCGACGGGCATCTCTCTTTTTTGCCAGGTACCTGGCCGAACAGCTAAGCTCGCCCACATGGCAGCCTGCCTTTACTACAGTAAATGAGTTGATGTACAAAGTAGCAGGCCTGCGCCCCGCAAATAACCTGTGGCTTAACTATAAACTTTACCAATCCTACACGGATATTACCGGAATAAATCAACCTTTTGATGATTTCTACTTTTGGGGTAACGTGATGCTGTCGGATTTTGACCAGGTGGACAAGTACCAGGTTGACCCCCAAAAAATATTTGCCAACATTAAGGATATCAAGGATATAGATCGCCGATTCGATGAGTTTGATGCCGAGCATGTTGAAGCAATTAAGAAGTTTTTGAACCTGATTGACGACCACGGCAGCTCGGCTATTCGATCACGGTACTCCGAAATTTGGTCGAAGCTTGGAGTGATATACTCCCAGCTACGTGAACGATTGCTGCAAGAGGGAACGGCATACGAAGGCTTAGCCTATAGGATGGCCTCTGAAGAAATGAACAAATCCCAACTGCTCACCCTAAACGAACGATTTGCCCTGATTGGGTTCAACGCGCTCAACGCTTGTGAAAAAACACTATTTAATCACCTGAAAAATTTTAATAACGCCCTGTTTTACTGGGATTACGACAAATACTACATGCAGAATCAGGACTACGTGCATGAAGCAGCTTTTTTCATGTCCGATAACCTGAAATCTTTCCCTGGCAGGCTGGACTCATCGTTTTTCGATAGCTTGCAAGGCGGTAAAGTTAAAAACGTAAACCTTATTGCCTCTCCCTCAAAGGTGGCACAGGCAAAAATTGTTTCAAACATTCTGAATAAGCTGGGTTATGATGACGAAAACCTTGGTATTAACACTGCCATTGTGCTGCCTGAGGAGCAACTCCTGCTGCCCGTAATTTCTGCACTACCCACCAACCTGGATGAGGTTAATATCACCATGGGCTATCCCATAAACGATACTTTTGCTTATAGTCTGGCCGATGGGCTTATTTCGCTTCAGGCGAATCTAAAAACCGCCGGCACCGAAGTGAAATTCTACAACAAGGATGTTCTGAATTTATTATCGCATCCCTACGTGGTGCAGCTAGCAAAAGAGGAATCAAAATCAATTTCAGCCACCATTGTGCAGCAAAAATCAATTAGTGTTGACGGGAGTTATTTTAAGGATTCACCATTACTATCCAAAATCTTTTCTCAAGCATCATACCTGCCCACCTACCTCCTGGATGTTATTAAGACTGTTTCCGGTGGACTAGCATCGTTGGAAAACGATAGGCCGGAGAGCATAAAGCTGGAGCTGGAATTTCTGTTTGCCATTTATAAGGCGCTGAACGGGTTGGATGGAATTATTTCCCAATTCGACACAACTCCTTCACCAAGGACTTTCAGGTCAATATTTCGCAGGGCGATGGCCGAGCAACGGGTCTCATTCTACGGTGAACCGTTGTCCGGCATCCAGCTGATGGGCTTTTTGGAAACCCGCTCCCTCGATTTTGAAAATGTGATTATCCTTTCGCTGAACGATGGGGTGCTGCCCGGACCTTCCAACTCTCCATCATTCATCACTCCGAGCATAAGGAAAGCTTACGGGTTGCCCGACTACCGTCATCAGAATGCAATTTATGCCTACTACTTCTATCGCTTGCTTCAGCGGGCCAGCAACATCTATATGGTTTACACCAACAGCTCCGAAAGCATGCGCACGGGCGAGGTAAGCCGTTACGTGCTGCAGCTCCTTATGGAGTCGAACTTGAAAATCAACCGAATACAGGTAAAATTCGACTTGGGAATTACCCCTGATGGTCCAATATCGGTTAGCAAAACAGATAGGGTTATGGCCATTCTGGAAAGGTATTTAGCCAATGGACAAAGTTCAAAGTACCTCTCGCCCACAGCGATGGTTGCCTACAAAAACTGTAAGCTGCGTTTCTTTTTCAGCCATGTTGCCGGCTTTAAGGAACCGGAGGAAATGGATGAGGCCATAGACGAGCGAGGGGTGGGGATAATTCTTCATAGAGCTATTGAGCTCATCTATGATGGTATCAAATCAAGCGTTACCAGTACGAGCGTTGGCGCCATTTTGAAGAACGACAGTTTAATTGAAGCAAATATCAGGAAGGCTTACGCTGAAAATTTCAACGTTGACCTTTCAAAGTTTGATGAGGTTGTCATAGGCCGCAACGCCCTGCTATTGGAAAGGATAAAATGGATGGTTCGACAAATGCTGGTTGTTGACATGAAGCGAACTCCATACAGTATTACCCGGTCTGAGCAGAGCGAAATGGTTGATATACCTATTGTTGTGGATGGAAGAAATTTTGCAGTGAAGCTAGGTGGACGAATTGATAGGGTTGAACAGGCAAATGGCCTAACCCGAATAATTGACTTTAAAACCGGTAAGTTTGAACCTAACAAGGTAACCTTTTCGGAAATAGACCAGCTTTTTGAAAACAAGAGCAACACCGACGGCATACTCCAGCTATTTGCTTACTGTATGATTTACAGCATGAAGTACGGCATTGATGCCGGCAGCATTCAACCCAACCTTTGGTATGTGCGAAAAAATACTCTTCCCCTTATATCCAAATCTTTAAAAAAGGGAAGCAGCGCTAAGACTGAAGTGACCACCTTCGAATCCTTACAAGCACCATTTAGACAAATGCTGGTGGCTTTGCTGGAAGAAATTTTCAACCCCTCCGTTGATTTTACCCAAACGGACAACACCGATAACTGCAAAATATGCCCGTATAACGCCATCTGCAACAGGGTATAATTTTGTCAAGTAAAAACGCATGAGTGTGGAAAGCAACAGGTCAACCACTCCTCAAAACTCTACAATTTGGGGATTTTATTCCTCAAAATGGCAGCAGGCAACAGCTAGAAATGCGGAAGGATAAGATTATATTGCAGATATGCAGTATGTTATAAAAAACAGCTTGGGTTCCGGCAATGGTGGCACGATTTTTCTACTATAGAAGTAACCCAAACACAAACAATATACTACTGCTGCCACCAGCAGCCAAGTTGTCCGGAGTTCAAAAGTTGCTGTCGCCATGCATCGAATCCACCAAAGTCCCAGGTCCTGACAGTATAATCCGGACAACTTTTTTGTTAAATCATTTCAAATTCCTAATACGGACGTCAACTTCCGGCATTGTTTTCATGATGTTTAACAGGGCGTTGGTATCGGTATCGCCATAATGGTAGGGATAAAGAATCTTTGGATGTAGCATGGTTGCTGCGTTGTGTACCATTTCAGGGGTCATAGTGTAAGGAAGATTCATGGGTAAAAAGGCGATATCAACCCTTCCGAAGCCCTTCATTTCAGGAATATCCTCGGTATCGCCTGCTACATAAACTACAAACCCGTCGAAATTCAGTATATACCCATTCCCTTCGCCCTTTACATGAAAAGGAGTTCCGCCGGGTGTCATGTGAATGAGGTTGTAGGCGGGAACCGCAGAAATCTCAACACCATGTGTAGTAAGCCTGTCACCATTGTGCATAATCGTGGATTTGGGTTTAAGGCTACTGCTCCCCGAGCAGGTTTGTGTCCAGTAAATTTCGGTACCTACTTTGCACACCTTAACCAGTGCGGCTGAGTCAAGGTGGTCGGCATGATGGTGGGTAACCAGCACTATGTCGGCCTTAGGAAGCTTGTCGTAGCTAGCCAGCTTGCTCCATGGGTCAACATGAATTACGAGGTTTTCATACTCCATCATCAGGGTTCCATGACCGATGAAGGTTATTCGAAGCGACTTGCCGTTGGGAGTGGTGAACGAGTCGGCGCTTTGGGCAAACGAGCCGGTGAAAGCCGAAACCAGCAAAAGGGTAAGTTTTACTTTTCTCATGGTATTAGATGTTGATTTACCCAAAAATAAAAAAACCTTGCAAAAATTACAAGGTTTGGTGCCCAGGACAAGACTCGAACTTGCACGCTTTTGACGGCGCCAGCCCCTCAAGCTGGTGTGTCTACCAATTCCACCACCTGGGCAATAACAACTGGGAATTAACGAATGCAAAAATAGCCTATTTTTTCAAATTTCTACCGCACCAGGGCGATATTTTTGGCGTTTTCGTAATAAAGGTTCACCATGGGGTGAACCTTGTGCCCAGAACAGGACTCGAACCTGCACATCATTGCTGATACTAGTCCCTGAAACTAGCGCGTCTACCAATTCCGCCATCTGGGCTAAAATGCGGATGCAAAATTATACAATTTCTGATTCATCCAAACACGACACCCGGAAATTTAGCAGGAACACTATAAATTTTCTTGTACGTAGTTGCTCAAGAGCGTGTAGAGGTGCATGGTGGTGTTACCCCCGTATATGCCATGATTTTTATCAGGATATATCATCATATCGAACTGTTTTCCACTTTGCACAAGTCGTTCGACTAGCTCCATGCTGTTCTGAAAGTGAACGTTGTCGTCGGCAGTGCCATGCACCAGCAAAAGTTTCCCTCGAAGCTTATCGGCATGGTTAATTGGTGAGTTGGAATCGTAGCCCAGAGGATTGTCCTGGGGTAGCCCCATAAATCGTTCGGTATAGATGGAATCGTAGTAACGCCAGTTGGTAACCGGAGCAACAGCAATGGCCATTTTAAAAATATCGGCTCCCTTGAAAAGGCAAAGGCTCGACATATATCCACCGTAGCTCCAACCCCAAATTCCAATTCTTCCTGCATCAACCCATGAAAGGGTTTGCAGGTACTTTGCAGCCTCAATCTGGTCGATGGATTCGTAGTAACCCATTTGCCCGTAAGTCATCTTCCTAAACGCTTCTCCCCTTCCACCGGTTCCTCGTCCATCTACGCAAACAACAAGGTATCCAAGAGTGGCCAGGTATTCGTCCCAACCAACTCTAAAGCTGTTGGTTACTGTTTGAGATCCGGGACCGCTGTACTGGTACATCATCACAGGGTACTTCCGGGTGGAGTCAAAATCAACCGGTTTAATCATGTAACCGTTGAGCTCAACGCCCTCGCTGGTTGTGAATGTATAAAATTCCTTTGAGGGAATGGCAAACTCCTTAAGCCTATCCCTTAACTTCTGGTTATCCTCTACCACCCTAACCTCCTTGCCTTTGGCGTTAATCAGTGAAACAGTAAGCGGTTCTTGTATGTTGGAGTGGAAAATCATGCAGTACTCGAAATTGCTGCTGAACTGAGCATAGTTGTTGCCAATATTTGTTGACAGCTTTACAGGTTGTTTACCGTCAATTTTCTTAGCATAAACTGCCTTACAAAGAGGCGAATCGTCGTAGGCCTGGTAGTAAACCATTTTTGATAAAGGGCTGTAGCCGTACAGCTCTGTTACCTCGTTAATGCCCGCAGTAAGCTGGTTTACAAGGCTGCCGTTCATGCCGTAAAGATAAATGTGCCGGTAACCATCCTTTTCGGAGGTAATAATAAAATACTTACCATCGGGGGTGAAGGTCGGGTAGGCGTCGGTTACCTCTTCAATGTAGTACTTGTTTGTTTCGGTATAAAGCACACTTGAACTGCCGGTTGATGCATCGGCCAAAAGAATATCTACTTTATTTTGAAGACGGTTGAGCCTAACCATACATAATTTTTCAGGATCAGCTGACCACTTAATTCGGGCAATGTACTGGTCTGTTTCTGGCCCAACATCCATTTTAATGGTAGATTTAGAATCAAGGTTGAAAACATGAATGGAAACCACCGAGTTCTCCTCGCCCGCCTTAGGATATTTAAAGGTATAGTTTGAAGGGTAAAGGTTGCCCTCGTACTTGGTCATGTTGAACATCTTCACCCGACTCTCGTCGAATCGGTAAAATGCCAGTTTCCTTGAGTCGGGCGACCATTGTAGCCCGGTGGTAAGCGAAAATTCCTCCTCGTAAACCCAATCGGCAGCACCGTTGATTATGCTGTTGTATAAACCATCGGTAGTAACCTGAAACTCTTCGGCAGTGGTAAGATTAACCATGTATATGTTATTATTTCTGACAAAAGCAACCATCCGGCCATCGGGCGAGAAGGCCGCATTCATTTGTGGACCGTTGACCGAAAGGGGTTTAATTTCTCTCGATTTAAGGTTATATACATAGTTAACTGCGGTGTATGAATGCCTGTAAATACTCTCAACGTTGGTTTCGACAAGCATTATGGTTTCATCGGGACTAAGCTGGTAACCCGAAAATGAGTTCATGTCTTCAACATTAACAGTAGCAGGGTCGAAGAGCACTTCAACCTCTTTACCGGTAGAATACTCAAATTTGGCAACCTGCCCTTTGGAATTATAGGCGCTGTAGCTCTTCCCATCGTTCATGGAGGTTAACCCGTAAACGCCCCGAGCACGAAAGGTGCCTTTTTTAAACAAATCATCAAGCGTAATTGCCTGTTTTTGTGCAATAGCCGTGCTGCTGATGGCAACAAGTGCAACAGCAACCACAAATAGTGATTTTGGTTTAAACTTCATGGCAATCAGTATTTCTAGGTTTAGTTTTTGCCCGTTAAGGTTT
>DCDD01000008.1 GCA_002316235.1 Bacteroidales bacterium UBA1064
CTGCATATTACTGAATAATGATTTGGCTTGGTTCAATACTAGTGTTATTAACCCTTTTTTTGCTCTATAGCTTGATAAGCTACTCGCGAACAAAGGCGATGCATGGCTTGGAGACCCTACTATTTCAACGTACTAATGAGCTTTTGAAGGAGAGGGAAAAATCGGAAAATCTTCTGGCCCGTGTACTACCTCAGGAAACAGCCGATGAGCTTAAGCAATTTGGAAAGATTAAAGCGCAAAAGTTTCAGATGGTAACCGTGCTATTCTCGGATATTCAAGGTTTTACCAAGATAACCGACGACACGGATTCCGAAGAGCTTATCGATCAGCTCGACAGGTTTGTTTACGAGTTTGATTCGGTTGTACAAAAGTACCATATTGAAAAGATTAAAACTGTTGGGGACGCCTACATGTGTGCCGGAGGGCTTCCGAAGAAAAACCGAACCAACCCCATTGAAGTGGTGGTTGTTGCGCTTGAAATGATGAGCTGGATGAAGGAAACTAACCGAAGGCACCAGAAAGGTGATGTGTGGGAGCTACGTATGGGCATAGACACCGGGCCGGTTATAGCTGGAGTAGTAGGGCAAAGTAAAATTTCGTATGATATTTGGGGAGCAACCGTTAACACTGCCAGCAGGATGGAATCGGCCGGCGAAGCTGGTAAGATAAACATTTCGGAAAATACCTACCTGCTGGTGCGGGATTTTTTCATTTGCACCTACCGTGGGCAAATCCCCGTAAAGAATAGGGGGAACATACAGATGTACTTCGTGGAGGGTATTCTGCCCAACCTATCCCAAAACCTCGAAGGCACACTTCCTAACCAGGACTTTTTCATCGAGCTCCAGCTAATCCGGCTAAGCGACCTTGAAGAGCTGGTGCTGGAGAAACTTGAGCAGGGCCTTCCAAAAAATCTATACTACCACAACGTCAAGCATACGGTGGATGTGTACACCCAGGTTGAGCTGATTGGGCGTGCAGAAGGGGTTAGCAAGGAGGATCTGCTCCTACTCCGAACCGCTGCCCTGTTTCATGACGCAGGCCACCTGGTTGACTACGCCACCCACGAGCAAATGGGGGTAAAGCTAGCCAGGGAAATTCTACCCAACTACCGGTACTCTTCCGACCAGATAGATGAAATCTGCAAGCTAATCATGTCAACCAAGCTACCCCCCAATCCGAAAAACCTTCTTGAGGAAATTATATGTGATGCCGACCTGGATTACCTCGGACGAACGGACTTTATCCCCGTTTCCAACATGCTTTACAAGGAGATGCACGAAAATGGAATGATTGGTTCCCTTCACGAATGGAATATTCTGCAAATGAATTTTATTCAAAACCACCAGTACTTCACTCAAACCGCACGAAGGCTAAGGAATGTAAACAAGGACATGCAGCTTCAGAACATCAAGAGTTGGATAAACCAAATGGAAAAATCCAACCTTTAGCTATGATTTTTACACAAAATATTTTACTTTTACTGAATTTATTCAAATGTAATGGGAATTAATCACTTTGGCTTTTACTCGCAATTGTTGAGCATGAATGAGTATGCCATTTTATAAACAAAACATCTCGGTATGGATAGCATAAGAAAGGTAGTTCTTGTTCCTTGGGATTTCACCCAAAGTTCCGAATACGCTCTTCAACATGCCATTGAGCTGGCGAAGGCTGGAGATAACGAAATTATGCTGCTGCATATCATTCCCCATTCCCCACTCTTTGACATCTTCTACAAACCGAACTTCAAAAAAATTGAGGCAATCAACAAGCAATTCGAGAAGGTTGCACAGGATGTGCAGAGCAGGTTTGGAATTATCCCGCAAACCTTGGTAATGGAGGGAAGTCCCCGTAAGATAATCAGAGGGTTAATACTCACGGCAAACGTGAACCTGATTGTTGCCGAACATGGCTACACCATTAAGGATAAAACCTACCGCACCTCCGATTTCATTAAGAATTTAACCTTTAAAGATATTACCCTGCCCTTTATTATTGTAAGCAAGCCCCCAAGGCACGACCACTATATCGAAATTGTAATCCCGGTTGATTACGACCGCAAGTTCAAGGAGGCTGTACACTGGATCATCTACCTGGCCAAATACTACAAGTGCAACATCAACCTTATTAAACCGTTTCTTACCGATGACGGACAAAAGAAGCAGCTGGCCAACAACATCTACTTTACCAAAAAGATGCTCGATGGTGTGGGAATTATTTACGGCATTAAAACCGCTAAAAAGAAAAGTTTTTTTAAGGACGAGGTATTCCGCTTTGCCAATACCATTGAGGCCGATTTGATACTAGTTATGGCCGATAAGTACAACTATTTTGTTGATGCCAAAAGGGAGGCCAACCTGGACATCCCCGTTATGTGCGTTAACCCCAGGATTCGTAAGTATCAAAGTTTTTACTAATCTCTACCACACATCGGGTTATGATGAAGAGTAAACCAAACGCAAGGAAACTCAACCTTCAGTTTTTTTCATCGCTTTCACTTAAAAGTAAAATTCTTATCCTGTTCACCGGGTCCACTATTCTTATCCTTATAGCTGCTCTTATTTTCATCAGCAATCAGCTAAAAAGACAATCTGTTGAAAACGCCATTGCCCAGATAGGCATTACTGCCGATCAGCAAGCCTTGATGATTCAAAATGCCCTAGAAAAGAATCTGTATATTGCCAGAACCCTATCGGGAACTGCCAAATCCTGCAGTCAACTGCCACCCGATAGGCTCAACAGCTACCTTACTTCTGCTTACCGGGACGTGCTGCAATCGGAACCGAATATCCTATCCGTTTGGGATAGCTGGGAGCTCAAATTTCTTGACCCGGCTTTCAGCAACAGCTACGGTAGAATAAGGAACATGGCATGGAGGAGCAACGGAACAATACTCACCAAATCGGAGACCATTCTTACTCCTGATTCACCCCAGTACGCCCGAATCAAAAAAGAGCTAACCGAATCGGTTGAGGAGCCCTATTTTTTTTCTTTCGATAACGGCTCCCCTGTGCTGATGACCAGCCTGGTTGTGCCCAACATCATTGATGGGAAGTTTGCCGGAGTGTCGGGTGTCGACATCCCCCTCACTGGTTTTAACGAGCTCATCAGAGGCATTGACCGCTATGAAGGGAGCTATGCCTTTGTGCTCTCAACCACCCTGAAGTTTATTGCCCATCCCGATAAGAACTTGGCAGGTGATGACGCCATGGCCAGCTATGAGGAGTTGTTTACCCTGCATGGAGTACCAGAAATTATTGCCAACGGCAACTCTGCCTTTTTTGAGGGTGCCGATGCTAGTGGAGCAAATTCATTTGTGGCTGTTCGTCCAATCATAATTGGTAGTTGCCCCCAGAGCTGGGCGTTGGTGTTGCTTGTTCCAAAAGGTGTTGTGCTGCATGATGCCACCGTAATTTTTTGGAAAACCCTGCTGGTTGGCCTGGCAGGCATTCTGTTGCTCACCTTGCTGATACAGGCAGTAGCCAGGAAATACATTCTGGAGCCTATTATTCACGTTTCTGAAAACCTTAGCCGGCTGGCAAAAGGACATGTGGATGGCAGCATGAAGGTGCATGTTGAGGTTAGCGATGAGCTGGGGGCCATGTCGGAATATTTGAATAGAACAGTTGACGGTCTCACCAAAAAAACTGAGTTTGCCCAAACTATCGGGCAGGGTAACTATGGAGCTAAAATGGAGTTGATGAGCGATGAGGATGCCCTTGGCCAATCGCTAATAGACCTATCGGCTAACCTTAAAAAGGCGCAGGAGGAAGTTCAAAAACGAGCAGCTGATGACCAAAAGCGGCAATGGACTAATGAGGGGCTGGCAAAATTCAGTGAAATTCTCCGGCAGAATAACGATAGGCTCGACCTGCTGTCCATCAACATCCTTCGTAACCTGATTGACTACCTTGGGGCTAACCAGGGTGGCCTGTTTGTTTACAACGACGACGACCCGTCAAACCCATTCTTCGACCTACTGGCTGCCTATGCTTACAACCGTCAAAAGTTCATTAAGAAACGGATACTCCCTGGCGAGGGTTTAATCGGAACATGTGCCATTGAGAAGCAAACCATTTACCTCACCGAAATACCAGAAAACTACATCACCATTTCCTCCGGACTTGGAGAAGCCAAACCCCGCAACCTCCTTATTGTGCCCATGAAGGTTGACGAAAACGTTCTGGGAGTTATAGAAATAGCCTCTTTCTCAGCCATAATGGACTACCAGGTAGAGTTTGTAGAAAAGTTAGCTCAAAGCATAGCCCAAACCCTTACCACCGTGAAGACAAACCTTAAAACCGCCGAGCTGCTCGAAAAAACCCAGCAACAAACAGAGGAGATGAAGGCTCAGGAGGAGGAGGTAAGACAGAACCTGGAGGAACTTGCCACCATAAAGGAGGAACTCGAAAAACGCAACGAGGACATTCTTGAAAACCAGAAACAGCTCGAGTGGGAAAAATCGCTACTCGACTCGCTGCTAAACTACGTCCCCGACAAAATATACTTCAAAGACCTGAAGAGCCGCTTCATCAAGGTAAGCAGGTCAACCCTAAAAGCCCACGGGTTCGAGAACCCGGATGACCTGATTGGCAAAACCGACTTCGACCTTTTTGGAGAGGAGCATGCGCGTCCCGCCTACGAGGACGAGCAGAACATTATACGAACCGACTCTCCTATTATTGGGCTGGTGGAGAAGGAGGTGTTTACCGACGGCAGGGTATCGTGGGCCGAAACTTCCAAGCTGCCTCTTAAGAATCCAAGGGGAGAAACTATTGGCACCTTCGGAATTACTCGCGATATTACCGCATCGAAGCTCATGGAGGAAGAGGTTAAGAAAAAGGAAATGGATGCCCTTGCATACCAGCGCGACATGCAGAAAAAAGCCCTAGAGGCGCAAAACCTCTACGAGGCAATAAACAACTCCACCTACGTTATAGAGTACAACCCCGACGGGTACATCACCTTTATCAACGACGCTTACCTGGAGCTCCTCAACTCGAAAAGGGAGGATGTGGTCGGAAAGCACCATTCCTACCAGCTCGATTTTACCGATGAGCAACGGAAAAACTACAAGCAGTTCTGGGACGATTTAAACAGCGGAATCGCCCGCAAAGAGACTCATCGGTTCACCGTTGGTAAAAGAACATACCTCTTTTTCGAGACCTATACACCACTAAAGGACGAGAACGGAAAAGTTTTTAAAATCATGAAGATTGCAGTCAACGTGAGCCACCTGCTGCATGAGGGCGAGTAGAA
>DCDD01000024.1 GCA_002316235.1 Bacteroidales bacterium UBA1064
ATGCCGGTGGTAATTTCGGTTCTTTTCTTTATCGCATACTACATAATAACCATTACCGGAGAAAAGTTTGCCCGAGAGCTGGTCTGGAGTCCCGGCCTGGGCATGTGGGTTTCATCATTCATACTGCTACCCTTGGGAATCTTTCTATCCTACAAGGCTACAAACGACTCTTCGCTAATGAATGCCGATTTCTACACCGAAAAACTCAAAAAGATACTTCGACTTGGCCGGAAGGCAAAAAGCAACAAGTAACCACAGGCAATTAACATCTCCCTCATAGGAGCTATATTCATACGGCAATGAGAATACTGGTTCTAGCGCATAAACCGCCATTCCCTCCAGTGGACGGTGGAACTCTGGCCACCCTTAACATGTGCATAGGACTTGTGAAGGCAGGAAACACGGTAACCGTACTCACGCTCAGCACCCCCAAGCACCCCAGCTCTATTGAGCGAATCCCGGAATCTCTTCTCTCCGAGATTAACTTCGAAATCCTGAGCATACCGCTGACCACAACCCCTTTTGGGTATTTTTACAACATCCTGTTCACCCGAAGACCATACAATATCCAACGATACTTCAGCAAAACGTTTAAACGAATAATTCTTAAAACCCTTCGCAGCAACGAGTTTGATATAGTTCAGCTGGAGGGACTCTACCTCTACCCCTACGTTAAAACCATCCGAAAGCACTTTAGCGGTAAAATTGTTTTGCGGGCCCACAATGTAGAGCATCATATTTGGGAAACTTTGGCTAACGAGGAAAGCAACAAGCTAAGGGCATGGTACTTCAACCTCCTGGCTCGACGTATAGCCCGGATTGAAAGACATATAAACAGCAACATTGATGCCCTGGTTGCCATCAGCGATCCCGACTACAAGTGGTTTACTACTAATGGCTTAAGCAAACCCGCTGTGGTTTGTCCTGCCGGGTATTTTCCGCCACAACAGCCACTGGAGTCAACCCCTCCCGATAAACCATCACTCTGCTACATTGGAGCGCTTGACTGGATGCCCAACATCGAAGCCCTGATGTGGTTCATAGACTGGGTTTGGCCAAGGATACAATCCGAAATTCCCGAAGTTGAATTTTACGTTGCCGGGCGAAACGCCACCAGCGAGTTGGCCGAGCGGCTTATGATGGAAAGAAATATTGTCTTTTACGGACAGGTTGCCGATTCGGCCACATTCCTCAGCGCCTATCCCGTTATGATAGCCCCGTTGTTCTCGGGAAGTGGAATACGGGTGAAAATTATCGAGGGCATGTTCCTCCGAAGAGCAATTGTGGCAACAAGCATGGCTTCAAGGGGTATAAAGGCTGTTAACAACGAACACCTACTCATAGCCGATGCCCCCGACGAATTTGCCCAAGCTGTCTGCAGGCTATTAAGCTCACCCGAAACTGCAAGCTATATCTCTAAAAATGCACAGGAATTTGCCTTCAGCCATTTTGATGCAACCCACCTGGCCAAGGAGCTTACTAATTTTTACCAACGCTTGATTTGATGGCTACGAGCATCTGGATATTTTGGCTTCTCGCCTTCATCCTACTTTACACCTATGCCGGGTACACCTTTCTACTCTGGATTACCGCAAAGATATACTCATGGACTCGTTCCACCGCAACCAACATGGAGAGTTCAGCCGAAGAGCTGCCTGCGGTAACCATGGTTGTGGCTGCCTACAACGAGAAAGCTGTGGTGTCGCAGAAAATTGCCAACATCAACCAGCTAAACTACCCACCGGAAAAAGTCTTCCAGCTATGGGTAACCGATGGTTCAACTGACGGGACAGAAGAGGTGCTAAAAGATTACCCGGAAGTTAGCATCATTCACCATACCGAAAGGTTGGGTAAGGCTGAGGCTATCAACAGGGCTATGAAGCTGGTGCAAACCCCGGTTACCGTTTTTTCAGACGCCAATACCATTGTTGAACCCAACTCGCTTATTGAACTTGTAAAACCGCTCACCGACTCAAAAACGGGTGGAGTTGCCGGTGAGAAAAGAATACTAAACAGTAAGAATGGTAATCCAACCTCAGCCGGTGAAGGGATTTACTGGAGGTACGAATCATTTATTAAAAGCATGGAGTCAGCAACCGGATCAACCATAAGCGCGGCAGGTGAGCTCTTTGCCATAAAAACCGAACTTTTTACCCCAATACCCCCCGACACGCTGCTTGACGATTTTGAGATTTCTTCACGTATTATCCTGGGTGGTAACCGGGTAAAGTACTCAAGATATGCAGCTGCCAGCGAGTATGGTTCGCTCAACTTTAGCGAGGAGATGAAGCGTAAAGTCAGAATTGCTGCGGGGGGATTTCAATTCCTTTTTCGCAACCTGCAGCTTCTTAACCCATTCCCCCACCCCGGTTATACCTTTAAGTATTTTTCCCATAAGGTGCTTCGCTGGGCGTTTGCTCCAGCTTGTCTTTTTCTCCTTCCTTTTTTCAACGCCATCATCATTACAGCCGAATCAGAAAATCCGTTTTACCTGCTCACCCTAGTAATCCTGCTCTCCTTTTTTCTGCTGGGTCTATTTGGCCATTTGGCACGAAACAGAAAGGCAATACCCCACCTCATGTTCCTACCCTACTATGCAATCCTAATGAACATTTCAGAAATTGTTGGGTTCTTTAAGTTTATTCAACATAAGCACAACCCTAAATGGGACAAATCGAAAAGAGAAACATGACAATTGTCCGGAATATTTATTGCTCCAAAAAGCTACTTTTGCAAACGAGTTTCGAAAAATACACATCAAGAAATGATCAAAGAGGACAATAGCTCCATAAAGCTCAACACCATTGAAGAAGCGCTGGAGGAAATTCGTAGGGGTAAAGTTATCATAGTGGTGGATGACGAAGACAGGGAGAACGAAGGCGATTTCATTGCGGCAGCAGAACTTATTACTCCCGAAATTATCAACTTCATGGCCAAGCACGGGAGGGGTTTAATTTGTGCTCCTCTACCTGAGAAACGATGCGATGAGCTGGAACTCGACCTTATGGTTGATAGGAACACTGCCCCCCACAACACCGCATTCACCGTTTCTGTTGACTTGCTTGGACATGGTTGCACCACAGGGATATCGGCATCCGATAGGGCAAAAACCGTCAAGGCTCTTGTTAACCCCAGCACAACCCCTGAAGATTTGGGACGCCCAGGCCACATATTTCCCCTCAGGGCTAAGGACAAAGGCGTACTTAGAAGGCCAGGACATACCGAGGCGGCCGTTGACCTCACCCGTTTGGCAGGGTTAACACCGGGAGGAGTGCTGGTGGAGATTATGAATGACGATGGAACTATGGCCAGACTCCCGCAGCTGCTCGAGATTGCAAAAAAATTTGACCTAAAAATAATTTCCATAAAAGACCTTATTGCCTTCCTGCTCCATTCCGAAACCATCATCGAGAGAGGTTTCAAGGTTAAACTTCCTACCGAGTTCGGCTACTTCGACCTTATTCCCTTCCGCCAGAAATCAAATGGACTTGAACATGTTGCCCTAATCAAGGGGGAATGGGAGGCCGACGAGCCTATACTGGTAAGAGTCCACTCCTCCTGTGTTACTGGTGATATATTTGGCTCCTACAGATGCGACTGTGGACCGCAGCTACACCGCGCCATGCAGATGATTGAACATGAGGGAAAAGGAGTTTTGGTTTACCTAAACCAGGAGGGCAGAGGAATTGGCCTGTTCAACAAAATTCACGCCTACAAGCTACAGGAAGAAGGGCTGGACACCGTTGAAGCAAATATCGAGCTGGGCTTTCAACCCGATGAACGCGATTATGGCGTAGGAGCCAGTATCCTCCACGAGGTTGGTGTTAGCAACATGAAGCTCATTACCAATAATCCGAAAAAGATGAGGGGTCTCGAGGGTTACGGTTTAAAAATTGTTGAAAATATTCCCCTGGTTATCCCATCAAACCCCTTCAACGAGGTGTACTTAAAAACCAAGGTGGAGAAAATGGGCCATATCAACCTTTTTGGACCTAAGCAGTAGCCTCTCCAAATTAATCTACCACTACCTCCAAGCCAAAAGCCCCATAGACCTACTTTCGGGAAGCAACCGCTTCAAGTTCTGCCAGAATCATGGCTGTTGCACCCCACACAAACTCGCCATTCACATTATAGTAGGGAGCTGTTATGGGTGAACCATTAACCGATATAACCCTCACCGATTTATTTTTTTGGTCAAAAAGCTGCTCCACCGGTACGGTTATGATGTAGTCAACTTCCTGTAGGTTGGGATGAAAATCTGGTTTCTCGGGCGTAAACCCCACCACTGGCTGCACCATCATGTTGCTAACCGGAATGAACAAAGGCGTTAGCCTGCCAACCAGCTCCACCCTTTCAGGATTCACACCTACCTCCTCAAATGCCTCCCGCAGAGCGGTTTGTTCCAGCGATCCGTCAACTTCCTCCCATTTGCCACCCGGAAGGCTCACTTGTCCGCTGTGAAGCCCTTCGTAGGTTTGCCTTTTGATGAGAACCAACCTTGTCTCATCTTCGTCCGGAAAGAATAGGATTAGCACTGCACTTTGACGGGTTTGCCCATTTGAGCTGCTATTTCCATTCACGTTTTTACGAATGGAGGGCGACATCAACAGCTGTGCCTCTACACCAGGCAAACCTTGGCGCATTTTACCCTTCAAACTGCTTATAAAATGAGAAAACGCACATGCAGAAAAACTATACATAGCCTGCTAAGCTCCTTAAAATATCATTCCACTACAACCTATCAAAGGTAAAAAAATTGAATTTATCATTACCCAACATTGCGGGTATATCATATTTCCTTAACTTTACGCTAGAAAGGTTTTTCCATATTGGTTCATATTAGTGCAGCTAAATATGAAAAAGATAATTTTAATTTCGACTCTGGCCCTGTTGGTTGCCAGCACAGGGTGCGTATCTAAAAAATACCTCAAGCGAGGCATTAAGTATGAGGAAGCTGGACTTTGGGAGCTAGCAGCCGAATCGTACATCCAATCGCTAACCTCGAAACGTGACAACCTGGATGCAATTGTTGGGCTTAAACGAACAGGTCAGAAAGTGATTGATGAAAAGTGCTACAAATCAATAGCCGCTTACGAATCGGACAATTTGAAGGAAGCTGTATACGACTACCTTGATGCGGTGGATTTTAGTAAACGAACATCCTCGCTAGGCGTTGAGCTAATGGTTAATAGTAGGGCTACCGATTATTTCAAGGATGCCAAACCTAGATATATTGAAACGTTGTATGCTCAAGCCCAGCAGCAGATGGATGCTGAAAAGTTTCAGCAAGCTGAAGCCCTGCTTGATGAGATTAAGAAGCTGGAACCCGACTATGGAAACGTGAAGGAAATGCTGAAGGTATCTAAATGTGAGCCCTTATACCGACAGGGGAAACAGCTGATGGAAAGTGGTTACTACCGAAAATCCTACGGAAATTTTAACCAGATAGTAACCGAATTTGGCAGCTACAAGGATGCCGCCATGCTGATGGGTGATGCCCTCCAAAAAGCCATTATAACCATAAAGGTCAACAATTTTACAGGGGGTTACTGCACTAAAGCCCTGACCCAACGCATACAAAGTTCGGTGGTTGCTTCAGTAAATACCCTTAACAACCCCTTCGTTAAAATTGTTGACTCCGATAATACCATACAAATCATCGAGGAACAACAACGTAGCCTTACACAAGGCTCGGACATTGAAGTTGGTAAAATACTGGCTGCAAAAGCAATTCTAACAGGCGAGGTGCTTGAATGTAAGCAGGATGCTGGCCGTCTGAATAAATCCGACAAGCGAGGCTACCTTAAAGAGGTAACCAAGGTGAAAAATCCCGTAACAGGTGAAACGGAGAACAAGGTGGAGTATAAAAAGGTTTCCTACGAGGTTTACAGCATTCAGAACCGGGTAACTTTCTCGCTGAAATTTCAGCTTACATCAACCGAGACCGGTGCCGTGATGGTTTCCGATATTGCCCGAAGCCAGCAAGCAGATGAAACCACCTATGCTGTATTCAACGGCAAGCCCGAAAAGCTTGTCCCCGGATATTGGGAAAATATTAATAAGGATTCACCAAAAGATTTTGTATCCGACAACCCGACCGATGTTTCTGCACTTCAAAAAATGCTACAGGCCCGCAGGGAAATATCCTCAGTTGACCAGCTAACCGACAAGGCCATTGCTGCCCTGTCCAAACAGGTTTCCGAACGAATAAACCGGTATAATCCCGAACAGTAAAAACTATGGTTAAAAACAGCTACTCGACGATTGCTCTTGCCTCCATCATATTGTTGCTGGCTGCATGTAGCGGAACAAAAAAATCTGTTGATACAATTCCGTCCCCATCGTGGGTACAAAATCGCCCAACCTCCTCAATTTACTACGTTGGTATAGGTTCTGCCCCTAAAATAGGCAGCCCAAACGATTACCAACAAGCTGCCAAACAAAATGCACTGGCTGATATGGCAAGCGAGATTTCGGTAAAGATATCGTCTAACTCCGTGATAAGCGCCTTTGAAACCCAGCAAAATTTTTACGAGGATTACTCGGCAAGCATACGTGCCGAAGCTCAAAAGGAACTTGAAGGATATGAGATGGCCGAAGCATGGGAGGATTCACAAAACTACTGGGTTTACTACCGCCTTTCGAAAGAAACCTACCGGAAAATTTCAGATGAGAAAAAGGCAAAAGCAGCTTCGCTCTCGCTCGACTACTATGATAAAGCATTGAAAAGTGCTGAAAATGGTGATTACAGAACCTGCCTGCTCCAGGTAGTTAGGGCACTGGAGACTCTCAAACCATACTTCGCCGAATCGGTTACTGCCAGCTACCAGGGAAGGGAGATCTTTCTGGGAAATGAGCTAATCCAGCTGCTTACCGAAACCTTGAATAACCTGCTGCTTAACGGACCTTCCGAGGTTTTGGCACGAATGGGACAACCAATTCCTGCCGGCTCGTTAACCTACAGCGTTACCAATCGTATTGGTATTCCCCAAAAGGGAATGCCTCTTAGGGCAAGCTACTCCGAAAAGCCAATGCTGATGAACAAGAGTATTACCGGTAGTGATGGCAAAGCTTGTTTTTCGGTCGATCGTGTCAGCTCCTCACGCAATGTCGAAAAAATAGCCGTTGTGCTGGACTTTAGCGCAATAGTTCAGGAGGCCACCACCGACTTTGACTTGCGTAAGCTTCTATCCCGATTTCAGGTTCCTTCGGTTGAAACCTCAATAAGAATTGATAAGCCTACATTTTCGGTAGTAACCAGGGAAATGCTGTTCGACAAGCCCGCTCAAAAGAACGTTCTGGCCGAAGCCATAAAGCGTAAAGTCACCGATGAGGGATTCCCGATAGCCGAAAAAACATCCGATGCAGATTTTGCCATTACCATTGAGGCCTCAACTGCTAAAACCGGAGAATCGGGCAGTTACAAGCAGGCAAGCCTTTCAGCTTTGATATACGTTACCAACGCACAGGGTGTTGAGGTTTACCGCCGAAGTTTAGACCCCATAACCGGTTCTCATTTTGACTGGGAGGCTGCTGGCTTAAGCACCTTCGACAAAGCGGCCAAACGGCTTGAGAGCTC
>DCDD01000101.1 GCA_002316235.1 Bacteroidales bacterium UBA1064
ACATTTCGGACGAGAAGTTATTGTTTCCCTTGTCAATTTTTTCCTTATACTCTTTCACCTTACCAATAAACTGCTTATGCTCCTCAATATGTTTTTGGGTATTCGGGTAGCCGGTAATCCTAAAAAAAGACTCTTCCCTGCTAAAATGGTAAATTGTATAACGCTGAAGTTCCTTAACTAAGTCGGAGATAATCTTACTCCCCTCACCCTTCGACATGGCCATAAAAAGCGAGTTGAGTATTTCCACAAGTTTCTTATGATCGGCATCTATGCTGCCAACCTTAACGCTGTAGTTGCTTTCCCACGAAATTAGCTCCATGGCAAATATTCTTTTTGAAAATAGTTGAAAGAAAGGTAGAAAATATCAAATTATAACCGTAATGCTACTAATATAAAATTACCACTCCTGGTTGAAATTAGAAGAATCTGAAATATTGATACCCTGTTCAAAGTGTATAATCCTTCCCATTATCAGCCTAAAATTAGCTGTGGTAAGAAAAATTGTAGCTTAAAGAATACCCCCTCCCTTGTTGGAGAGTGGATTCTATACAATGCCGTTCTTTGTGAAGTGGTCAGAGTAGGCCTTGTCGGTAACAAGGATATGGTTAAGCAACCAATCCTTTAGGTAGGTCAACATTTCGGGCGAAAAGTCATTGTTTCCCTTGTCAACTTTTTCCTTATACTCTTTCACCTTGCTAACAAAAATCTTATGCTGCTCAAGGTGGTTGGCAGCATTGGGGTAGCTGGTAACCCTGAAAAATGTCTCCTCCCGGTTGAAATGGTAAATGGTGTAGCTCTGCAGCTCTTTAACCAAACCGGAGATAACCTGCCTGCCCTCACCCTTCGACATGGCAGTAAACAGTGAGTTAATAATGTCGAACAGCTTCTGATGATCGGAGTCAATGCTTCCAACCTTAACGCTGTAGTCGTTTTTCCACGAAAAAAGCTCCATATAGGTAAAATTAATTTAGGTTGCTTCCAAGAAATTTCCCTTATAGCTACCTGGGGAGATGCAGCCTAGACGGTGAACTTGTATCCAACACCCTTTACCGTTCTAATGTATTGGTCTCCAAGCTTCTCGCGCAGCTTGCGAATATGCACGTCGATAGTTCTGTCACCCACAACAATGTCGTCGCCCCAAATTGCCTGGTAAATTTCATCACGGGTAAAAACCTTTTGGGGTTTACTTTGAAGCAGGGCCAGCAGCTCGAACTCCTTTTTTGGAAGAACCAGCTCCCTGCCGTCGAGGTAAACAAGATACCGTTCCCTGTTGATGTAGATTCCCTCCTCAGGAATTTCGGGTGTTGGTTCAGGTGCTTCCTCCAGCGAGCCAGATCGTTTAAGCAGGGCCTTAATACGGCTAATTAGCACTTTGGGCTTAATTGGCTTTGAAATGTAGTCGTCGCCCCCTGCGTCAAAGCCTGCTATCTGGCTATAGTCCTCGCTACGTGCAGTTAAAAAAGCAATGAGGCAGTCTTTTGTTAACGGATTTGCCCGTAACTCCTGGCAAGTTTCAATTCCATCCATATCGGGCATCATGACATCAAGCAAAATAAGATCGGGACTGAATTCTGTTGCTTTCTCTATAGCCCGCCTTCCATTTGTAGCAGTATCAACCTCATAGCCCTCCTTGGTCAGGTTGTAGCTTAAAAACTCAATAATGTCGGGCTCATCATCTACAATAAGAATTCGGTAACCAGGTTTACTCATTTATCCCGTTTTAAGCATTTTATGGTGATACAAAGATATTTATAAAATAAAATGGTAAAGTTAATTTAACATTAAAAAAACCGGCCTCATTCCTGATGGCGGTTAACAATATATTAAAGTTGCGTTAATCTTCAGGTTGAAGTTTACCAGTTTCTTTGCAGCAAAAAATATAAACCACCGTTTATAAACTATGAGAACTAATAACAGACGAATAGCCTATTTGTTCACTCTTCTATGTTTCTTACTTGCAACATCAGTATCGGCCCAGACCGGATCTATTGTGGGAACGGTTGTCGATATGGGAAAAGACGAAACCCTGGTAGGGGCCAGCGTTATCATCGAGGGTACTTTTAAGGGTACCATTACCGACTTTGACGGAAAGTTTAAGCTGGAAAATTTGGAGCCGGGAATTTACAGCGTCCAGGCATCATTTATATCCTATAAGCCAACAATACTTGATGGGATAAGGGTTGAAGCCAATAAAACCACCACCGTTAGCATAGAGCTTGAGGAAATCACTACTGAGTTGGAGGGTGTTACGGTAACAGCCACCCGAAAAACCAGCACCAACCTAGCCATGATTAGCTCTATAAAGGCGAGCCTAATGGTGGCAACAGGCATATCGGCGCAGCAAATAAACAATTCACAGGATAAGGATGCCTCCGAGGTTATCCGTCGTGTCCCGGGAGCTTCAATAATTGATGATAGATTTGTCGTAGTTAGGGGGCTGAACCAGCGATACAACAGCGTCTGGATAAACAACGCATCAACGCCTTCGAGCGAGACCGATCAAAAAGCCTTCTCGTTTGATGTTATTCCCAGCGCCATGATTGATAACATGATGGTATCCAAGAGCATGTCGCCTGAGCTACCGGCCGATTTTACCGGTGGATTCATTAAAATTTTTACCAAAAATATGCCCGAAAGCAACTTCATGAGCATAAGCTACACAACGGGTTACAATACCCGGGCACACTATGGCGATTTTCAGCTCATAACCACCGGGAAAACAGATTGGTTAGGGGTGGATGGCGGAACCCGAAACCTACCCTCAGGATTTCCAAATTCCATAAAAGGTTACCCTGATGCTGAGCTGGCCGATTTGGGAAAAAGGCTAAACACCAGCTGGGCACCAAAAGGTGTAAGCGCTTTTCCCGAGCAAAAGCTCAACTTCAGCTTTGGCAGAAAAATTCAAAAGGGTAACCGTTTGCTGGGCAACATAACATCCATAAGCTACAGCCATACCTACAGTAGCGATGAGCTGGTAAACAAAGGTTACCAGGTGCAGCTTAACCCAGGCGAAATTCCTCCATACAGCTATAACTATACCGACAGCACATACTCCCGCTCGGTCAGGCTGGGGATTCTACATAACTGGTCGCTGTTCCCTGGAAAAGGAACAAAAATCGAGTTTAGAAATCTCTTCAACCTGATGGGAAACAATACTGCCGTTATTCGGAATGGGCTAAATGGCTATGAAGGTTATACCATCCGGTCATACCAGGATAAATACATGAGCAGGATAACCTACTCCGGACAGCTGGGTGGAGAGCATAAGCTGGGCAGCAACTCGGATAATACCCTTGACTGGGTTTTAGGATTTGCCTACTCGGGACGTAACGAACCCGACTTAAAACAACTTCGAACCACCCTACAGTCTGAGCCGCTACTTCCCCACTACAACGAATACTATGCCTCAGTTGGGTTAACACCTTCAGTGAGCGACGCCGGCAGGCTATTCATGAACCTTCACGAATACATAGCCACTGCAGGGACAAACTACGAAGCTAAAATAAAAATTGGGAGCTGGAAACCTGTTATTAAAACCGGACTTTATTCTGAATATAAAAATAGAACATTTGACGCCAGAATACTAGGTTTCGCCAAAAATGTCTCCTACACCGAATCGGTCTGGCTTCCGGTTGAAACAATTTTTAGCCTGGAAAACATCAACACTACCCCAAGCGGTTTTATACTAAAGGAGATGACTTCCAGATCAGACTCATACGACGCCACCAACCTGCTCCTTGCAGGATACCTGACCATCAACACGAATATAACCCAAAAGCTGAGATTTTACGGAGGAGCGAGATTCGAAATGAACAACATGCGCCTCAACAGCTACGACATGTACAACAAGCCCGTTGACGTTAAACTCGACCACATAGATATTTTCCCATCGGCGAACCTTACCTACAACTTCAATGAGAAAAATTTGCTGCGTCTAGCCGGCGGGCTATCCGTTAATCGCCCAGAATTTAGGGAAATTGCACCATTTTACTTCTACAACTTTGACGAGGAAGCCGATTACGTGGGAAATGTAAATCTAAAAAACGCATATGTGTGGAACTTCGATTTCCGCTACGAGCTATACCCGAATGCCGGTGAAATTATTTCTATAGGAATCTTCTATAAGCACTTTACATCCTCAATTGAATCGGTGTTCAGACCCGCCGGAAACCGCTTAACATTTACCTACGATAATGCAGATAATGCCCAAAGCGCAGGAGCAGAAGTTGAACTACGAAAATCACTTGAGTTTATTCCCCTGCTAAAGGATTTCAGCGCTGTGCTTAATGCCTCATACATATACAGTCGGGTAAACTTTCCTGCAAACTCCATATTTCGTGATAGACCCATGCAGGGACAATCGCCCTACCTGGTTAATGCAGCAGTGTTTTACAGCAACACCAAGCATAAGCTAAATCTATCGTTGCAGTATAATCTTATAGGTGATAGGATTATAGCTGTGGGGCTACCATTCCAAAACTCCAACCAGGACATCCCCGATATCACCGAAAAACATAGCCACCTGGTTGACTTCACCGCCAGCAAGGGAATTGGCAGCAAAATGGAAATAAAAGCAGGTATCAAAAATCTCTTGAATCAAAAGAGCATCAAGTACCAAGCGTTTAAACAGGCTGATGGAGGTGATTTAAACTTGAGCAGTAGGGAAATGCAGCCCGGGATAACATTTAGCCTGGGCTTTTCACTGAATTTTTAGCACCAAAACCTGTTTAACATCAACTTAACATTTTAATCATATTGATATAATGGTAAGGAAATACCACCATACTACCTTTGCTTCAGAAACAAAAGTAAAACAAATACCCATGAAAAGAATTCTAGTGCTGTTAATAGCTGCTTTAACCTTGAATGTTTTTGGAGCAACCACTGATGATAAAACAAAAGGTGAAAGCACAACCAGCTTGCCCGTTAAGTCAATCACCATTAACGGGAAAGTTACCGACAAGCATACAGGGGAGGCACTGGCAGGGGTTGCCGTCAAAACTGATGGAAGCACAACTTGCTACTCCGATTTTGATGGGAACTTCAGCATACAAGTTAATCCGGAGAAACTCGAAAACCTTAGTGCCGAACTTATCTCCTATTCTACTTCAGTTGTAAAGGTTGACATAAATAAAACTATCAACCCTACACTGAAGATAAAGATTGAGCTGGAACCCATTGCTGAGTAGAGTAACTCATCGTAGCTAAGTTCACCACTAAGCCACACCTTCACCCAGGTGTGGCTTTTTCATTCTAGAAACACTACCACTTCCCTGTTAACAGATACCTAACAAACAGCTAATGAAAGGGTAATTTTTGCTTAGCTGCGCTTTAGCTGCTCAGCCCTACTTTTGTGCCAGATAATTCTAAAATCAATCAAAATGAAAAAAATGAGTCTCTTAACAAGCACAAAGGGTTTAGCCTTTGCGGCAATCCTACTTGGTCTGGGCATGGCATCATGTAATGATGATGAAGACGAACCCAAGCCTCCCACAGGACAAAAGGTAACGGTTTCTGGCGATATCACAGCCAACACAACCTGGTCGGCAAACGATACTATCATGCTGGAAGGGTTTGTTTACGTGAACAATGGGGTTACGCTTACCATTGAGCCGGGAGCGCTAATTAAGGGTTTAAGCGACACCAAGGCAGCGCTGATAGTTGAGCGTGGCGGTAAAATTATGGCCAATGGAACACAAGATAGACCTGTTGTATTTACTAGCGATAAACCGGCCGGTCAGAGAAAACCTGGCGACTGGGCAGGAATAATAATTTGTGGCAAGGCTCCTATTAATATTACCGGTGGTGAGGCTGAGATTGAAGGAGGAACCGGCGCTATTTACGGGGGTACTGATCCTGCCGACAACTCCGGATCGCTTCAGTATGTTCGCATAGAGTTTGCAGGATACGAGGTTTCCAGCGGAAATGAAATTAACGGCCTTACCTTGGGGGGCGTAGGAAGTGGAACTGTAATTGAACACGTTCAGGTTTCTTTTGGCCGCGATGACTCTTTCGAGTGGTTTGGCGGAACCGTAAATGCCAAGTACCTGGTTTCGTACCGTGGTGGTGATGACGATTTTGACACCGACAATGGCTTTAGCGGAAATGTTCAGTATGGTTTAATCCTTCGTGGTCCTGAGGAAGCTGACAAGTCCGATGCATCCAACGGGTTTGAATCCGATAACGATGCAAACGGCTCATCAAATACTCCACTAACCTCTGCAAAGTTCAGCAACATCACTATTCTTGGCCCCTATGCCACTAAGACCCAACCAAATGTTAACCCCAACCACAAGCATGC
>DCDD01000196.1 GCA_002316235.1 Bacteroidales bacterium UBA1064
GTAAGTGTTTTATCACCCAGTGTAAACGAGGCATGTAGTCCCACTAATCCCTGGTGTTTGTCCAGGTAGCGGTCGGTCTCTTCCAATCCCTGCTGGGCGATTAACTCTCCATCACGATCGCTTATTTCGTAGCATAACAGATGGTTGACGCCAACCTTTTCAAATGCGCTGGCAAGCGTACTAAGCGAATTGCTCACAGCATTAGGTGAGGCATGGTGGTCAATGGCAAATGTTGCGCCAGCTTTGGCGCACGCCATGGCTGTAACAAGTCCGCTATACTCAACCATTTCGGTTGACAGGCATTTATCGAGGGTCCACCATACATACTTTAAAATTTCGTAAAAGTTGGTGGGCGTTTTTCGGGGTGGATTCATCCCGCGCGATAGGGCGGAGTATGCATGGTGGTGCCCCACAACAAACGACTTGGTAACCAACTTTCCCGTACAGTCTATTACCTCATCAACCCCAGTAGGAATGCTTGCCGGATCAAAGAAATCAACTTTCCCTGGCTTTACCAAAATGTTAGTTTTCCTGAATTCAAGCGTTTGCCACTCAATGTATGTTGCGTTCTTTAGCAGTATGGCCATCGTTTATGTAATTTTTATGTGTCTCAAAACTTATAATCCATGAGAAGCTATAAAAGCCTGTCCTGAGCAGCTCGGCAGGTGTTATAGTGAGCCAGCCGAACTACTCACTGTAACACCTGTTGTAGGGTAAACCCTTTTAGCCGAAGGTTTCTTTTACCCTTTATCTCTTTGGCTCTATTAAAAAAATAATGTTGTTATACCGATTATCACTCTATATGATAAGTTTGTTAAACTTTTCTTTGTGAACTTTGTGGTTAAATAATACTAGAAACCACAAAGCACAAAAAGATATTACAGAACGCAAAGATTACTATTCATGATTTCGTTATGGTTATCGGGGAAAAACATTTTCTTTAAATTGAGCCATTTCTTTATTCTTTATCCTTTATCCTTTATCCTGGACCTTCTCATGGGTAGCTTTGTCCTCTTTATCCCATCGTAGGCCATTAATGCATTTGCAATAGCTGCAGCGGTGGGTACTAAGCCAATTTCACCAATTCCTTTTGCACCATAAGGGCCAACAGGATCGGCTTCCTCAATTCCTATGACCTTTAACTCGGGCATTTCGTTAGCTCTTATGATTCCAATATCGTTGAATTTGTAGCTGGTAGGATAGCCTTCGCTCATAGGGAAATCTTCGGTGAGGGCGTAGCCCATTCCCATGTGCAGGGCACCTTCAATTTGACCCTCAAAGAGCATGCGGTTCATAATTTTACCGGCATCGTGGGCGGCAACTAGTTTTCTTAAACGTCCCTCATCATCAAGGATTGCCACTTGGGCTGCATACCCATAAGCAAAATGAACAACGGGGTTTTCGGTTTCGGCACCCGGTTTACTCGTCCAGTCGCAGACGAATTTGCCCCTGTAGGTTCTCCCTGCCAGCTGTTCGAGTGAAGCTTCAGCTAAATCGGCTTTAAGAGCTGCGGAAGCGTTGATTAAGGCATTGGCAACAAGTGCGGTAGCCCTTGAGGAGGTTGTCATACCCGTTGGAACACCGGCTTCGGTGTTTACTATTACTTCAACAATCGAAGGGTCTATACCGGTTTCCTGATGAAGTGTCTGAATTGCCATGGTGTGAACTCCCTGTCCCATTTCCGACCAGCCATGGTGAATTTCAACACGCTTACCCGAAATGATCTTTATGAGTACCTCGCTATCGTCAACCATACCGTTGCCTACGCCGGTATTTTTAAGTCCTGCGGCAATGCCTGCAAACCTTGCCGAGATGAAGTCATCCTTAACTGCTAAAAGGCACTTTTTCAATCCTACACCACTTAAAATCTGTCCAGTAGCGGTTTTAGCACCATTCTCCAGAGCATTGTCAAAGCGAATTTGCCACCTGTCGAAACCTGCCTGTCGGCAAATATCATCAATACAGCTCTCCAGGGCAAAGGTTACCTGGGGTACTCCAAAACCTCGCATAGCTCCTGATGGGATGTTGTTGGTGTAAACAGTTTTGGCCGATATGTCAACAGCCGGAATGGTGTATCCCCCTGTGGCGTGCCCCACCACGCGTTCCATTACCTTTGTTCCCACCGAGGCGTAAGCTCCGGTATCGCCAATAGCATCAAGTTTAAGCGCCGTGAATTTTCCCTTTGAGTTGCAAGCCAAGCTCATTTTCATCCACACAGGATGCCTCTTAGGATGCATTCTCAGCGATTCCTCCCTATTCAGATGAATCTTAATCGGCATTCCGGAGAGATAGGCACACAGGGCGGCATGCCCCTGCACGGTTAGGTCCTCCTTACCTCCAAACCCTCCTCCATTCTGAACCTGAACAACTTTTACCTTTTCCTCGGGAATATCAAGAAATTTGGCAATTTGACTTCTGTCTATGTAAACTCCTTGCCCCTGGCTATACAACTTTACACCATCACCATCGGGTAATGCCAACGCTGTTTCAGTTTCCAGAAATGCATGCTCTATGCGCTGTGTTTCATAGACATCTGATGAAATGTAGGCTGCTTCCTCGAATGCTTTTTTCACCTCACCAAAACGTATTGTGCAGGTTTCCAGCACGTTTGACCTTTCAGTATGAACATTCGGACTGTTAGGAAGTATGGCTTGATGAATATCGGTTACCGGGCTAAAAACCCTGTAGGTTACCCTGATTTGCTCTACAGCTTTGCGTGCTGTCTCCTCAGTTGTGGCTACAACACTGGCTACTACATCGCCAATGTAATGTGTTGTTTCACCTTTACCAACCATCAGCGGCCAATCCTGAAATACCAACCCGCTGAAGTGGTTACCCGGTATATCCTTTGCAGTGTATATTCCTACCACCCCATCAATGCTCATAGCAGGGGCAACATCAATGCTGAGTATCTCGGCACGTGGATGGTCGGAGAATTTCAATGCGCCAAAAAGCATTCCGTCTATCCGTAAGTCGTCAACAAAGGGCCTCTCGCCCAGAGCTGTTGCTTCGGCCTGGTACTTTGGATAGCGTTCTCCAATTTTTGCTTCGGCAACGACAGTAGGTTCTAACTCGCCTGCAAGTTCTTTAAATGAGGCGTCTATAGCATCAATAATTTTAACGTATCCGGTACACCTGCAAAGGTTAGGGGTTATTGCTCTTATAATCTCGTTCCTGGAGGGTTTTGGGTTTTGGTTGTAAAGCCCCTTTGCCCTCATAATCATACCAGGTGAGCAGAAACCACACTGAACGGCACCCCTGAGGGCAAAATTTCGACCCAACGTTTTCCTAAATGTTTCATCGAGCCCCTCGAGGGTGAAGACAACCGATCCCTCAATGTCTCCCATTTTTGTTCGGCAGGCCATTTTAATCTTACCGTCAACTTCAACTGAACATGCTCCACATACACCCTGTCCGGAACATCCATCCTTGGCTGCAGTAAGGTGCATTGTATTTCGAAGAAAAACCAGCAGGTTGCTTTTTGGGTCTCCTGTAAACTCAACAATTTTGGAGTTTAGCGTAAAAGTTATCATAGATTTTTAGAAGATGATTGAACTCGAATAGCTGTCTTATCCAGGAACAAGCTGCAATTTACTAATTTGAAGGGATTGCGTTTGCCTATTAGCTGGTTGATTTTGGTTAAAATGCACTATTTTGGCTTAAACTATTCATTTCCAGGTATCAACAAGTTCCTTAAGAGCATCAATTTTTGGTTTAATGGCTTTTGGAAATTGAACAATGGGCGAAACGGCTTTTAGGTCTTTCAGACCGCTGCCGGTTAACAGAACCATGTTTGAGGTATTCCCTTCAACTTTATTTTGCCTGAAGAACGATATTAGGCCTGCAAGTGCTGCCGAAGCAGCAGGTTCGGCAAAGAGTCCGGTATTTCTTGCCAGAATGGCTGAGGCTTCAAGAATTTCACCATCAGTAACCGTTACAGCTTCGCCATTGTATGTTTTAATGTATTGACGGGCCATGTAGAAGTTACGGGGAATATCTACCGAAATGGAATCAGCCAGGGTTTGGCTGGTTTGCGAACAAAAAACATCGGTGAAAAGATTACCAACAAGATTGCTACTACCTTTAGCCTGAACGGCAACGATGGTAGGCATTCTGTCAATCAACTTCAACATCAGAAGATCCTCAAATCCCTTGTAAACACCTGAGATGATAACGCCATCGCCAACGGGAACAAAAATTCTATCGGGCAGCTGGCCCTTCAGCTGCTCAAAGATTTCGAACGAAACGGTCTTTTTCCCCTCAATGGTTAGCGGGTTAAAAGCGGTATTCCTGTTGTACCAGCCAAATGTTTCGGATGATTTCACACTCAAGTCGAAAGCTTGATCGTAGGATCCATCAACAGGAACAATTGATGCGCCATACATTACTATTTGCGTCAACTTGGCTGCAGGAGCATTTTTGGGGACCATAATAATGGCTTTTTGACCCTGAGAGGCGCAAATACCGGCTAGCGATGAGCCTGCATTGCCGGTTGATGCGGTTACTATCTCATTTTTCCCATTTTCGAGGGCATAGGCCGAAACCAATGCCGAAGCTCTGTCCTTGAACGAAAATGTAGGGTTTTGTGAGTCATCCTTCAGAAGCAGGGTAAAAGGAAGATTTTTCCCCTCCATACGGCTGTACTTGTAAAGAGGGGTTTTCCCAACTTTTAGCTGAGGCAAGCTGGATAGTGAGCGTATTGGTAAAAGATCGATGTATCCGTTTCCTGCTAGCTGCGCTATGTTTTGGCAAATGGAGTCGTAGTCATAGATTACCTTAAGTACGCCTTTAGGCGGGTTTTCGGGTTGATTTAGCTTACTGCACGACGGGCAAAGGTAAATATCTGACGAGCCGCCATACTCCTTTCCACAGCAACAGCATCGGTAAATATACTTTGCACTGTTCATCGGATTATCTATAAGCCTTTTGTCGAATATGCGGCTATCTAAAGGACTTAAGTAGCCCGGTTCTGTCGTTAAATTCCTCAATCAGCTCATCCCACCGGCTAACCTGGTTGAAAAGGTTTTGCCAGATATTCCTGTCGTACCAGAGCTGGTTGAGGTCTTCAACATTCTTGCCCTGTTGCTCAACCCATGTGTAGTACTTCAGGTTGTGAATAGCCTTGCGGTCGGTATAGGTTAGCTCTTTAATCCAGTCGGTTGATACGCCAAGCAGGCATTTCTCGTAATCCTTAATTGCCTGAATCTGGGAGTAAGCACCACGCTCGTTGGACAGCTCTTCAAGTCGGGAAAGGTACATTTCGGCAGAATCGGTTGCTATGGTAACAATTATATCGTCGGATGTCATCTCAAAGTAGCGTGCCGTTTTTATTGCCGAGAGCAGGTTGCTTATGCCCGAAATGCCAAGCAGGTTAAGCGTATTTACAGTTTCAATGGGAATACCCAGGGAGGCAAGGTATGACTTACCTTCGGGCTCGTTGAAAAGCCTGAAAAGTCTCATGCAATCCTCGTCATCAATGGCCGTTACCACGTCGGTATTCTTCACATTATGTATCCAGGGAACATGCTTGTCACCAATGCCTTCGATTCGATGCCCTCCAAAACCGTTGCAGTAAAGTGTTGGGCATTGCAGGGCTTCGGAGGCTACGACTTTTACATGCGGCGCAATGGTTCTCAGGTAGTCGCCTGCGGCAATGGTACCAGCCGAACCTGTTGCCGAAACGAAGGCAGCAAGGTTTTTTTGCCCACCTTTAAGGTTGCTGAAAACCTCCTCAATGGCTTTTCCTGTAACGTTGTAGTGCCATGCAGAATTACCAAATTCATCAAACTGGTTGAATATTATATAGTTGGGTTTAGTACGGCGAAGTTCCCAGCACTTATCGTAAATCTCCTTTACGTTCGACTCGCACCCGGGCGTCGCAATCACCTCCGAGCCAACATAATCGCGAAGCCATGTAAACCGTTCGCTGCTCATCTCCTGAGGAAGGATGGCTACTGAATCGGCACCCATCAGTTTGGAGTCGAATGCTCCACCACGGCAGTAGTTGCCTGTGGATGGCCAAACTGCTTTTTGTGTGGTAGGGTCAAAACCCCCGGTTGTTATTTGGGGGGCCAAGCAGCCATAGGCAGCACCTACCTTATGTGCACCCGTGGGGAACCATTTACCGATAAGCATAACTATTCGAGCCTTCACGCCGGTAAGCTCCGAAGGCAGCTCAATAAAGTTAACCCCGCCGAAGAGCCCACCCTTCTCTTTCGGTTCGTTTTTCCAAGTAATCCTGAAAAGATTCAAGGGGTTTATTTCCCATAACCCAATACCTCTTAGCTGCTCTTGAATCTTTGATGGCACTAGCTCGGGGTTTTGCTGCTGCTTGATCGTTGGGAGAATGATGCCCTTTTCCCTGAAACGGCCTACAGCATTTTCCAACGCTTTGGCATTTGAAACGCAATCAACTATTTTTATCATAATATGTAAAAAAAATATTTTCCCAAAATTAGTATTGGTATAATAAATGACTATTAATATTGATAAAAATAAGAAATAAAGTTAATAAATAATTAAATATTGAGAAAATTGATATTTTTGTATGGAGATTTTGGAGAAGTCATAGGCTTTTTTGATTATCGATCATGTTAGCCTTAAGCTTAAACGAAGCCAACTTTAATTTGCAGTTAAGTGTGCCTAGTAAGTAATGTTTACTGAAGATAAATCATATAAATTTATTGATTCCCATGAAGAATATTGATGAAATAGACGGCAAGTTGCTAAACATACTCCAGGACAACAGCAGGGTAACCATCAGGGAGCTATCCGAGAAGCTTCATCTTTCTACCACTCCTATTCATGAGCGAATTAAAAAGCTTGAAAAATCAGGTATTATCAAGCAGTATGTAACACTGCTCGATCCCAAAATTCTTGGGAAAAAGCTAACAGTATTCATTTCGGTGTCGCTTTCAAGCCATGTAAAGGAGGTTATAGACGAGTTTGAGAGGGAAATTAAAGTGATGCCCGAGGTAATGGAGTGCTACTACGTTTCAGGAACTTGGGATTTTTTTATCAAAATTCAATGTACCGATATGGACGACTACCATAACTTTGTCATAAACCGATTTTCGAGGTTAAAGAATATCACGCAATTTTACAGCTCGTTTGTAATGTCCGAGTCGAAAGTATCGTATAAGCACCAGCTGTAGCTAGCATGTGTGGCTACTGCTAGATGTAACGTTTTTTTGCAGTTGCTTTTGAGTTGCCTCGGAGTAAACATTCATAGTTTGAAGGGTAATTGTTTTAATGTTAAATTCCTGAATTACCTTTTCTCTTATGAGGATGGACTCATCCTTATACTGAACTCGATTTTGAAAGAATTTATTGATTTCTGACAGAAGCGATTCCCGGGTGGGTGGAATACCGTTTATATCAACAAAATTATTCAAACGGTATGCCGAATAGTTCCGTAGGTTAACTATACTGCCCATTCTTTTACAGTTCATTGAAATTACGTTGAGGCCGTTAGCCAGCGATTCTACAGCTACTCTTCCAACCCCTAGCACCAGCTCGGGTAAAATGTCCTGCTGGTTGAAATTCTCAACGTACCCGCATATTCTTACAACCTCTCTATGTAGGCTCTGGTTTAGTTGGGATGCTACTTTTTTTAAATATTCAACCTGCTTTCCTTCACCGAATATCCATAAGCTTGCCTGAGGGAAGCTGGCTGTAACATCGGGCATTAATCCAATAAGCATGTCAACAACCTCTTTGTGATGGCTATCCATCCGGCTGATGTATGCCATTCCATAAGGAATACGCTTTGGTATAACTTTTTGAAAGTTTATCCCATTTGGAATCACAACCGATTTGTGGTTGATTTCAGAGTAATATTTTGATACCTTCAGTACTTGATGGCTTACAAAAATAATTTTTGAGGTTCTCGTGCGTGAAAACGATGAGCGAAGGTCGAATCTAACTCTGCCATGAACAGTGGCTACTACGGGTGTTCCTGTTATGAATCCTGCCCAACAGGCAGCTAAAATGGATAGACGCTGATGGGCATGAATTACCTCAATCTGATGTTTTTTTATAAGGTAAATCAAAAAAAAGGT
>DCDD01000165.1 GCA_002316235.1 Bacteroidales bacterium UBA1064
GCATCCCATAATTGATTGACATAATCAGCCCTTCGATTCTGGTATTTCAGGTAGTACGAATGTTCCCAAAGATCAATTGCCAGAATTGGCGTTCCGATTTTTTGGGCATTTGCCATAAGGGGGTTGTCCTGGTTGGGCGTTGAGCATACAAAGAGCCCGCCATTCCTATCAGCACAAAGCCAAACCCATCCGCTTCCAAAAAAATTGGTTGCTTCCTGTGTTACCTGTCGTTTCAACTCGTCAGTAGAACCAAAACTAAGAGTAATAGCATTCAATAACTCTTTACTGGTGTTACTACGATTTCCGGGTTTTAGAACATCCCAATAGAGGATGTGATTAAAGTAGCCACCAGCATTGTTGCGTATAGCAGCAGGAACCGAGTTAATTTCTTCGAAAATTTCGGCTAGGGTTTTATTATAATATTCCGTTCCTTTAGCAGCCGAAATTAACTTATCGAAGTAGGAGCGCTGATGCTTGGAGTAATGAATTTCCACAGTAGCCTTGTCAATAATGGGTTCCAGCGATTCATATTCAAAGGGCAAGGTGTAAAAACTCATCTCCGACACTTTAGTGTTTAGCCACGATGTTTGGGCTTGAACCATAGTTCCCAAGCCAACCAAAAAGGTAGCAAAAATTAACTTTCTCATAGTAATTAATTTTTGGTATGCTCGTTAAACATGTGGGCTGAAATTAAGTTCATGAGAATGGTGTACAATTATTCAAGCCGAAAAAAATGGGTTAAACAATAGTAAAAATTTAACAATAGCTTTGATAAATTTATATATTTGCTGCCTTAAAGGAGATATGTTGAACTCAAAATAGTTGGAAATGGCAAAACTTAATGAAAACGAACTAACCGCCAACAACATTAACCTGGTTGGCCTAGGAACCGAAATTAGCGGAGATATTTCCAGTAACGGCGATTTAAGGATTGACGGTACACTAATCGGAAACCTATCGGTAAAGGGGAAAGTGGTAATTGGCGAGACAGGGAGGATTAAAGGTGAGCTGGTTTGCAAGAACTCTGATATTTCCGGACAGGTTGAGGGTAAGATTACAGTACAGGAGTTGTTATCGCTGAAGGCATCAGCACGAGTAAACGGCGATTTAAACGTAGGGAAGCTGGCTATTGAACCCGGCTGCAAGTTTACAGGGTATTGCAATATGCTTTCAGCGGAGCAGAATTTCAGGTCAGATAGCAAACTTGACTCCGGGACATCTTTAGGTAAGTAGGCCTACTGAAAAATGGGTAATCCTTTTCATAGGATGATAGCACAGGTGGTAGTAATCACGATAGTGGTATCGGTTATTATCAACCTTTATTTTGTTTATATTTACAAGCAACCGGTCGGGGTTCTTTCTACGATGCTTCCATTTTTCCCAGCCGTTGTAAGTATAATTTTTTACCTGCAGCTAGCGCGATTCTTTTCAAAGGACAGCAAAAACTTTAACCAAAAATATTTATTGTTTAGCACAGCTAAGCTTTTTATCAATGTTGCAATCTTTGTAGTAATTCTTCTTGCCGGCTTGCTGAAACCGGTAGTATTAATATCACTATATTTGACCACATACTTTGTGCTCTTAACCCATGAGGTGGTAATGCTTACAAGGTTGATTAAAAAAAGGTAGATTTGAAAATGACCAGCTTCATTTCAAGATATATTATTAGCGCAGCTCTGGTAGTTGGGTTGGTTGTCGGGGTTGAAGAAGTTCGTGCAGATGATATTGCAGGACCTGTTGAAACGGATTCTACCCAAACGGAGAAATCGAAGGGTTTTAATGTAGCCGATTTCATTTTTGAGCATGTTGGCGATTCTTACGAGTGGCATATTCTTACTGTCAATGGACATCATATAAGCATTCCTCTTCCTATAATACTTTATAGCAGAACTAGCGGATTGCAGGTTTTCTTATCGAACAAATTCCATAATTCCACCCGAACCTATAAAGGCTTTAAGTGGGAAGACGAGGGCAAGTATGCTGGAAAAATTGTTCAGCTCAACAGTGCAGGTGAGGTAGATGATGCAAACCCTCTGCCCCTTAATTTTTCAATTACAAAAAATGTGCTCACCATCTTCATGCTTGGCATTTTTCTCTGCTGGTTATTTATTTCTATCGCCAAACAGTATAAAAAAAGGCCTAATTCGGCTCCAACAGGCATACAAAATATGCTGGAACCCATTGTGCTATTTGTTCGTGACGAAATCGCCTTACCCTCGTTAGGTGAAAAGCAGTACCAGCGATTCATGCCCTTCCTGCTAACCCTATTCTTTTTCATTTGGTTTGCCAACATGCTGGGTCTTATTCCAATATTTCCCGGAGGAGCTAACGTAACAGGTAATATTGCCGTTACCATGGTGTTGGCCGTTTTTACCTTTGTGGTAATTACAGTAAATGGAAACAAGCATTACTGGAAAGATATCTTTAATGCACCAGGAGTTCCGTGGTTCTTAAAGCTTCCCATTCCCATCATGCCGCTTGTTGAAATTATGGGTATGTTTACCAAGCCTATTGTGCTGATGGTCCGACTATTCGCCAACATTTTGGCAGGTCATATGGTTGGAATTGTTTTTATGAGCCTAATCTTTATCTTTGCAGGAATGAAATTTTGGTTAGGGTATGTAGCAGCACCCATTTCGCTTATTTTTTCTATATTTATGACTGCTCTTGAGCTGCTGGTCGCTCTAATCCAAGCGTATGTATTCACCTTGCTGTCAGCCATATATATAGGAATGGCCACAACAGAACACGAATAGCTAACTAACATTTTTTATAAATCTTATAACTATGACAACATTACTAATTCTTTTACAAGCTGCCCAGGGTGCAGCATTAGGGAAAATTGGAGCCGCTATTGGGGCAGGGCTTGCTGTTATAGGTGCAGGCATGGGAATTGGTAGCATCGGAAAATCTGCGCTGGAAGCAATTGCCCGCCAACCCGAAGCTGCCGGAGATATCCGTTCAAACATGATTGTTGCCGCTGCGCTTATTGAAGGGGTGGCATTTTTTGCCCTCATTGTTTGTATTCTGGTTATATTCCTTTAAAATTTGTAAGCTATGGGCTTGGTAACCCCCGATTACGGACTGCTTTTCTGGATGCTTCTATCCTTTTCCATAATTCTCTACATTCTTAAAAAGTTTGCATGGAAACCAATAATTCATGCTCTTAAGAATAGGGAGGATTCCATTGCTCTTTCGCTTAAGCAGGCAGAGCAAGCCAGAGCAGAAATTGTAAAACTTCAGGAAGAAAACAAGGCTTTGGCAGAAAAGGCAAGATTGGAGCGGGAAAAGGAGTTTCAGGAAACAAAAGCCCTTCGCGACAAGTTGCTCATCGAAGCCAAAGAACAGGCTCGGCTCGAAACCCAGAAAATGTTAGATAAAGCCCGCGAACAAATACTTAGTGAAAAAGAAGCAGCCAAAAAAGAGCTCCACTCCACTATCGTCTCCATGTCGGTGGAGATTTCGGAGAAAGTTCTTAGAAAACAGCTTGCCGAGAAAGACCGGCAGGTGGAGTACATTAATGAGCTGCTTAACGAGATGTCGAGGAATTGATTGCTTTGTAGATTATGAGTAGCGGAAGGGTTGCAACCAGATATGCCAAGGGATTGCTAAAGCATGGCAACCAAAAGGGAAATTCGCCCGAAATATTTGCCAGCGTCCAGTTCATGATTAGGATTCTGGATGAGGTTAAAATGCTCAGGGAATTTATAGACAACCCTGCTTTTAGCACCGATGAGAAATGTAATAAAATTAAGGAGCTGGTTGGGGACCAAAAACATACAGATATAGTTAACTTTATCCAGCTGCTGCTTAAAAAGCATCGTGAAGAATATCTTTACAACTCGTTACATATATTTCGAAACCTTTACCTCCGCGAAAACAACATCCTGGATGTGGTTATAGAATCGGTTAATGAGTTGGACGATAACGTTGTCAGTAGGATTGAAGCTTACATAAGTTCGCAATTTGGCAAAAAGTGCGAAATAAAAGTTGAGGTTAATCCAGCATTAATTGCGGGCATTGTAATATTGGTTGATGGTAAAGTCATTGACTATAGTGTGAAAGGACAACTTGAAGGGTTTAGGAAAAAGTTGGTTGGATAGTGAGGTTATACTTGATGAACACTAACATTGATTGCAATGGCAGATATTAAACCTTCGGAAATATCGGAGTTAATCAAAGATGAACTTGCTGATTTGAAGTATAAACCCAAGTTTGAAGAGGTTGGATTTGTGCTTCAAGTTAGCGATGGAATTGCCCGCGTGTTTGGTTTGAGGAATGTAAAATCAAACGAGCTGGTGGAATTTGAATCAGGAGTTAAGGGTATTGCGCTTAACCTCGAAGAGGATAACGTAGGAGTTGTGCTGTTGGGAGACACCTTCAAGGTGAAAGAAGGAGATAAGGTAAAGAGTTTAGGAGAAATTGCCTCTATTAACGTAGGAGAAGGATTGCTTGGCCGCATTATTAACACCCTTGGTGAGCCTATTGATGGTAAGGGCCCTATTGCTGGGAAAACAATCCAACTTACACTAGAAAGGAAAGCGCCAGGTGTCATTTATAGACAGCCCGTTTCTCAGCCACTTCAAACAGGACTAAAGGCTATTGATTCGATGATTCCTATTGGTAGGGGACAGCGAGAACTTATAATTGGTGACCGGCAAACGGGGAAGACTGCCATTGCCATTGACACCATTATCAACCAGCGCAACAACTTCCTAAAGGGCGATCCGGTTTACTGCATTTATGTGGCCATTGGCCAGAAGGGGTCAACCGTTGCCAGTCTGGCCAGAACGCTCGAAGAGCATGGTGCAATGGAGTACACCACAATTGTTGTGGCGACAGCTTCTGACCCTGCGGCCATGCAATTCTATGCACCTTTTGCCGGTGCAACCATTGGCGAGTACTTCAGAGATACCGGAAGACACGCCCTGGTGGTGTATGACGACTTGTCCAAGCAAGCTGTTTCATACCGTGAAGTTTCTCTACTTCTTCGCAGACCACCCGGTAGGGAGGCATATCCTGGTGATGTTTTTTATCTTCACTCACGGCTGCTTGAGCGCGCTGCAAAAATTATCAACAACGACTCCATAGCTGCAAACATGAATGACTTGCCGGAACCGTTAAGGCCTTTTGTGAAAGGTGGGGGTTCGTTAACCGCTCTTCCAATTATCGAAACCCAGGCAGGCGACGTGTCGGCATATATTCCTACAAATGTTATATCCATAACGGACGGTCAGATTTTTCTGGAGTCAAATTTGTTTAATAATGGAATTAGACCTGCGATTAATGTGGGTATTTCGGTATCAAGGGTTGGTGGAAACGCACAAATAAGGTCAATGAGGAAAGTTGCCGGGACACTGAAACTTGATCAGGCGCAATTCAGGGAGCTGGAGGCATTTGCCAAGTTCGGAGCCGATCTTGATGCGGCTACCATTTCCGTGTTGGAAAAAGGTTCGAGGAATGTCGAGATCCTTAAGCAGGGGCAGTTTAAACCCCTACCGGTTGAGGAGCAGGTTGCCATTATTTTTTGCGGCACAGCCGGTCTTTTGAAAAATATTCCCATTAACCGGATAGCCGATTTTGAGAAGGATTTTCTGGAACGCTGTGAGCTCACCCTAAAGGAGGAAATGAAGAGAATTGCCGCAGGGGAGTTTACTGACGATATTGCTAAGGCGCTTACCCAGCTCGTAAGCTCGGTTTCAAAAAACTATAACGCCTAGCCAAATGGACTACGGTGCCACGTGGAGCTGTTAATTTTCATTGTGGGGTAACCATTTACAGGGTTACCCCAGAATGGCCTTATTACGAACCGCTTTACAATGTTATACTGCTGGTCATTAAATTTAGTGTAAGTAAAAATGGCTAACCTTAAGGAGATACGAACAAGAATTTCATCGGTAACTTCAACAAGGAAAATTACCGGTGCTATGAAAATGGTATCGGCTGCTAAATTTAAAAAAGCCCAGAATAACCTGTTGCGCTTCAGGCCGTTTTATGAAAAAATCAACCATCTGGCGGCAGATTTGATAAAATCAAGCGTTTCAAACGAATCTGCTTATATGATAGAAAGGGAGCAAGTCCGTAACATCGGAGTTGTGCTTATTACCTCCAACAACAGTATGTGCGGAGCATTCAATGCCAACATTATTAAAAGGGCTTTGGTTGTGCTCAATGACCTTAACCGTCAATACCCCCAAGCAAAAGTGATTTTTTACCCTCTCGGGAAAACAGGTGAAGAATTTTTGGTGAAAAACAAATTTAACGTAGTTTCATGCAATAATGCCATAATTGAAAAGCCATCGGTTGAACGAACCAAGGATTTTTTTAATTTGCTTAATAGCCTCTACCTAGGCAACGAGCTTGATAGGATTGTGCTGGTTTACAATAGTTTTAAGAATGCAGCAACTCAAATTCAAAAGGTTGAAACCCTTTTACCCTTAGTGACACCTGATGAGCAATATGGATCTGAAGATCTTCGAATTGTTGAGCCCGATCCGGCTACTCTACTTGACAGGTTGCTGCCGTACTACCTGCTTAACTCATTACATTCATCCATACTCGAAAGTTCTGCCGCTGAGCATGGTGCAAGAATGACAGCCATGCACCAGGCTACCGAAAATGCCACTACCATTATGAATAATCTCATTCTGGAGTACAACAAGGCAAGACAGGCTTCAATTACTAACGAAATTCTCGAAATTGTCTCCGGAGCAAACGCTTTGAGCCACTAACCTCTTTGCTTTATTTTGGTACTGTTTGGCTTGTATAACTTCATACTCTGTAATGGGGGTTAAATTTTTTTTATATTCTCGTTACATAATGATTGCATTTTATGTATAAATAAACTAAACTTGTTAAGATGTTATTTTCATTACCTTTAACTAACCTAAATTCAAGTAATTAATGC
>DCDD01000203.1 GCA_002316235.1 Bacteroidales bacterium UBA1064
TGCAACGACATGCCTAGCAGCATGGCAAAAATAAAGAATACGGCCATCTTGCGCTCCTTAAACAAAGTAAAGGCACGCAGCCCTAAAGAGTCAACCAGCGATTTTTTCTCTACATTTTTATTCACCTCACAGTTGGGGAGCGTAAATGAGTAAATTCCTAAAATTAACCCCAGCCCCGCCGAGAGGTAAAACTGGTAGGAGGTTGTGGCAAAGCCCAGCAGGTCAACCATAATCATAGCGCAAATAAAACCCACCGTTCCCCATACCCGAATGGGAGGAAATGCCTTTACCGTATCGTACCCATTGAGCGATAGGGCATTATAGGCAACCGAGTTTGATAGGGCTATAGTAGGCATGTAGAACATAACGCTTAGCAGTACCAGTGGATACAAGGTGCCGTACTGCGTTTGGGGAGCAGCAGCAATCAGAAAGGCGGCTGCAAGAATATGGCAAATGCCCAGCACCTTTTGGGCAGGAATCCACCTATCGGCAATGATGCCCATTATTGCAGGCATGAAAAGCGAAGCAATACCCATCGTTGCAAAAAAACTCCCAATCTGGAAACCCGAAAAATGTAAGCCTCCTCCCAAATATGCACCGAGGGAAATTAACCACGAACCCCAAATGGCATACTGCAGAAAGCTCATCAGCGTTAAACGCAACTTTAACTTCATAACTTTTTATATTTAGCGTTATCGATTTTTTTAAAGTCCTAAAAATAGCATTGTTTTATTTATAAGGTTTTCGATAAGGGTAGAAATGTTTTCTGTTAAAAGGGCATATCACAGCATAAACCAAACACAACCAATAAATATTTTATGAAATTTACCGCATTTTTCCACCCTTTTGCATAACAATGATGGCCATATTTAATTTTAACCCACAAGCACATGCTAAAGCACCACTAGCTCAAGCCCAATTTCTAAAAATATCGTCGGAATGAATATGGCAACACCTCAGCAGATACTCACCAAAGCAAACAGGCTAAAGCTTAAATACCCGGTTTGCTTTTCCATTGCTACCATGTAGGCTGGTAGCTGCAGCCAATCCGCATTGAACCTGCAATATGTTTTTTTTCTTCTACATCCTAAATGTGGAAGATTTTCCACTAAATTTCGGGCAAAGCGCTGTAGTGTTGTCAATAAAATATAATTTTATCCCAAATTTATTGCTGGCTTTGATTGCTAGCCTACAATAAGAAAGTTCAACATTAACATGCGGCAAATCAGGCTACTTTTACTTCCCATTGCATGGCTTTACTGGTGCGGAGTAAGAATTCGCAACATCCTGTTCGATGCAGGTATTCTCAAGGGTTTCAGTCCCGACATTCCAACCATTTGCGTGGGTAACCTGGCTGTAGGGGGAACCGGCAAAACACCCATGACGGCCTACCTTTCATCCCTACTGCATGGAAATTTTAATGTTGCAGTGCTAAGCCGGGGGTATAAAAGAAAGACCAAGGGTTTCAATATAGTAAGTACCGAATCAACCGTTCACGAAGTAGGCGACGAGCCTCTTTTGCTAAAACTCCGTCAACCGTCGGCTATCGTAGCCGTTGACGAGGACCGTATGAATGGCATGGTGGAGTTGTTTTACGCCTATCCCGAGCTGGATGCAATTATCCTTGACGATGCCTTTCAGCACCGTTGGATAAAACCAGGATTAAACCTGCTTTTGACCGAATATGAGAACCTTTACACCCACGATTTTCCCCTTCCGGCAGGCAGGCTACGCGACAGCCTATCGGAGCGAAAACGTGCAAATCTCATTATTGTTACCAAATGCCCCGAAAACCTCACCGCCGATAGGTGCAGGGAGATTTCCGCAGAACTTAAGCCAAACCCAACTCAAATCATTTACTTCACCAGCATGGAGTACGGTATGCCCCAACCAGTATTTAGCGAAAGCGCAGGGAAACTTAAGCTAACCGACATGCAACCGGTTTTTGCCATGACGGGAATTGCCAACCCCAAACCTTTCGTTGATTACCTGCAAAAGCATACAGCATTGCTTGCCGCCAAAGCATTTGCCGATCACCATTACTATTCCGAAGATGAGATCGAGGCTATTTTTACGGAGCTTGCCAGGTCAACCAGCCAGGCTGTAGTGGTTACAACTGAAAAAGACGCAGTTCGCCTGCTGAAGTTGAAGTTGCCGGAGGAAATTAAAAAACGGATATACTATATTCCGGTGAGCGTGAAGTTTCTATTCAACAGTTCAGAAGAATTTAATAACCAAATACTTAGTTATGTTAGAGAAAATAAATCAGACAGTAGCTTTCATTAAGGGGAAGGTTACCATTGAACCCGAAGTTGGAATTATTCTTGGAACCGGGCTTGGCGGCCTGGTAAAGGAGATAGAAAAGCAACAGGCATTGGATTACAAGGATATTCCAAACTTTCCGATATCAACGGTTGAAGGGCACACCGGACGCCTGATTTTCGGTGAGCTAGGTGGTAAGAAAGTGGTGGCCATGCAGGGACGCTTCCACTTCTACGAAGGTTATGATATGAAGCAGGTTACCTTCCCTGTGAGGGTGATGAAGTTTCTGGGCATCCAGTACCTTTTTGTATCGAATGCCAGCGGTGGTATGAATCCCGCCTTTGAAATTGGTGACCTGATGATCATCAACGACCACATCAACCTGATGCCTAATCCCCTTCTTGGGCCTAATATAAGTGAGCTAGGTCCAAGATTCCCGGATATGCATAGGGCTTACGATGAGAAGCTGATTGCCCTGGCAAAAAAGGTTGCAGCATCAAACGGCACTGCAATTAAGGAAGGATGCTACGTTGGAACCACCGGGCCAACCTTTGAAACCCCAAAGGAATACCAGTACTTTAGAATTATTGGCGGTGATGCAGTTGGCATGTCAACCGTTCCGGAGGTAATTGTAGCTCGGCACATGAATATACCAGTTTTTGCCATCTCGATTATAACCGACCTGGGCGTTCCGGGCAAAATTATCGAGGTCAGCCATGAGGATGTTCAAAAAATTGGCAACCTCTCGGAGCAGAAGATGACCCGAATAATGAAAGATATGCTTACACAGCTTTAACAAGAGCTATGTTTTATGCGAAAGAATCATGGGGCGGTTAGAGGGGTTACCCCTTCTGCCCCATGCTAATTTTTAGCTACAACAATTTCTCCTCCTTTACAATTGCCGAAATCAACTGGGCAAGTTCAGCAGGGTTAAGGTTGTCTCCATCAACCACCAGCTGAGCCTTGTTGTAAAACTTTTTCCGTTCGTCGAGCACCCTGAGGATATAGTTAGCCAGCTCATCACCAGTTTTTCCCCAAAGTAATGGGCGGTCAATCTTCGATTCAATTAAACGGGAAACTAGTGTAGCCACCTCCATTCGCAGGTAAACGGTTATACCGTTCTTGTTCATAAAGTCAATATTGTTGTAAAAGCATGAAGTGCCGCCACCAGCTGAGATGACATAGTCGTCTTTGTAATCACAAACCTCCTTAAGGGCTTCATTTTCAACCTTCCGGAAATAGTCTTCTCCTTTAAACTCAAACAGCTGCTTGATGGTTTGGTTATGCCTGCTTTCGATAAAATCATCTAAATCTATAAATTTATACTGCAGTGCGCTGGCCAGCTCCCGACCAATAGTCGTTTTACCGCTTGCCATAAATCCAATTAAAAATATTTTCATGTTAGTGGTTTTTTAAATCAACCTAATCCTTCAAAAATTGCTGCCTAAATCTCTATAAAAAAATACAAAACAGTTCAAGTTGAAAATATAAGGGTTACAAGCCGTCTATTTTACAAGAAATGTGAAAAAAAGGTTACAAATTGCATGGTGCTACCCTCCCGCTTGGCATTGTTTACGGTTATAACGTTTATTCGAACCTGTAATTCAAGCCTTATGGAAACTTGCAGCTAAGACTACCCCCTCGCTGAGCTTGTTGTAACCTCAAAAAATTTGATTAGATTGGCAATACAATACAAATTTTTGCGCACCAACACCTCAACCTAAAAACATTTCGTATTTTTAAGCGGATATTTAGCTGGTGTGCCTTTAAAAATATAAAACCTTTCCGGTTATGAAGGTCAAGATGCGAATTGGAGTAAAAATGTTACTCTTTGTCATGTCAACCTCGGTGCTGGTGATGCTGGTTATTGGGCTTTTCATTGGTTTTCGAATAAATAAAATTGCCCGGGACGATGCGGTAAGAATAGTTCAATCCGAGGCTCAGAAGACCGCCAGCCAGGTAAAATCGGAGCTGGAGCTGGACATGGGCTTTTCCAGGGCGCTGGCACATGCCCTGTACATCTATCCCAAATTCGATACGCTTACTCTCGACTCCATATTCATTAACATACTCAAAAATCAGGTAGCCAACAACCCACGCTACCTCACTGTTTGGTACTCTATTGAGTACTCCGCCTACCGACCGGGTTACACAAAGAATTACGGCAGGCGTTCGGTTACCGCCTATCTTAGGGATGGTAATATTGGCGTTGATATCGAGCATAAGAACGTTACCGGTGATGTTACAACAAGCAACTACTACTCCTCTAAAACATGCAACTGTGAAATGCTGCTCGACCCCTATACCTTTGTTTATGGGGGCAGGGAGGTGCTGGCCACCAGCCTTAGCGTGCCGGTAAAGGTAGGCGATCGGTTTGCCGGTTTAGGAGGTGTAGATATCTCGTTGGAGAAGTTTCAGGAAACCATCGAAAAAATTAAACCCTACAGCAACACCAGGGTAAGTCTGATTGCCAGTGACGGGACCATTATTGCCGATACGAACCCCGAAAACGCCAGGCTAAAGTTCAGCGAACTTTTCCCTTCCGAAGAGGCAACCTACCAGCTTTCCCAAAAAATAAAAAATGGGTTGGACTTTCAGTACCTCACAATTCAGGACAACAGAGAATTTTTAAATATTATAACCCCTGTAAAAGTTGGAGATTCGCCTACCTACTGGTCGGTTTGTCTTTCCATTCCCCTCGATGTAGTGGTTGCCGAGGCTAGAAAAGCTGTTATTTATACAATTCTGGTATTCCTTTTTGGAATCATTCTGCAAACCCTGGCCATTTGGTATATTTCAAACTACATAACCCGCCCGATAAAGAAAACTACCGGGGTGCTGAACAACCTTGCAGAAGGCGATATTGATATCAACAGCAAAATATACATTCATACGGGTGACGAGCTTGAGGAAATGGCACGTTCCACCAGCAAGCTGATTGATGGGCTCAACCATACAGTTCAGTTTGCCCGAGAAATTGGTCAGGGCAAGCTTGATAGCGAATTTACCCTGCTTAGCAGTAAGGACAGGCTTGGGGAAGCTCTTATTGATATGCAAAAAAGCCTGCTTAAAGCCAGGGAAGCAGAAGTGCAGAGGAAGGATGAGGAAAATAAGCAAAACTGGGCAACCAGGGGTGTTGCCATGTTTGGTGAGGTGCTTCGGCAGCATAACGATAACCTGAACGAGCTGTCCTACCTCATCGTCAAAAACCTGGTGAGCTATACCGGTTCCATTCAGGGCGGCATATACCTGATAAATGACAACGACTCCGATAACCCGTTCCTCGAAATGACCGCCTGCTATGCCTACGACCGTAGAAAATTTATGGAAAAAAACATTCTGCCCAACGAGGGATTGGTGGGCAGGTGCTACGTTGAGGGAAAAACAATTTTGATGACCGATGTTCCCAAGAACTACATTAAAATAACCTCAGGGCTGGGCGGCGAGAACCCCCGATGCCTCCTAATTGTCCCCTTAAAGGTAAACGACACGGTGTTGGGGGTTATAGAGTTGGCCTCATTCAACCCTTATCAGAAGTACCAGGTTGATTTTATCGAAAAAATAGCCGAAAGCATAGCTGCCACGCTGTCGAGTGTTAGGGTGAACATCCGTACCGCCGAGCTGCTGGAACGTACACAACAGCAGGCAGAGGAAATGAAAGCGCAAGAGGAGGAAATGAGGCAAAACATGGAGGAGCTACACGCCACCCAGGAGGAGATGGAGCGTAAACGACTTGAGCAGGAATCCATTAATACCCAGCTTGCTGAGGATAGAACAATCCTCAACAGCCTGATGCAGAATTTACCCGACTGCATGTTCCAAAAGGATGTTAACGGCCGCTACGTTAGGCTAAGCAACTCCATGCTCAACCTTTTAGGAATCGACCAGCCCGACGAGGTTATAGGGTTAACTGATTTTGACCTGTTTCCTACTTCGCTGGCGAAGCTACTTTCCAAGCTGGACAGCGAAGTGCTGAGCTCTCGTCAACCTATTACCAGTAAACCCATTGAGCTGGTGCTTAAGAATGGAGTAGAACAGGATGCCCTACTCACGCTTATGCCCCTGGTTGAAGAGAATGGAGATGCTATTGGAGTTATGGGCGTCATGAAACTTGCTTAAGCGGAATAAAGCGGCTCGAGGAATTGAGCATCAACTCCAGCACCTGTAAAGCTAGGTGAACACCTCATACACAAAAAGAGGCATCAAGGAAATTGCTTACCTGCCTGGCAGAGTAGATTAAATAGACAACCTCACTCGTCTTCTTAGCGACAAGGGTTTCTGCTTCAACCAAACTTCGAATAAAAAAACTAAGGATGTTACTAGCTACTAGTGCTTGGAGTTACCGTCGTATGCCCATTTAATGTAAGCAGCACCCCATGTAAAACCAGCGCCAAACGTGGCAATTATGATGTTATCGCCCTTTTTCAGCTGCGATTCCCACTCCCAGAGGCAGAGGGGAATGGTTGCACTGGTAGTATTCCCGTAGCGCTGAATGTTGATCATCACCTGATCCTTACTGATGCCCATTCTATGAGCTGTAGCCTCTATTATACGCATGTTGGCCTGGTGTGGAACCAGCCATGCCAGGTTCTCCGGCTTAATGTTGTTTCGTTCCATAATCTCAACCGACACATCTGCCATGTTGGAAACTGCAGCTTTAAAAACCGGTTGACCCTCCTGATAAATGTAGTGCTGACGTTTTGCAACGGTTTCAAATGAAGCAGGATAGCATGAACCTCCAGCCACCTGGTGCAGGTGCTTACGGCCAGACCCGTCAACCTGCATCTTGGCATCTAGTAGCCCTAACCCGTCGTAGTTGGGTTCAAGCAGCACAGCTCCGGCCCCGTCGCCAAAAATCGGACATGTAGCCCGGTCGGTATAGTCGGTAATGGACGACATCTTATCGGCTCCAACCACAACCACCTTTTTGTGCGTTCCGGATTCTATGAATTTAGAAGCAGTAACCAACGAATATAAAAAGCTGGAGCATCCGGCGTTAATATCGTACCCAAAGGAATTCTTGATGCCACACTTGTCGCTAATGATGTTGGCAGTTGCAGGAAACTGCATGTCGGGTGTAACCACGCCGCAAATCAGCATATCAACCTCCTCAGGCCGGGTGTTGGTTTTCTGAAGGAGTTCGTTTACTGCCATAACACCCATTTCGGAGGTGCCAAGGCCTTCACCCTTCAGAATCCTTCGCTCCTTAATGCCAATTCTTGTCATAATCCACTCGTCGGTAGTATCAACCATTCGGCTTAACTCATCGTTGGTCAGGATGTAGTCGGGGACATACCCTCCCACACCCGTGATTGCAGCTGTGATTTTCACCATTTGTTAAAAGCTTGTTTAATTTTTTCGCAAAGGTTTGAGGAGATAACCTCACGGGTCTGAAGTATCATGTTCATTATGGCCTTTGGGCTTGATGCTCCGTGGGCAATAACAACGGGTTTGTTAATTCCCAGAACAGGTGTGCCACCGTAATTCTCTGAGTTGAAGCGCTCGGTAAATGAGCTGTTGGGGCTGAGTTTTTTTAAAAGATGGTAAAAAGCCTCGGCTTCTTTTAGCACTATATTTCCAACAAACCCATCGCAAACAACCACATCGGCCTTATCGGCATCGAAGAGGTTATGCCCCTCAATGTTGCCAACAAAGTTGAAATCCGCCGAATCCTTCATTTGCTCGAAAGCACTTTTAGTAACCAGGTTACCCTTTTCATCCTCCTCTCCTACGTTAAGGAGTGCAATGCGTGGATTTTCGACACCCAGCACCTGCTTGGAGTAAATTGACCCAAGGATACCGTACTGGTAAAGGACATCAGGCCGGCAGTCAGGGTTCAGTCCCACATCAAGCAGCAGGTTTACGCTGTTGTCCGAAACGGGGATAAACCCGGCAATAGCGGGACGAATAACACCGGGGATTTGTTTAACCACAAGCATGGCGCCGACCATCATGGCGCCGGTGCTGCCGGCACTTGCAAAACCATCGATTGCTCCCGCAGCAAGAGCCGAAAACCCTCTCACGATACTGGAATCGGTCTTTTTAGAAAAAGATTTTGATGGATTATCGCCCATGGCAATAACCTCGGAGCACGGCTCTATATCAAAGCAGTTGACGCTACCACCCTCCAGCGAATTAATCAGCTCCTCAATTTTTGCCTTGTCGCCAAACAAAACAATCCTTTCATCAGCCTTAAGCTGTTTGCAGGCTAGAATAGAACCCCTTACAACAGCTTCGGGGGCAAAATCACCGCCCATCGCATCAACGCCAATTCTCATCGTTGTGGTTTTGGTTGAATACGAGATGACTACTAGGCGCTGACAGATTTTTCAATTGCCAGCTTGCCACGGTAGTATCCACACTCCGGGCATACCCTGTGGTACTCCACAGCTGCACCACAGTTTGAACAAGTAGAAAGAGTTGGCAATTCTGCCTTGTAGTGGGTTCTACGCTTATTCCTCCTCTGTTTGGAAATTTTTGATTTAGGATGTGCCATTTTGTGAAATATTTAAGTTACTGTTGTTGATACTTAGTTACTTGTTAAGCTTTTGAGCTTGTCCCAACGAGGATCAACCTCCTGATTTTCGTGCCCATGAGAACCAAGCAATGATACCATATCGCTATCGCAGTCGGAAGCGCTTGTTCCGTTCATCCCGTGGTATCGTTCTATTGGCATACTCAGGTATATACTCTCGTAAAGATATTGTGCCAGGTTAACCTCAAAGTCATTTTCGGAAAGGTAGATAATCTCATCGGAATCTGATTCCTGGCTGGCGTCAATCTTTACAATTAGCTTGCCGTCAAATTCAACAGGAAAATTAAACTGTTCAAGGCACCTATCGCAGGCAATCTCCACCATACCCTCAATGTGGGTGCTAAACTCAAGTAATCTCGATTGCTTGTTGAGGCTTACCCTGGCAACCAGCTCGCCGTTATGGATTTCCCCCTCCTCAAATGCGCTGAAAAAACTCCTTCCCAGCTGGAAACTAAACAGATGCTTTCCCAGCTTAAGTCCCTTAAAATTAATTGAATATGCATCAAGCACGTTTGCCACCTTACCCAATAAAATTAGGTTGCAAATTTATAAAATTAAATATCAAACGTATAAATAATGGCTGAAAATTAGGTTGGTGGCTTCACCTAAAGGGAAAGTTCGGGTTATCAGAAATTATGCAACCCTGGCGATACGCTTGCGCTGGGTTTCGTCAAGTATAATTTTGCGTAGCCGCATGGCTTTCGGGGTTACCTCAACGTACTCATCTTCCTGAATGTATTCTAATGCTTCCTCAAGGCTAAACCGAATGGGGGGAGCCAGGAAGATTTTTTCGTCCGAACCGGCAGCTCGCATGTTGGTGAGCTTCTTCGACTTGGTAACATTCACAACCAAATCGCCAGAGCGGTTGTGCTCTCCAACTACCTGTCCGGCATAAACCTCCTCATGGTCATCAATGAAAAACCTACCCCTATCCTGTAGCTTGTTAAGGGCATAGGCGTATGAAATTCCGCTCTCCATTGCCACCAGGGAGCCGTTAGTACGGGTCTCGAAATCACCCCGGTAGGGTTCAAACCCTTTCACCCGGTGGGCAATAACAGCCTCACCGGCAGTGGCGGTAAGCAGGATGCTTCGTAGTCCAATGATGCCACGTGAAGGAATTTCAAACTCAAGGTGAATCCTGTCGCCTCGTCGCTCCATAAGCAACAGGGCGCCCTTCCTGCGGGTAACCTGTTCTATTGCCTTGCCCGACACATCCTCCGGTAGGTCGATAGTCAGGTACTCAATGGGTTCGCACTTCTCACCACCAACCATTTTGATGATAACCTTCGGCTGACCAACCTGAAGCTCGTATCCTTCCCGGCGCATGGTCTCAATAAGCACCGATAGGTGTAGCACTCCCCGTCCAAACACCATGAATGAATCGGCCGAGTCGGTTTTCTCAACCCTTAGGGCGAGATTTTTTTCCAGCTCCCTGTCGAGCCGCTCTTTCAAATGGCGGGAGGTTACAAACTTGCCATCCCTGCCAAAGAAAGGAGAGTTGTTGATGGTGAAGAGCATGCTCATGGTTGGCTCGTCAATGGCAATGGTTGGAAGTGGCTCAGGATTCTCATAATCGGCAATGGTATCGCCAATATCAAAGCCCTCAATGCCTACAAGAGCACAGATGTCGCCGCATTCCACCCGTTCGACACTATTTTTTTCAAGTCCCTCAAAAACCAACAGGTCCTTGATTTTAGTTCGAACTACCTCACCGTTCCTCTTAACCAGCGATATAGGCTGCCCTGCCTGCAGGCTGCCCCGGTGTAGCTTCCCTATGGCAATTCGGCCCACATAGCTAGAGTAGTCAAGCGATGTAACCAGAAGCTGGGTTGTTCCTTCGGTCACTTTTGGCGCAGGCACGTAGTCAATAATGCAGTCGAGCAGCGGGGTAATATCTTTCGAGGGTTTTTGCCAGTCGTTGCTCATCCATCCCTGCTTGGCGCTCCCGTAAATAGTTGGAAAGTTGAGCTGCTCCTCGGTGGCATCAAGGTTGTACATCAGCTCAAAAACCTGTTCCTGTACCTCTGCCGGACGGCAGTTGGGTTTGTCAACCTTGTTTATCACCACTATTGGCTTAAGCCCTATGGCCAGCGCTTTCTGAAGCACAAAACGGGTTTGGGGCATGGTTCCCTCAAAAGCATCAACCAGCAGCAAAACCCCATCGGCCATGTTGAGCACCCGCTCCACCTCACCCCCAAAATCGGAGTGCCCAGGCGTATCAATGATGTTTATCTTGTAACCCTTGTAGTTTACCGAAAGATTTTTTGCCAGAATGGTGATGCCCCGCTCCCGCTCCAGATCGTTGCTGTCCAGTATCAGCTCGCCTGGCCTTTCGTAATCCTTAAAAAGTTTCCCCTGAAAAATCATTTTGTCCACCAGCGTGGTCTTCCCATGATCCACATGCGCAATTATCGCAATGTTTCGTATCTTCTGCATCTAAAAAATTTTAACCGGCAAAATTAATTCTATTTATTTAATTTTTCCCCCACGCTGAATATAAAAAGTAAGGCATGTAGTTGTTTTGAAAGTTTTACCCACTAATTTTGGTTATTTGTCAAATAGTTCATTTTTTCTGAATGGTTAAGCGTATCAATAAATAAAAGGAAAAAATAAGATTTTATTTTGAAACATAATTTGACAATTAATCTAGCGTAACGTAACTTGTATTTTTTAAATCTTTAAGTATCAACCTGCACTAAAAAGAGATGTGGCTGGAAGATTTCTACTTTCTTGTTTCTTGATATATATAGACAATTTGTTAGTATCAGGCCTTACATATTTTACCAAATAACGCACTAAACAGAAGTTATGAGTATAACTATTAGTAACCTTTTGGTGTAGGCAGGTTCTGCTCATGGCTAATTCCTAACCCTAATTAAACCCAGACAAATAAATTTAAGCAGATGAAAACAAAACTTTTATGCTTTATCCTTTTGTTAGCCGTAATTCCTGTCCTTGGACAGGTAACACCTCAAGCGCCGCAGAAATTTTCCTACCAGGCTGTTCTGCGAAATGCCGATGGTACGGTTATTGGCAATCAAAGCGTTGAGGTGCAGGTGAAACTTCATGCGCAAGCTGCCGACGGGGCAGTGGTGTACACTCAAACTCAAACCGTTGAGACCAACCAGTTTGGCCTGGTAGCTTTTGCTGTTGGCGGTAGCAGCGGATTTGAAACCATTCCTTGGACCGATCCAATATTCATGGAGATCCTTGTAAAGAGATCGGGCGAATCCAGCTTTTCCTCCATGGGAACTACCCAGATTATCTCGGTTCCCTATGCCCTTGTTGCCAACAACGGTATTCAGGGGCCTTACATTCAGGGTCAAACCGTTTTCAGCAATGGCGGGGGTTGGGTCGGCACTAACCGAGTGATGGTGGCCGACAGCTCGGTGGTTGTTACTACACCCCTTGGCCACGACTCATCAAAGCCAATTTTTGCCGTTACCAACGCCAATGGAGAAATGGTGATGGCGGTTTACGAATCGGGCGTGAGGTTTTATGTTGAAGAGGAAACTACCAAGGGAGTAAAGGGTGGATTTGCCGTGGGCGGTCTCACCAACCAGGTGAAAGAAACAAAAAGCGGTGAGCCTATTTACTACATGAACATTCAGCCAACACAGGTTCAGTTCCTGGTAGAGGAACCAGCTGTCAAGGGAGTAAAGGGTGGATTTGCCGTTGGCGGGCTCACCAACCAGGGAAAGACGTTAACTCCTACTGAAAACTACTTTGAGGTTAACAGGGACTCCGCCCAATTCCTTACTCCATCGCTGGTATCTCAGGGTAACATAACCACTCAGGGTAACATTACTGTTAGCGGAAACATTACCACCAACGTTGGACAAGCTGATTCCACACTGACCGATGTTGACGGCAACACCTATCAGACAGTTCGCATTGGATTCCAGCAGTGGATGGCCGAAAATCTTAAAACAACGCACTATTCTGATGGAACGCCGATTGACACCGCCGTCCATGTCTATAACGACTGGGCTTACCCCGACTCCATCAACATATACGGCAGGCTCTACAGCGGACTGGCTATTAGCAGCGGTAATAACGTTTGCCCCGATGGTTGGCATGTTCCAACTCCTGACGACTGGAATGAGCTGTTTACATTCATTGCCGGTCCTGCAGGGATTTCGGATATGCAATCCAGGGTTCTTGTTCTCAAAAAATTGTTAGAGCCAGGCACCATGATGGAAGGAAACGGCTACTGGAATTACCCCATATACCCCACCAACGAAACGGGGTTCACTGCCAGGCCTGCAGGACAAAGAGACTACCTGACCTACTATTCCGAACTGCACGACTATGCCTACTTCTGGTCATACGTTGTGGGTGTTGGGTTGCAACAGGTTTCCATGACAACAATGGATGGAGGTAATCTAGAAATTATGCCACCATCAGATTCTAATTACTCATTCTCAGTTAGATGCTTGCAAAATCCTTAAAAAGAGAATTTTTAGCAACAGGCTAGCTCTTCTAACTTAGAACAACTTGCGCTCTATAAAGTATAGCTAACTTGCTGCTCAGCTGGCAAAGATCAAGGGTCGGAGCAAGGTTTACTCCGACCCCTATTTTTCGCCCTGCTAAATTTTCGCCAGAATCCCACTTGCCACATCCATGCTACATATTCAGTAATCCCCAAACGCCGGCCAGGTTTAACAAGCAAAAACTCTTGCCTACCCGTTTCATCCGACATTATGTACAGACTCAACAAAATTGTTCAACCCATGTTACACATAGAGTTGAAAATTTAGCGCATTTTTGTCGTTGATTTTTAAACTATAACTAAGGGGCAGGCCTGCTAAACACTTTAGGTTTCAGCTGTAAGCTGGTGGTGAACAGGCTGCCATGCGGATACAAAATAAGCACCCACAGGATGAACAAAAAAAAGGTTATTATAGCTGGTGGGGGGTTTGCCGGAATTCAGCTTGCCCGAAAGCTCGACCAGCGGCTATTCGACGTGTTGTTGGTAGATAAAATCAACCACCACCAGTTTCAGCCGCTTTTCTACCAGGTTGCCACCTCGCAACTTGAACCATCAAGTATTTCCTTCCCATTAAGGAACATCTTTAGCAGGAAAAAAAATGTTCAGATTAGACTAGCTGAAATCCTCTCCATTGATCGAAATGAGAGCAAAATCATTACCAGTATAGGCGAATTTAGCTACGATTACCTGGTGCTGGCCATGGGCTGCACCAACAACTTTTTCGGAAATGAAAACATTAAAAAAAATGCTTTCACTCTAAAAACAACCTACGATGCCATTACCATCAGAAACCACATCATTCTAACATTCGAAAAAATTGTATCGGCTAAGGAGGACGAGCTCGAAGCGCTTAACAACCTTGCAATAGTTGGTGCCGGCCCAACAGGAGTTGAACTTGCCGGCGCATTTGCCGAAATAAAAAAGAATATCCTGCCAAAGGATTACGCAGGTGTTGACTTTTCAAAATTCAACATAATTCTAATCGAGGGTACCCGAAACACGCTTGGCAGCATGAGCGATGCCTCAAAGGTGGAGTCAAGAAGGTACCTACAGCAAATGGGCGTTACAATACTGACAGAAACTTTCGTAGCCGACTACGACGGATATCTATTAAAGCTGAGCAACGGAGAAACCATAAAAACAAAAACGGTTATCTGGGTTGCAGGAGTTACCGGAAACAACATCAAAGGGCTCCCGGAAGCTGCAAGGGCTCCCGGAAACAGGATAAGCGTTGACAGGTTTAACCGGGTTAACGGATGCGATAATGTATTCGCAGTAGGCGACATAGCCTACATGGTAACCCCCAAGTACCCCAAAGGGCACCCACAGGTTGCCAACGTGGCCATTAACCAGGCAAAACTTCTGGCAAAAAATCTAAAATCCATTCAAACAGGCAAAAAGCTAAAGGCGTATGAGTATAAAAATTTGGGGACCATGGCCACAATCGGCCGGAATAAGGCTGTGGTTGACCTACCCCACATTCATCTTAAGGGTTATTTTGCATGGTTCATCTGGATGTCGCTTCACCTCATGCTCATTCTTAGCGTGAGAAACAAGCTGATAATTTTTATCAACTGGGCATGGTCGTACCTGACCAAAGATACCTCGCTCCGATTAATCCTCAAGGAAGATAAGCCCCGAACCAATACATAGCTAAGTAGAATTCATATTCTCACTAAACCTTCAGGAACACTATTGCATTTCCGCCAACCGTTCAAAAACACTACTGTAGAAACTCAAATCCACAAGATACCCGTGGCCGATGCTCTAAATTAATCTATAGAACATCTTAAGCGCATGCGAAGGGGAAAAGGAATTTTCTGGATGAAAAATCATTCCCTCTAACCTAGAGCGGTCAACTAAAAATCCTGCCGCCATATTTAATCATGCTGAATATCTGCAACATACAGCACGGATAACATCAAAAGATATTTCAATTCCTTTAAAATTTGTTGCCGTTACCTGCCAATTGATTTACTTTGTGCAAATTTTTTCATCCATATATTATTAAGGTATGATTCAAAACCTGGTAATAGTTGAGTCCCCCGCAAAGGCCAAAACCATTGAGAAGTTTTTGGGCAAGGAGTACGTGGTAAAATCGAGCTTTGGGCATATTCGCGACCTATCCAAAAAGAATTTAGGTGTAGATATCGCCAAAAACTACGCTCCGGAGTACATTGTAAGCGACGACAAGAAAAAAGTTGTTGATGAGCTTAAAAAAGCCACTTCCGAAGCACAGATGGTTTGGCTAGCTTCCGATGAGGACCGTGAGGGAGAGGCAATTGCCTGGCACCTGGCTGAGGTTTTAAACCTCAACCCTAAGAAAACCAAGCGGATTGTGTTTCATGAAATCACAAAAAGCGCCATACTAAATGCCATTGAAACACCCCGCAGCATAGACCTGGACCTTGTGAATTCGCAACAAGCCCGAAGGGTGCTGGACCGGCTGGTAGGCTTTGAACTTTCGCCAATTCTCTGGAAAAAGGTTAAGCCCGCCCTTTCAGCCGGAAGGGTGCAATCGGTTGCCGTAAGGCTAATTGTGGAACGTGAACGCGAGATAATTGCCTTCACACCAACACCATACTACAGAGTAACAGCCATATTCATGGCCGACTCGGAATTTAACGCCGAACTATCGGTTAGGCTATCAACTTTCGAGGAAGCATTATCCCTGCTGGAGCATTGCAAAAATGCCACCTTCACAGTGCAGGATGTTACCAAAAAACCCTCAAAAAAGGCACCCGCTCCACCATTCACCACCTCCACCTTGCAACAGGAGGCTAGTCGTAAATATGGTTTTTCTGTTGCGCAAACAATGTCGATAGCCCAGAAACTTTACGAAGCAGGCCACATAACCTACATGCGTACCGACTCTGTAAACCTTTCTTCAACAGCTATTGCTGCCGCAAGAGATGTAATAGTAGCAGAATACGGTGAGAAATACCATCAACCCAGACAGTACAAAACCAAAACCAAAGGTGCCCAGGAAGCGCATGAAGCCATAAGGCCAACCTACCTCGACAGGGTTAAGATAAGCGGAACCAGCACCGAGCAAAAACTCTACGATTTAATCAGGAAACGAACCATAGCCTCCCAGATGAGCGATGCCCAAATTGAGAAAACTACTATAAACATTGATATATCGGGATCGCATTACAAATTTGTTGCTTCCGGCGAAGTAATAGTGTTCGACGGATTTCTCAAGGTTTACCTTGAATCGTCCGATGACGAAGCCGAGGAAAACGGACGTGAAATTCTTCCCCCGGTAAAGGCCGGCCAAACCCTAGCGGTAATGGAAATTGTTGCCAACGAACGTTTTACCCAACGTCCCCCAAGGTACACCGAGGCCAGCTTGGTTAAGAAGCTCGAAGAGCTGGGTATTGGCAGACCATCAACCTACGCACCAACTATTTCCACAATCATTTCCCGCGGCTATGTGGCCAAGGAAGACAGACCGGGAGTTGAGCGAAACTATAAGTCCATAATCCTTAAAAATGGTAAAATAACCCGGCAGGAAAAGGTTGAAAACTCCGGTGCCGAAAAAGCCAAACTTTTTCCAAGTGATATAGGTATGGTGGTTACAGATTTCCTACTTGAGTACTTCAGGGATATCCTCAGCTACGATTTTACCGCCCACATCGAGGAGAAGTTTGATGAGGTTGCCCTTGGCAAACTCGAGTGGACAAGAATGATAGACGAATTCTATAAACCCTTTCACTCCCTTGTTGAAAAAACTATCAAGGAGTCGGATTACACTAAGGGTGAACGTGTGCTTGGCATTGATCCGGTTAGCGGTAAACCAGTGAGCGTCCGTATAGGCCGATATGGCCCGGTGGTTCAGCTGGGAGAGGCTGACGCTTCAAAAAAAACAAAACCACAGTTCGCCAGCTTACTAAAAGGACAGCTGATAGAAACTATTACCCTTGAGGAAGCATTGTCGCTCTTCAAGCTGCCTCGTTCCCTTGGAAACTACGAAAACTCTGAGGTTGTTGTTGGCGTTGGAAGATTTGGACCCTATGTTCGACATCAATCCAAATTTTACTCGCTCAAAAAGGACGATAACCCCCTCACCATTGATCTCAATAGAGCGGTTGAGCTGATTGAAGAAGGACGTAAAAAAGAACGCGAAAGGGTTATCAAAAAGTTCGAATCCCCTCAAGTAGTTGAAATCCTAAATGGTAGATGGGGCCCATACATTTCATTCAACAAGCAGAACTACAAAATACCCAAGGACAAAGATCCGAAATTGCTTACCTTCGATGACTGCATGAAGCTCATTGACGAACAGGCTGAAAAAGGAAGTAAAAGGAATTCTACTGCCAAAAAAACTTTGCCCAAGCGACAGGGGAAAAAAGGAAACACAAAATAGTTTGCCATTTGGCGCCACCATATAACTTTTAAAACCATGGACGAGCTGCTGTCATTTTTAACACCCACAGCCATTAAGGGGGTTAACTTTAGCTCCCAAAACAGCCGTATGCTCCAGCAACAAGTAGTCCCGCTTAACAAAACTAACTACAAGCACCTAAAAAAAAATGATATAGTTGTAATCGGCGTAAATGAAAGCCGAAACTCCCCAAATCCATCTATCAAAAACTCCCCTGAAACCATTAGAAAGTACCTTTATGGGCTTTCGACCATAAAGCTAGCCGGTAAAATATATGATGCAGGCGATCTGGTGGAAACCAGCACCCCCTTAAAAACCTATGAGGCCTTAAATCGAGTTGTAGAAATTCTATTCCAGACCGGAGCAGTAACAGTGGTATTGGGCGGAACCCAGGAGTTAACTTACTGCCTTTACGAAGGCGTAAAGTCTAACAAATCGCTGGTAACAATTTCCATTATCGATTGTCTTATTGATGCCGACGAAGACTTGTCTGATTTTCATTCACGTAACTATGTCAACAGGCTGCTGGGCGAAAAGCTGCGCTCGCTTTTCGAATTAAGCATTGTTGGTTACCAGGGCTACTATGTTGGCGGAGATATGGTTAACCTGTTTCAGAAAAACAATCACGAACTTTTACGGCTTGGCTATGTCAGGAGTAGCTATCGCGAGGTTGAGCCAACCCTTCGAAATGCCGACATTGTAAGCTTCGACATGGAAGCCATAAGGGCCTGCGACTCTCCTGCCAACACCATTCCCTCTCCTAATGGGCTCTACGCTGAGGAAGCTTGTCAACTTGCCCATTATGCAGGTGTTGGAGAACGAGCTAGCCTTTTCGGAATTTTCAACTACAATCCTGATACGGACAACACAGAACAGTCGGCCTTACTTGCAGCCCAGCTAGCATGGCACTTCATTGAGGGTTATTCAAAAAGGAAAAACGTTCCCAAAACCCTAAATACACCTGACTACCTGAAGTTTATCGTAGGAACTGGCACATCAGGAGTTGACATGGTTTTCTACTGCGACGAAGCGCTCGATCGCTGGTGGATGGAGATTCCTATTTCCCCTGAAATGGGCATTCCCACCAATAGAATTATTATCCCATGCTCCCATAGCGATTACACCCTGGCAAGCCGACAGGAGCTGCCCGACCGGTGGCTCCGAATATTTCAGAAAATACAGCAGCTCTAGTGCAGCTCATCTTTTGCTTTAGGGTTAAGCTGTAGCTGCTATTGTTAAACTTGACCCTACTTTTCTATATTTTTGAATTATACGGTAACCCTTTTGGTCAAAAATCTGTATAACATTCTGCCTTCGGTTAAAATTTTATCATATTTGTTGATAAATTTGTATGCCTCTAATTTTTTTGCTTACTTTACTATCTAATTGAAAAGAACGTTGAATATTTTTTATGCTTTTTATATATAGCTATGCATAGCTCATCCCGAAAATTTCTGTTATTCCAGCTGTTTCTCCCTTTTGCGGGCATTCTAATGGCTCAGCAGGATCCACAATTTAGCCAAATTCTGTATAATCCAATGAGCATCAACCCCGGATATGCTGGCAGCCAGGAAATGATAGGAATAGGGGCATTTAACAAGCTTCAATGGACTGGTTTTGGCGATGGGGCTCCTGTTAGCACTACTGTTAGCATTAATGCCCCCATCGCACCATTTGGTTTTAAAAGCGGTTTGGGGTTGAGCATACTAAACGACCAGTACGGATTTAACAGCGACCTGGGCATCAGCTTAGCCTATGCCGCACGGTTCAAACCAAAACTCATAAACGGTAGCCTTGGAATTGGAGTAAGCGGAGGTTTCGTAAACAACACCATTGATCCAAAGTGGAACTATCCGGTTGCAGGAAACGACCAGGCAATTCCCCAACAGAAAGAAAGTTCTGTGAACCTTGACCTTGGGCTAGGCCTTTTCTACACCACCGACTATATGTTCTTCGGCGTTTCGGCAACCCATATTAACCGGGCTAAAATCAACAAAAGCCCCATACCTGCACGCTATACCCCTCAGTACTACATTTCCGGAGGTTACATCGTTATGTTCCCATCTAAAACCTGGCAATTTGAACCCTCAGTACTGATAGTAACCGACATTAAATCGTCAAGATTATCCCTAAATTCAATTGTTCGGTACAATAAAAAGTTTTGGGGCGGCGTTTCATACCGTATAAATGAGGCAGTTACCGGAATGATTGGATTTGAACTCTTCAACGGATTCCGAATAGGTTATGCCTACGACTTCAGCCTTAGCCGGATAAGTAAGTATAATGACGGATCGCACGAGTTCATGCTGGGTTACAGTTTTCAGCTTAAGAAGGAGAAACCGCCCCAGCAGTATAAAAGTATAAGATTTTTATAATTTTTTTTTTCATGAGTTTAAAAAATTTGCGTTATTTGCTAAATAAATATGGCAGTATGAAAAAACTCCTTCCTATAGGCATTGCAGTAATTCTGCTTTCCAGCTGTTCTCCAGGAGGAAATGGCGAGTTAACGGGAGTACCCGGTCGTAGAGGTTTCTCTGAACCAACCCCCTATGGCATGGTATTTATCCCAATGGGATCGTTTACAATTGGTAGTAACGACCAGGATGTTGCGTGGGCCATCAATTCACCCACTAAAACCGTGTCGGTTGATGCATTTTGGATGGACCAAACCGAAATAACCAACAACCAGTACCGCCAGTTTGTGTACTATGTTCGCGACTCCATAGCCAGGCGTATGCTGGCAGAGGTTAACGATGAATTTGTCATCACCGAGGATGAATTTGGCAACCCCATAGATCCTCCTGTTCTAAACTGGGAAGTACCAATTGACCCCAACGACGAGGAGCAAATGGAAGTGCTTAATAACATGTACTACTCTAAAGAGGATGCCTTTTACGGAAGAAAGGAAATCGATACCCGCAAGCTCTTTTACGAGTACTACTGGATTGACATGAAGCAGGCCGGTCAGAAAAACAACCGGTATAACTTTGAAACATTAAGCTACGATAAAGGAGAGGTGGTCAACAGCCTGGGAGAGAAGGTTAAGGTGGATAACCGCCAAAGTTTCATCATGCGCGACATGGTTAATGTTTACCCCGACACGCTATGCTGGATTTCCGATTTTTCTTACGCTTTCAACGAACCTTATGCAAACAGCTACTTTTGGCATCCGGCATTCGACAACTATCCTGTTGTAGGCGTAACCTGGAAGCAGGCTACAGCTTTCTGCATATGGCGAACCCAACTTCTTAACAAGTACCTTGCCCCTGAAGGAATTACCATTCAGGATTACAGGCTCCCCAGCGAAGCAGAATGGGAGTATGCCGCACGCGGTGATCTTGATCATAGCATGTATCCTTGGGGTGGCCCCTACACCCGTAACATAGAGGGCTGCTTTATTGCAAACTTTAAACCCCTCAGAGGAAACTACATTGATGACGGCGGATTAATTCCCATCGCAGCTGGTAGCTATGAACCTAATGACTACGGACTATACGACATGGCCGGCAACGTTGCCGAATGGACAGCAAACGCTTTCGACGAAAGCACCTATTCCTTCATGCACGATATGAATCCCGACTATAAGTACAATGCTAAACCTAACGATTTGCCTGCCATGAAGCGTAAGGTAATTAGGGGCGGCTCCTGGAAGGATATCAGCTTCTTTCTTCAGGTTGGCTCCAGAGCATTTGAGTACCAGGATTCTGCAAAATCGTATATTGGATTTCGTTGCGTTAGGTCATACCTTGGTGCTAAGTAACCTGAACATGTAGGTTTTTAAAATCATAAATTCCTTTAGCATGAAAATTAACATTGAAGAACTCGTTACCTCCCGGAAGTGGAAAACCTTCATGAAATACCTCTACGGTTGGGGTGCATCGGTGGTTATCCTTGGAGCTCTCTTTAAAATACTGCACCTCCCGGGCGCAGGTACTATGCTTATGGCAGGGATGTGCACCGAATCAATTATATTCTTTTTCTCCGCATTTGAACCACTGCCCGATGAGTTTGACTGGACACTGGTTTTCCCTGAGCTAACAGGTATGACAGAGGAGGACGAAATAAACGGCTACAAGAGTTCCAGACGCCAGGGCATTGGTGCCGAGGAGATACATGAAATCGTTACCGGTATTCTTGCCTCCATGCCTGCAGGAAGTGTTCCGGCAGCTCAGGCTATTGCCCCCGAGAAAGTTGAAACTACTCCCCCGCACCAGGCAGCTGCCACCGCAGCCCCGCAGATCTCGGTGCAACATGCTGGAGCAGGAGCTGGCGGTGCCCTCATCTTTACCGAGAAGTTTAACCAAATGCTCGAGAATGCTGAGATTAGCCCAGCCCTATTCGATAAGGTAAGCCAAGGACTTAATAAGCTAAGCCAGGCATCAAGTAGCATTGCAGATATTACCACAACTGCCGTTCATGTTAAGGAGTTTACCGATAACATAGCAAAAGCTTCTGAATCAGTTAAAACATTCCACGAGAACTACTCACAGAATAGCCAGGTTCTCAACGAATCCATGAATCACCTTTCGGACAGCATTCAGAAAACCGCCGGCGAAATGTCCGAATCGGGCAAGAACTTTATGGATGGAGTTGCCGGTTCGGTTCAGAATTTGGAGAATGAGCTTACTGCTGCAGGTCAAAAAGTAGGGGGAAGGATTGTGGAGTCATGCGAGACCGTTGCCGGCAAACTCAACATGGCTGCAGAGGGGCTGGCCAACGCCTACCAGCAAACAGCCGAAGGGGTTGCGATAACTTACCAGCAGCTGGCCGAGGCAATGAAGAATAACGGTTCAACCATAACCAAGGGTAGCACTACCTACAACCAGCAGCTGGAGCAGCTAAATAAGAATATGGCGGCTCTTAACACGGTTCATGAGATGCACCTTCAGGAAACAACTCAACGGCTTAAGGAAGCCGAAAAGCTGTACCAGGGGGTGGATGGAATGATAAAGAAGTTGAATGTTACCGTTGATGAATCCGAAAAGTTCAAATCAGCACTGGAAACACTTAACAGCAATATCACGTCTCTAAATAATGTTTATGGCAACATGCTGGCGGCTATCAACTCGATTTCCACCAGTAAGTAAATCAACTGCATCTTAAGACTCACCTAACGGTCTATGGCACACGGAAAAGAAACTCCCAGGCAAAAAATGATCGGCATGATGTACCTTGTGCTGACCGCTATGCTTGCGCTGAATGTCTCAACTGATGTTCTGGAGGCTTTTGTACTGGTTGACAACGGGTTATCGCGCACCACCGAAAACTACAGGCTCAAGAACGATAAACTCTACTCCGAGTTTGATAAGGCCATGCTGGTTAACCCCGTAAAAGTCGGCCCTTGGAAAAGCAAAGCGGATGAGATAAAAGAAATGGCCAGGGAGATATACGACTACGTTCAGGATCTCAAAATTGAGGTGGTTAAAACATCCGAAGGAGATGATACACCTGCAATTAACGGTAGAGAGGTCATAAGCGAGTTGATAGAGGATAAAGCCAACCTGGATATAGGAGGGCAGATCCTAATCGGCATGGAGGGCAACGGCAAGGCTTTTGAGCTGAAGCGTAAAATAATTAAGTTTCGTGAAAAAGCCATTTCCCTACTCGACCCCGTTCGTGGTGAAGAAATGATAAAATCCATCAATAGCATTCTAAACACTGACGATCCCCCCGTAAGGGAAGATGGAACTCACAACTCATGGGAAAGTTCTCGTTTTGAGCATATACCTCTGATTTCCGTAATTCCCCAGCTTACCAAGGTTCAGGTTGATATACTAAACACCGAGGCCGAAGTGGTAAACTACCTGCTGCAGCAAATTGGTGCATCGGATTTTAAGTTTAACGTGCTTTCGGCAACGGTGATTCCAAACTCCAACGTGGTATTTCAGGGTAGCGATTTTAAGGCAGAGGTTTTCCTCGCCGCATCCGATACTACCCAAAAACCAAAAATATACCTTTGCCGTTACGACTCCACTCAAAACCCTGTAACTAAGGAGTGGGACTACAACCCAATTGGGCCGCAGGAGGAAATCCCAGTATCCCAAAACGGTAGGGGATTGTATTCCCGAAGGGCTGGAGCACTCGGACAAACAAGCTGGTCGGGGCTTATTGAAATGAAGGCTCCCGATGGTTCAATTGTCAGGAAACCTTTCAAGCATACCTACTCCGTTCTTCAGCCCAACGTAGTTATTGCCCCAACCAAAATGAACGTTCTTTACCTGGGTGTTGACAACCCTGTGGATATCTCAATACCTGGAGTACCACCCGATAAGGTTACCGCTTCAATAAGCAAGGGGTCCATTAAGCCTGAAGGTAAGGGAAGCTACATCGTACAACCCGGAGCAGGCGCCTCAACATGTGAAATTACCGTTTACGCCAATCTTGAAGGGGGAAGACAGAGTATGGGAACCAAAACATTCCGCATTAAAAAGGTTCCACCACCTCTCCCCAGAATAATTGGTATTACCGGAAAATATGCCGAGAAAAACCAGCTGGCTGCATCGTTGGGCATAGCTGCCGAAATGCCCCAGGATTTCGACTTCGACCTTAAGTATAAGATTGTTAGCTTCAGGCTTTCGGCAACAGTTGGTGGGTTCCTTCAGGAGAAAGAGTCAAACAGTTCAAGGTTTACCGATGAGCAGAAAAAAATTGTAAGCAACCTGCGGAGCGGAAGCCAGCTAGCCATTACCGACATAAAAGCGGTTGGACCGAGCGGTGATGTTATTGACCTGAACGATATGGTGTTAAAAATAAGGTAGTTTCAGCTATTCCATTTTGCAATGGATAATGCGCATTAAACATTTTTCATTTACCAGCATGGTTGAAAATAAATACTAATAAAATTACAGGGATGAAAAGGATAGTTGTGTTATTTGGTGGATTTTTTCTCATACTGGGAACGCTCCATGCCCCAGCCCAGGACCGCAAGGAAAGCCTGGTAAACGATGGTTTTTATACCCGGGAAACTATCCAGCAGCGAAAACCCATACCCTACCAGTATGTTCGTGAATCAGATGTTCTTTGGTCAAAGCGTATTTGGCGGATGGTTGACCTGCGCCAAAAAATGAACTACCCCCTTTACTTCCCCACCACTCCAATGCAGGACAGGGAAAGCCTCGTTCAACGCTTGGTAAGGGCAATTAAGTACAACGAAATTACCGCCTACGATCCGGTTGACGATGAGTTTACTACCCGGATGTCCTACGAGCAGGTTATCAAAAACCTTGGCGCCGAGGATAGGGTTGAAAAACAGATTGACGAAAACGGCAACGAGGTGGATGTTACCATAAAGGGGGAAATCAAGTGGAGCAGCATTAAGGAGCTGCTGATAAAAGAAGACTGGTTTTTTGACAAGCAAACATCAACCCTGCAGGTTCGTATAGTTGGAATATGCCCAATTATGCATGATATGCGAATTTTACAAACAGGCGAGGAGGATCAGGAAGAAACCGGCGAAATAACCAAAAAGCAAACTTTCTGGGTTTACTTCCCCGAAGCTCGCACCATACTGGCTAATACTGATTTTTTCAATTCTTTTAATGATGCCCAGCGGATTTCGTTTGATGACCTCTTTTTTAAACGCCAGTTCGATTCCTACATCATAAGGGAATCCAACGTGTTTGACAACCGGTTGATTTCCGATTACACCTTTGGCGGTGTGCAGACCATGCAGGAATCGGAAAAAATTAAAACCGACCTATTCAACATGGAGCATGATTTATGGGAGTACTAGCATACTTCTGTTCT
>DCDD01000134.1 GCA_002316235.1 Bacteroidales bacterium UBA1064
GCTGGTTGTTTGATTTTTTAAAGGTAGCAATTTACATTAAATGAATGGCATGTTGTGACTGGTTGTAGCTGTAACTTTGACAGAAGTGGCATAAGGTAGCATTAACAGCAAGGAGGAGATGGCAAATGGCTAGCTGGCCGATGACAGCTCCCTGTGAATAGCCAGCAGCTGATTGGCATAGTCACGGTTGTTGGATAGCCGTGGCACCTTGTTCTGCCCGCCCAGCTTGTTGTTTCGTTTCATCCATTCAAAAAAGGTTCCTTTGGCCAGCGACCGAACCAAGGGGAAGTCGAGGGTGATATTCTTGTAGCGCTTGGCTTCGTAGTCCGAGTTAACCTCGCAAAGAGCAGCATCGAGAAGCCTCGAAAATTCATCCAGGCTGGCAGGGTCAACGTTAAACTCGATAAGCCATTCGTGGCTACCCTTTTTATCGGTTTCCATGTAAACCGGGGCTGCGGTGTACTCGGCAACCTGTGCCCCAGTTGCATCGCAGGCTTTCTTAATTGCTTTTTCGGCGTTATCAATAATGATCTCCTCGCCAAAAGCGTTGATGAAATGTCGGGTTCGCCCGGTTATCTTTATTTTATAGGGTGATTTTGAGGTGAAGGTTACCGTATCGCCAATCAGGTATCGCCACAGCCCTGAACTGGTGGTAATCAGCATGGCGTAATTTTTACCCACCTCAACTTCACCAATGGGGTAGGCCGGGGGATTGGGCTGCCCCAGCTGTTCGGCAGGAATAAACTCGTAGAAAACGCCATAGTCGAGCATCAGCAGCATATCATCGGTTTCCGGGTTGTCCTGAATGGCAAAAAAACCCTCACTGGCGTTGTAGGCCTCCATGTAGTGCATCTGGGGTGAGGGAATTAGCTTAAAGTACTGGTCGCGGTAAGGCGTAAAGCTAACGCCACCGTGAATGAATAGCTCCAGGTTTGGCCAAACCTCCAGCAGGTTCGACTTTCCGGTGTGGTTCAGAATATGCTTAATCATCACCAGGTTCCATGATGGCACACCGGTAATGCTGGTTACGTTCTGGGCCAAGGTTTCGCCGGTAATCTTTTCCAGCTTCTGCTCCCAGTCGGGGATAAGGGCAACCCGTTGGCTGGGAGTGCGGATAAAATCGGTCCACCAGGGTTGGTTTTGCAGGAGTATAGCCGATAAATCGCCGTAGCGGGAGCTGCCCGAAAGGGTATCCACCTGATGGCTTCCGCCCAGGGTAAGTCCCTTGCCTCTAAAAAGGCCATTTTTAGGGTACAGGTCAAAGTAAATAGCTATCACATCGCGGCTTCCCCTGAAGTGGCATCCGTTCAACCCCTCCCGGCTTACCGGTATAAATTTACTCTTGTTCTGTGTTGTTCCCGAAGATTTGGCAAACCAGCTAATTTTACCGGGCCAAAGCAGGTTCTCCTCACCGGATCTCATCCGGTCTATGTGGGGTTTGAAGTCTTCATACTCCATTACAGGTAGTCCCTGTTGAAAATCGGCTATGGATTTGAACCTGCTAAATCCGTTCAGCTGTCCATACTCCGTATTTTTTGCCCTGGAAAGCAGGTTGAAAAGGGTTTGCTCCTGCACCTCCTGCGGGTGCCTTCGGAAGTAGTCAATGCTGCGTAAACGGCTGGAGTTAATCCGGTTGAGGAGTGAATTCACCAAAGGCATACCCTTAAAGTTGTTCGATTTCCTAGCAAATTTAAACTAAATCTACAAATTTCCATCCCTTTGCATAGGAGAAGTAAACAAATGCCTTCAACAACCGGTATGGTACGGTTGTCTCCCCGGACCGGCGTTCTTCTCAATTAATATGGGTTTATACCGTATAGAAGATGCAAAAAAAAGTCTGACCAGGGTGTTGAACAAGTTCTAGTTCTTCAACCCGGTCAGACCAGAGCACAAACCAAGCTATTTTCCTATAAGTTCTCTCTGAGTCAGCTCCTTTAGTGTTTCGTACTTATGTGCTCCGCTTAGCAGCTTCCTGCCGTTAATCAGCAGGGAAGGAACAGCATTAACACCCAGCTCCTTGGCCCTGTATGAATCCTGGTAAATGGCATCAAGGGTAGCATCCGACTCAAAGTCGTTCTTAAAACGTTCCGTATCAAGCCCCACTTCGTCAGCACATTGAAGCAGCACATTAAAATCGGCTATGTTTTGTGTTTCAACCAGGTGAGCCTTTTGTATCCTGTCGAACATATTCCAATGCGCCAATTGCCCACCCTGCAGCTCGGCTGACTTGCAGGCGAGCAGGCCTGGCATGGAGTAGGGGTAGTCAAATGTTCTTAGCGCCATGTCCTCGGTGTGTATTCTATGCTCATCATCATTCTCGTTGGCATTTCGCCAGTGGTTGAGAATTTCCCTCTTGGCAGCTTCCTTACTGCCAAACATTTCTACCAGCCTATCAGCATCTGATGCAAGGGCAAAAGAGCGATGTATAACCTCGATTTCGGGGAATTCTGCCACCAGCCTCCGCATACGTGGGGAAAGTGCAAAGCACCAGGCACAAAGAACATCATGAAAAAATTCAACCTGCATAGTGGCAACTTTTCATGTAAGTTATTTTGCGGGGAAGTACTTATTGAAGAATGTTACCATATCGCTCCACGAAGCCGAATCGGCGGCTGCATTGTAGGAAATGGGCATGTTGAACTTTTTGCCGGCTTCGGTTGAGGCTTTATTGGAGAAGGCATGGGTGGCACCCTCGTAAACCTTAAACTCGTAGTTAACCCCCATATTCTGCATTTCACTCTTAAAGTTGTCAATATCAGCCTGTGGAACAAAGGGATCGGCGCCGCCATGGCAAATCAGCACGTTGACGTTCTTCATCTCGGGGGTAGCTTTAAATCCAGTTAATCCACCATGTATGCTTACCACTGCATCCAGGGGAACACCCATGCTAGCTGAGTTAAGCACAACAGCACCACCAAAACAGTAGCCTATTGCTGCAATACGCTCGGCATTAACCAGGCTGTCGGCAATTAGTGTGTTGTAGGCCACCAACATGCGCTCCTTCATCAAGGCTGGATTTGTGTAAAACTGATTGGCAGTGTTTTGGGCATCCTTGGGATTGTCGAGTATCAACCCGTTGCCGTACATGTCAACTGCCATGGCTACATAACCAAGCTCGGCCAGCATGTTGGCACGCATTCTGGAGTAATCGTTGTTCCCCCACCACTCGTGGACCACCAGTATGCCTGGACGCTTTCCGGTTAAACTTTCGTCGTAGGCAATGTAGCCCTTAAGTGGGGTTGAGCCGTCGTAGTAGGTAATCTCTGTTCCCTTTACTACAGGTTGCATGGTTGGAGGAGTAGAAGTTTCACCTGCTTTGTTACTTTTATTCCCGGTGCAGGAAATCAGCGCTGCAATTGCTATTGCAAAAATTGATAAGGTAATTGCTCTCTTCATGGTATAATTATTTTTTTCAAACATATAACAACGGGTACAGTCAAAAAGTTCAACTATGCTTATGGCAGGGAGTTACAATAGCTGGAATTAGGTGGTATTTTTTAGTCATCAGGCGAATTTATGCAAGCGCAGCTCTTGCAGATTATAGATATTCAGGATAATAGCAGGCCAAGCATGCACGAACGGCCGCCTCACCAAAAGTTATGGAAGGCTAACGGACAAAAATGTGATTTAGAGAAGTTTTAGCCAGGGTTAGATTTTTTCGTACTTCTCAGGGAATATGCACCAATGATGAGGATCTGCAAAGCACCTTGCACGTCGGGACGAACCACCTGCAACCCTGCTAAAATTATGACTACAGGAAAATGTTTTTATTAACCCGAAAACCTATAGCTTAACAGATAGACCAACTCCTAAAATTTCTTTGAATTGAACTCGTGGGGACTTTGAGTCGAAGGTACCATCTCCGTTTTTATCAATGTTAATTTTAATCTTGTCGTCGTAGATGAGCATGGTGCTCAGGTTCATGTTGAGGTACTTGTTCACCTTAATTGCAACCAGCGCTTCCCAGTTTACCACTATGTTTTGGGGTTTGTCGGCATAGTTTGAGAAAAAATCAACCTTGGTGGTGAACGATAGATTTTTTAAAACCTCAGGCTTAAAGTCAGCCTTTGAGAAGCTTATCCGCACGTAGCCACCAAATTCCGATCTATACTCCTTGCCCGGTTTTACCCCAAAGGCACCAGTGCTCGACAGGATGGAATCGGTAACAAATGTAAATTTTCCTGTAAACGGAGCAACGAAAAGGCTTAGGTAGCTGCTGGGTTTTATATCCATGCCAAGCGCACCCACCAGGTATGCGGGGGCAAAAAAGTTCGAAATCATGTTTCGGGTGCTATCGTTGGGGTAGTCATACCCTTTCGCCATTTGGGTTTTAAAGTTCAGCAGCAGGGCGTAGTAAATATTTTTTGAGGCTCTATACCCGTACTTGGTGGAAAGGTCAACTCTATCGTCGGTTTTTTTATTGTACTTTACCCCATTCTGGTTGAGGAACCCATAGCCTATATCGAGGGTGTTATCCCATGCCACCTTTTCATTCTTAAAGCTGACGAACCCGCTAAGCATGGTGGCAAGCGATAGGGAATTTTGTCCTCCTGCCGCCCAGTTTGTCAGCGAGGTTTGTGAGAAGTTGATTCCGGTTACAAATCCCTTCTTCCAGCCAAGGATTGAATCCTCACTTTGAGTTTTCAACTCCTTTACTACGGTTTCGGAAATTTGTGCTGAAATTAGGTTGCTAATCACTAGAAACGGGATGACAAGCAGAAAATCTTTTTTAGTGCTCATGGTTTCGGTTATTACAATGACATTGTGGGTGATTTTTTAGGTTGATTTGGATTTTTTTGCTCCAAATTTTGTTTCGAATAGCCTTTGCAGGGCAAACATTTCATCGCGGTATCGGGCGGCTTCAAAAAAGTTGAGGTCTTTGGCTTCCCTTTCCATTTCCTTTCTTGCGCGTTCAATGGCTTCAGCCAATTCGGGTTTTGTCATGTACTGAACAACGGGATCGGCGGCAAAGTCCACCGTGTCGGGCTCAACGTAGGGCTTAACCACCTCGCCGGTTGAAAGTTTTCCGGCCATGATTGATTTTTTGGGCTTGACAATTTGAGTCGGGGTAATTCCATGCAGCTCGTTGTATTTCAGCTGCTTTTCGCGACGCCTGTTGGTCTCATCCATGGTAAGCTGCATGGAGCCTGTGATTTTATCGGCATACATGATTACCCGTCCGTTAAGGTTACGGGCAGCCCGACCTGCGGTTTGAGTAAGCGAGCGTGCTGAGCGCAGGAAACCCTCCTTATCGGCATCCAGTATGGCTACCAGCGAAACCTCGGGCAGGTCGAGTCCCTCCCGAAGTAGGTTTACGCCTACCAGCACGTCAAATAGCCCTTTTCGCAAATCCTCCATTATTTGAACCCGTTCCAGGGTATCCACATCGGAATGAATATACCGGCAACGAATGTCGAACTTCACAAGGTACTTTACCAGCTCTTCAGCCATACGCTTGGTGAGGGTGGTTACCAAAACCCTTTCGTCGCGTTTTGCACTGGCATTTATTTCACCAATCAAGTCGTCAATTTGGTTAAGGCTAGGCCTGACAATAATAGGTGGATCCAGCAGGCCGGTTGGCCTGACCACCTGGTCAACCACCACCCCCTGGCACAGCCGAAGCTCATAGTCTGATGGTGTTGCGCTTACAAAAATGGTTTGCCCGATTAAGCCCTCGAATTCGTCGAATCGAAGTGGACGGTTGTCAATAGCGGCAGGTAGCCTAAAGCCATACTCCACGAGCGTTTGCTTGCGCGAGTTATCACCTCCATACATCGCCCTGACCTGCGAAAGGGTTACGTGGCTTTCGTCAATTATTGTCAGGAAATCATTTGGAAAGTAGTCGAGAAGACAGAAAGGCCTCATCCCGGCCTGCCGGCCATCGAAGTAGCGGGAGTAGTTTTCTATACCAGGGCAGTAGCCCAACTCCTTTATCATTTCCAGGTCGTACTCCACCCGTTGCTGAATCCTTTTGGCCTCAACCATGTGGCCTATGCTTCTGAAGTGCTCCACCTGCCTCATCATATCGTCCTGAATTTGGGCAATGGCCTGGTTTATCCGGCTTTTACCTGCAATAAATATATTGGCAGGGAAAATTACCGCCTCCTCCATAGTCTCGATGGAAACCCCGCTAACCGGATCGAACATTTCGAGCGCTTCGATGTCGTCGCCCCAGAAAATAACCCTAATGCCCTTGTCTCCGTAGGCAAGGTATATGTCCACGCTATCGCCCCTGACCCGGAAGGTGCCCCTTTTAAACTCCACCTCGTTTCGGGCGTAAAGCCCATCAACCAGCTGTCGTAGAAGCTGGTTACGGCCAAGGTGCTGACCAACTTTAACCCGAACGGTTCCGTTGTAGAAGTCCTGTGGATTTCCAATTCCGTAGAGGCATGAAACGGAGGAAACCACTATTACATCCCTACGGCCTGATAGGAGGGAAGAGGTGGCGCTTAGCCGCAGCTTTTCAATCTCATCGTTTATGGATAGGTCCTTCTCAATGTAGGTGTCGGTAACAGGTAGGTAGGCCTCAGGCTGGTAGTAGTCATAGTACGAAACAAAATACTCAACAGCATTTTCGGGAAAAAAACTTTTGAACTCCCCGTAAAGCTGAGCTGCCAGCGTTTTGTTGTGGCTTAGCACCAGCACAGGCCTGTTTAGCTGGGCAATAACGTTGGCAATGGTGAACGTTTTTCCCGAACCGGTAACTCCTAAAAGGG
>DCDD01000121.1 GCA_002316235.1 Bacteroidales bacterium UBA1064
GATTACTGGTGGTTCAAATGGTTGTTTTTAGCATGTAAAAGGTTAAGCTAAAAACTTTGGAGGGAAAACCGGATAAATACTCCCTTCGAAATACTGAGTATTGGTGTAGCCTAATAGGGTTGATTATTGCTCCTTACAATGTTTTTAGAATCCACCAACCCGAACGTGTGTTCAGGCTGGTGAATTTTTTATAGGCTTCATGATGGTTTACTCCTTGATCATGGTAAGGACCATTTTGAAGCGTTCAGCTGCAAAAACTGCATGGGGGCTGTTGGCAGGCATGATTATAGATTCTCCGGCCTTTAGGTCGTGTGGCTTGCCGTTTATGGTAACTTTAACTTCGCCGTCAATAACCTGCAGCAGGGCGTCAAATGGTGCAGTATGCTCGCTAAGCCCTTCTCCTTTCTCGAATGCAAACAGCGAAATATTACCTGTCGGTTTTTTAATCACGTTTTTACTAACAACGCCTCCCGTGCTGTAATCAACCTCATCCAGAAAGTTGAACTTCTTTTCCTTTTCAAACTCGTTGTTCATGGCTGTATTTTTTTTGAAGGGTTTAAAATTAACCATCCTGGTGCGGTTTCTTGAATACCCGGGCACACAGGATGGTGTTTTTTTGAAATTTTAAGAATTACCCTACAAGTAGCTTAATATCCTCGTCAACAGTAGTTATACCGCTTATTCCAAAGTTGTCAACCAGCACGTTGGTTACGTTCGGTGAAAGGAAACCCGGAAGTGACGGGCCTAAATGGATATTTTTTACCCCAAGGTAGAGCAGGGCGAGTAGCACAATAACAGCTTTCTGCTCGTACCATGCTATGTTGTAGGCAATTGGCAGCTCGTTGATGTCGTTCAGCTGGAAAATCTCCTTCAGCTTAAGGGCAATGATGGCCAGCGAGTAGGAGTCGTTGCACTGCCCGGCATCCAGCACCCGGGGTATTCCGTTGATGTCGCCCAAAGCTAGCTTGTTATAGCGGTACTTGGCGCATCCAGCGGTGAGAATAACGGTGTCCTTGGGTAGTTTTTGAGCAAACTCGGTGTAGTAGGTTCGGTCCTTCATGCGACCATCACAACCGGCCATCACCACGAATTTTCTTATTGCTCCGCTTTTAACCGCATCTACCACCTTATCGGCAAGTGCAAAAACCTGGGCGTGGGCAAAGCCTCCAATAATCTCGCCTGTTTCAATTTGGGTAGGGGCCTTACAGGTTTTAGCCAAAGCAATAATTTCGCTGAAATCCTTTTGTTGCCCGGGTTTGCGATCGGCAACATGCTTGCTACCAGGGTAGCCTGCTGCACCCGTTGTAAATATTCTGTCCTTATAGGTTGCATTATTTAAAGGGGGCACAATACAGTTGGTGGTAAATAGAATGGGTCCGTTGAAGGTCTCGAAATCCTCACGCTGGTGCCACCAGCTGCTGCCATAGTTTCCAACAAAGTGCCTGTACTTCTTAAACGCAGGGTAGTAGTTGGCCGGAAGCATTTCGCTATGGGTGTAAACATCTACACCTGTTCCCTCGGTTTGAGCTAGCAGCTCCTCCATATCCTTAAGATCATGCCCGCTGATGAGGATACCGGGATTGCTCCTTACGCCCAGATTCACCTTGGTTATTTCAGGATTCCCGAAGCTGCTGGTGTTGGCCTTGTCGAGCAGCGCCATGGCGTTTACGCCAAACTTACCGGTTTCGAGGGTGAGCGCCACTAGCTCATCTACGCTCAGATTTCTGGTTATGGAGGCCAAAGCCCGCTGCATGAAGGCGTAGTTTTGCACATCCTCATGGCCTAGGTTGTAGGCATGTTCGGTATAGGCTGCCATTCCTTTTACCCCGTATGTAATCAGCTCCTTGAGCGAGCGTATATCCTCATTTTTTTCGCTGAGAACTCCTACCAAGGCGGCCTTGGCTTCGTATTCTGCCGGTGTGCCACTCCATGTGCATCCCTCAAACGAGGTGTCAACCCTTACTCCTTGAAGGGAGGCTTCGTTACGTAATGTTTCCCGAATTTCCAACGCACTTGATACCCGGTTGGATATCACCTGCTTATCGAAGTTAGCGTTGGTGATGGTGGTGAACAGGCTGTCGAAAACAAACTTGTTCACGATAGGGTTTTCATAACCCTTTTGTTCCCGGAGTGCGGTGCTGTAAACGCAAATCCCCTTGGTAACAAACATTAGTAGGTCCATCATGTTGGCAAGGTCATCGCTCTTACCGCATACCCCCTTGATTGTACAGCCGGTTCCTTTGGCTGTCTCCTGACACTGAAAACAAAACATGCTCATGATTCAAAATTTTTAAATTGGTTAGATATTGTTTGTAAGTAGTAGCTGTGCAGCTTGTTTATAAATAGGTTGATGGGGAAAACCCTCGAGTCAGGTAAATTTAAAATATTTTATTCTTGACTCTAGTTTTTTCTCCATCTTAGTTTTCCCAAACGGAATCCAGAATATCACCCTGTATGCCAACGGTTATTACCTTTATGGGCACACTACGCCTGGCCTTATCGCGGGCAAGCCGGGTAAGCTGGAGCAACCCGCCGCAGCAGGGAACCTCCATCTTCATCACTGTGATGGTGTCCACTTGGGCATCGTCAATAAGCGCGGTAATCTTCTCAACGTACTCCTCCTTGTTGGAGTCAAGCTTAGGACATGCAATGGCCAGCGTTTTTCCGGCAAGATGCTGGCTGTGGAAGCTCCCCTGCGAGTAGGCTACACAATCGGCTGCGAGCAGCAGGTTCGACCCCTTAAAGTGTTCCGAATGCGGATTTATCAGATGGAGCTGAACCGGCCAATGGGTTAGCTCCGACTTGCCGGATACCATTTTTGATGCCTCAACACGTATATTATTTCCAAAACTCCTTTCTGCTGAACCGGGGCATCCATCCACATGTTTACCATGGTGGGACTGTTGTGTCGGTTCCTGTTTCCCTCCATTTCCGCAACCACAGCTGCTGCCGGAGTGGTTATGAACCTCCTGCATCACCTCATCAACACTAAAGGAAACATTTTTACGATTTGAAAGCAGCCACTCTACAGCTTGTCGTAAATAGTCGGTTTGGTGGTACTCTTTAAGGTGCTTTAGGTGGGCAACTGTGGTATTTTTGCCGCTGGCTACCATTTGGCTGAGGGTGGTTACCTCATCGTAGGCATCGGCCTCGCGCCGCTCAACGGTGATGGCTCCCTCGGGGCATTCACCAATGCAGGCTCCCAGCCCATCGCACATCAGCTCGCTAACTAAAACTGCCTTGCCGTCAATCAGCTGCAGGGCACCCTCGTGGCATCCACCTACACATTGGCCGCAACCGTTACATTTTTCCCTGTCAATTGTAATGATATCTCTTTTCATGCCTGCTTTTTTACGAAAAAAAATTTCAACCTTTTTCTGGAGCAAAGCTAAGGCACCACCCCCTCCTAATTATGTAACAAATGTTACAAAACGAGTAAAATTTTTAATACCAGCTCAAAAACACTAGGATGCTGGCTGGTGCAGGGCTTTAACGCATACCTTTTATTAAATAATATTTAGTTCTTCCCAATTTTATTGCTACCTTCGTCGGAGATTTATGCTGAAAACCATGCAAATACTGCTACTTAACATAAAAAAGTTGGTACAGGTCGAGGAAAAGCCTGTTCAGTGGGTTGCGGGCCAAAATATGGCCAGCCTGAAGTGTATTGATAACGCATTCCTGCTGATGGAGAATGGTTTAATCAAGGATTTTGGGTCTATGAGGGATGTTCCTTCATTTGCCGGGCTACCCAGCGATGTGCTGATTTACAACGTAAATGGGCGGATGGTTTTTCCCTCCTTCTGCGACTCTCACACCCATCTGGTATATGCCGGCAGCCGCGAAGTTGAGTATATTGATAAGATAAAAGGGCTATCGTACGAGGAAATTGCCAGGCGTGGCGGGGGAATTCTTAACTCCGCAAAGCTACTCTCCCAAACTTCCGAGGACGAGCTGTACGAGCAGGCATTGCCTAGGGTTAAAGAAATTATCCGCAAGGGAACAGGAGCTGTTGAAATTAAAAGCGGCTACGGCCTGAGCACCGAAAATGAGCTGAAAATGTTGAGGGTTATCCGCAGGCTTAGTGAAGCAACACCGCTAACCATTAAGGCCACTTTTTTAGGAGCCCACGCAGTTCCTGCTGAGTATAAAGGCCGGCAAGCCGAATATGTTGACCAGATTATCAACGAGATGATACCCCAGGTAGCAGCCGAGGACCTGGCCGACTATATTGACGTATTCTGCGACAGGGGATTTTTTACCGTCGAGGATACCGAGCGCATCCTGATGGCCGGCATGAAGTACGGCCTGAGACCAAAAATTCATGCCAATGAGCTCGATTACTCTGGTGGCATACAGGTTGGCGTAAAGTACAATGCCTTGTCGGTTGACCATCTGGAATTTACAGGTGATGATGAAATTCAAACCCTGCTTGGGTCCGAAACCATGCCAACCCTGCTTCCAGGGGCAGCATTTTTTCTTGGAATGGACAACCCGCCCGTGCGTAAAATGATTGATGCAGGGCTTCCAATTGCCCTTGCATCCGATTTCAACCCCGGTTCTTCGCCTTCGGGCGACATGAAGTTCATCATGTCGTTGGGTTGCATTAGGCTAAAAATGCTTCCTGAGGAGGTAATCAACGCTACAACCATCAACGGTGCATATGCCATGGGGCTTTCCGAGACTCATGGGAGCATTTGCAGGGGCAAGGTAGCCAATATCTTTATTACAAAACCAATACCTACTCTTGAGTACATGCCCTATGCGTACACCTCCGACCTGGTTGAAACGGTTTTTCTCAACGGCAACATTACTAATGTCTGCTGAAACCGTGAACAACGAACCGAAAAAAAGTTAAAAGTTTGTCCTGAGACTGTCTTGGGGTTAAAGAGAAGAAAAATGAATGATTTGAGTTTTGTTTTTTATCCTTTATCCTTTAT
>DCDD01000132.1 GCA_002316235.1 Bacteroidales bacterium UBA1064
AGTAGGCGGACAAGTTCCGTCAAAAGCCGGACTAAATTTTGAATTATAAATATTACTAAATAGTTGAGCCATGGGCGAAGAGCTGATTAACTTCGATTTACCTGCAACAACCGAATCCATAATTAAGGTTATTGGCGTGGGAGGGGGCGGTGGAAATGCTGTAAACTACATGCACCGCATGGGGATAAAGGATGTTGATTTCGTGCTATGCAACACCGATGCCCAGGCACTTTTCAATAGCCCCGTTAAGATGAAGCTTCAGCTGGGCGCCTCTTTAACCGAGGGACGCGGAGCCGGCAACAAACCCGAAATTGGCAGGCAGGCCGCCATTGAGAGCTCCCAGCAAATTTCCGATTTGCTTTTACGCAACACCAAAATGGTTTTTATCACTGCAGGGATGGGTGGCGGAACCGGGACAGGTGCTGCACCCGTAATTGCACAGATAGCGAAGGAGCTGGGTATTCTAACAGTGGCTATTGTTACAATTCCTTTTAGAAATGAGGGGAAAAAGCGCATAGCTCAAGCTATTGAGGGTATAGAAAACATACGTCAGCACGTGGACTCACTGCTGGTGGTAAACAACGAAAAAATTCTTGAAATTTACGGGAATCTCAAGGTTACCGAGGCTTTTTCAAAAGCCGACGATGTGCTGGCAACAGCTGCCAAGGGAATAGCTGAGATAATTACGGTTCACGGCTACATCAACGTTGATTTTGCCGATGTTGAAACCGTTATGGCCAACAGCGGGGTAGCGCTTATGGGTTCGGGAAGGGCCGCCGGTGAAAACAGGGCTATCACAGCGGTAAAAGCTGCGCTGGAATCGCCACTACTTAACAACAACGACATTTCAGGTGCCCGTAATATATTGCTGAATGTTACCTACGGACAGGATGAAATCACCATGGAGGAGATTGGGCTTATTATTGAGTACGTTCAATCGGCCGCTGGAGACGATGCCGATTTGATATGGGGTAATGGCTGCGACCCACAGCTGGGCGACGACCTAAAGGTTACCGTAATTGCTACCGGTTTCAGCTCCAGCAGCATTCCGGAACTCTACATACGCCAGAAAAAAGTTGATGTGCTTAACCTTGACGGCGATATATTTGCCAACCGGGTTGAAAAAACTCCTTTGGTTGGCGGCAGCCGGTTGCAGGAGGCTAATCCTGGTATTCCTAAGGTAAAAAGAAACGAGCCGGAGGATGGCCGTCAGCGGGTTATTGAGTTTGACCTCTCATCGGATGAGATTCAGGTTAAAACGATAGGCACGCCTAAGGCCTCCACTCCTGAAATTCCGCTTCCGGTGTTTAAAACAACCGGAAAACCCGCCAGCCAACCTCAAAAACCCGATTCACAGCAGGGCAAAGGGAAATACGGCGATATTGATGAGCTGGAGAATGTGCCTGCATACAAGCGAAAAAACATGCCACTCGACCCGGTTGACCACTCTAACCCCGATAGCATATCCAGGTTAACCCTTAACGAGGAGGATGGCGATATATTCCTTCGGCCCGACAACTCGTTCCTGCACGATAATGTTGACTAGAAATTAGCGCCAATGTTGAATCGGGTTGGCTCAGCGCTGTTGCCGGTTAGCTGCCTTGCCAACCAAAGCCCTGCTACCTGGTTCCTGATGGTTGCATGGTTAAAACATCTTCACGATTTGCTCCATCATTTTTTTAGCCAGCTCGTCGGCTTTTTCCGGGTTTTGGGCTTCGGCGTAAATCCTGATGATGGGTTCGGTGTTCGACTTGCGCATGTGAACCCATGAGTCGTCGAAGTCAACCCTCAGCCCATCGGTTGTGTTTACGGGATATTGTTTTAGCTGTTCCAGCAGCTTTGCCAGCAACTCGTCGGGGTTGACGCCTGGCTTCAGGTTAATTTTATTTTTTGAGATGAAGTAGCTGGGGTAGGCCGCTCTTAGGGAGGAGCATTTTTTGCCCGATCGGGCAAGATGCGACAGGAAAAGGGCAATACCCACCAGGGCATCCCTTCCATAATGCAGCTCCGGTAGAATAACTCCACCATTACCCTCCCCGCCAATTACGGCATTCACCTCTTTCATTCGCTCCACCACATTTACCTCGCCCACTGCCGAAGTGTAGTATTCCTTTCCCCATCTACGGGTTATTTCACGAAGCGCTGCGGTGCTCGACAGGTTGGAAACGGTATTACCCGGGTTATGGCTGAGCACGTAATCGGCACAGGCCACCAGGGTGTATTCCTCACCAAACATGCTTCCGTCCTCGTTAACAATGGCTAACCGGTCAACATCGGGGTCAACCACAAAGCCTACATTAGCCTTGCGCTCACGTACAACAGCTGAAATTTCGCCCAGATGCTCTGGAAGAGGTTCGGGGTTATGTGGAAAATTACCGGTTGGCTCGGTGTAGAGTTCAATCACCCTTTCAACACCCAATGCGTTCAACAGCTTTGGAATGGCTAGTCCTCCAACCGAATTTACACAGTCTATAGCCACTGTAAAATTAGCACCGGCAATGGCGTCAACATCTACATAACGCAGCTTGAGTATTTGGCTGATATGCTCATCAATGAAAGAGCTATCCTCCTCAACCAGCCCCAGATCGTCAACTGCTGCAAAGTTAAGGGTATCGCCTTCGGCAAGGTCAAGCACATGATGCCCGTCGGCATCGGAGAGAAATTCACCTTTTTCGTTCAGCAGCTTTAGGGCGTTCCAATGGCGGGGGTTATGGCTGGCTGTTAGAATTACTCCGCCATCGGTTTTCTTATGGATTACAGCCATTTCAACCGTAGGAGTAGTGGCCAGGCCAAGGTTAACAACATCCAAACCGCACCCCATTAGCGAACCAACAACCAGGTTGTTGACCATTTCGCCCGAAATTCGTGCATCCCTGCCAACTACAACCCTGCAGCGCTTGGTTGGATTGCGTTGCTTTAACCATACGGCGTATGCCGACGTAAACTTTACAATATCCAAGGGTGTTAGGTTGTCGCCCGGATTTCCCCCAATGGTTCCCCGAATTCCCGATATAGATTTAATCAGCGCCATGTCTAGTTTCTCCAGTTAATTTTTATAAGT
>DCDD01000163.1 GCA_002316235.1 Bacteroidales bacterium UBA1064
CACGTTAAAAGGAACCGCCGTGCCCGCCGCAGGCGGAAGCCGGGTGGTGTGAGAGGGCGGGGGAATAATCCCCTCATACGAAAACATTTGGTTTCTTAGCTATCGTCTAAAAGCGGAAGATTTACTACTTTTGTTTTCCTTTTCAAATTTTTATGTATTTCATTCAGGAGGAGTTGCATTGGCGGAAAGCTTGTGTCTTATTATGCCTCCTATTGGAAATCAGTTTTTTCCAGCTGCTATGGGTAGTCGTGCATTGGTGGTATTAATAAAAAGGTATTAAGAATTGAAAAAACCAGGAAAACTTTGCGCTATACTGATTATTTCGGCTTGCCCAGCTGTGGTGTTTTCACAAGGGTTTAAGGCAGGTTTCACTCTTGGTATAGCTGCAACCCAGGTTGACGGCGACACCTACGGCGGTTTTGATAAGGCTGGCCCGGTGGCCGGAGTGTGGGTGGGCCGAAACCTTGGTAACAGCTGGTTGGGCATGATGGAATTACGCTATGCTCAAAAGGGAAGCTATGCCAAAACAACAGTTAATGAGTTCAATGGTTACTACCGGATGAGGCTTCACTACTTTGAACTACCTGTTATGGGGGGGTATCGCTTTGTGAATGGCTTTCAGACGCTTGGTGGAATTAGCCTGGGATACCTAGCAAAGGCGGAGGAAATGACTGAGCTCGGCCCCTTTCCCGAGGAGGATATCTCGGCATTTAATCAGTTTGAACTGGCCATGCTGTGCGGTGTGGAGTATAACTATAGCGAACATTGGGCTTTCGGGGCATTCTTCAGCTACTCTATCTTTCCCATTCGTCCCTATAAGGGAAATATTACCTACAGGATGAACAGGGGGCAGTACAACCAGGTCGTAGAATTATTGGTAAGATATAAAATACAGTAAATCATTGTGCTATGGGTTGGTTTGGTAAAGGTTTAAGGCTAAAAGTCGCATTTTCGGCGATGGGATTGCTGGCTGTTATCACTGGAGCAGATGCGCAGGATGCTCCTATTAGGGATAGGCTTTTTTTCGAAGTTGAACCGCGATGGGGATTCGTGATGCCCCATCACGACTACATGGCCTACTTCCTTGAGAGCAATGTGAACAGCTTTCAGCTGAATGTTGGGCTAAACACTACGGGATATAAGGACTGGCATAAGAGTTTCAACTACCCACAGCTGGGCGGCGGTTTTTTCTACTCCGGGCTTGGCAACGATCGTATCTATGGTAAAATGCTTGCAGCCTACGTTTTTATCGATCGACAGTTTTTGCCCCGGAAAAATAGGTTTAATATTGGCAACCGGGCTGCATTTGGGATGAGCTACCTCACCAAGCAGTTTGATTTGCATTCCAACCCCTACAACATGGTTATTGGAACTCCTTTCAACGTTTTCTTTCAGTACGATTTAACCCTTTACTACCGCCTAAACTCCAACCTGAATCTACGTTGGGCACTGGGCTTCAGCCATGCCTCCAATGGCAACCTGAGGGAACCCAACAAGGGTTTTAACCTGATTACCAGCGGTTTTGGACTGCAGTACTCCATATCAGACGATAGGTTACTAGTAACACAGGCCCCCGGCTACCATTCCGATTCAACCCGAACATACGTTAGCATTGGAGTTCTGGGAAGTGCCAAATCTGTTTCTCGTGAAAATACCAACCTCTACCCTGTTTACGGCATGTCCGTTGAATGGCTAAGACGTTTGAGCAAAACCTCTCTGGCTGGAGTTGAGCTCGCTGCCTATAAGGATAAAGCAATTAAGTACACCTATCAAGCTAAGGATGATAGCACATACAGGTCATCCGATTCCTATGCAGTTACTCTCAATCCCGCCTACATTATGCAGCTGGGAAGAACTATGTTTGTTTTCCAGCCCGGAATTTACCTGAAACGAGGCTACAAACCCGACGGGTACATTACCAACAAGGTTGGAATGCGCTTTCAGCTCTCCCAAAACCTATACGCTTCGTGGGCAATTAAAGCCCATTGGGCTGCCAAAGCCGATTTTGTTGAGTTTGGAATTCGGTACAGAATCATTGCCGATTAATCATTCTGCAGGCAATTGTTTAATATAAAGGTTAATTATCATGTTTTACAAAAAGTTTACCTACTTAAATCTGCTCCTCCTTTTCATTTTGGGTTGCAGTACGAATGAGATTATTGACCCGGGCGATGTTGAAACCCGACGTGTTGAAATTTCGAAAAGCTACAGGTCCATTGAAGTGGAGAATACCTTTGAAATAACCCTTGTTCAGGATTCGCTTTCCTATGCTCTGGTAACCTGTGGCGAAAAACTTCAGCAGGATGTGAGCATTATGGTAAAGGATAGCATTCTTTTCCTGAAGAATAATCTTAACCTGCACTTCCTTAAAGGATACGATAAGGTTAAAGTTGAACTCCACCTCAACGAAATTCCTATTACTAACATTCGAAAACCCAGCAAAATTCAAACGGCTGGTGTTTTTCGTACACCAACGTTCTACCTTGTTGACTGGAATAGTTTTACCGATTGCAACGTCAACCTTGAGGTGGACAACCTCATACTGAGTATTTCGGGTTCTAACTTTGGCAGCTACCATGTGGAGGGGAAAGCCATTAGCGCCTCGCTTTTCTGCGAGGGAACAGCCCTGTTCGACCTGGCGAACATGAGCATAGACTCTTGCTGTGTTTCGCATGACGGGTTGAATGATGTTTTCCTACATGTTAATAGGTATTTAAGCGCAACCTTTACGTCGAAAGGAAACGTGTACTATTCGGGCGAGCCAATTTGTTTGGTGTCAGGAGATGGAAGTGGCAGGCTGATTAAGGTAAACTAGCACATTGGTGGATGTTCTTGCTCATGGCTTTGATTTTCCCCAGGTAATTTAAGCATGACTGTTTCTACCTCATTATAATTCAATAAAAACTAAACATAATTTGATGCTTCTGGTAAATTATTATATTTTAAACAGTTAGTAATTAAATAGATAACATTATATGGAGAAAAATTTCTTTGATTGATGATTTTCTCGTATCCTGGCACCATGTTTATAATTTTTTTATCCCTGCAATGGCCATCTTTCCTTATATTTAAAACGATTGCGTTAAAATTTTAAAAAAATTATAGCATTTTTTTCGATAAAAAATTAATAAAATATGTTATATAACATATAAAAGTGTTTACATTTGCAGCGGATTCAAATCTGGGACTTATGATTAAAAAAGTGCTAATTGCTAACCGGGGCGAAATTGCCGTCCGGGTTATAAGAACATGCCGGGAAATGGGCATTCTTACTGTGGCCGTTTACTCCGATGCCGACCGTAAAGCCTTACATGTTCGCTACGCCGACGAGGCCTACTACATAGGACCTTCGCCCTCAAGAGAAAGCTACCTGAATGGTGACAGGATTATTGAAGTGGCGCTACGTAGCGGCGCCAATGCCGTTCATCCGGGCTATGGATTTTTGTCCGAGAATGCAGACTTTGCACGTAAGTGCGCAGAAGCCGGTCTTATTTTTATTGGCCCCGATCCCTGGGCCATGACCCAAATGGGAGATAAAATTACCGCCCGCCAAACCATGATAAAAGCCGGCGTTCCCGTTGTTCCCGGAACCCAGCAAAAGGTTGACGACATTCAGGCAGTTCGGCGTATTGTTGATGAAATTGGGCTGCCCATCATCATTAAGGCTTCTGCCGGAGGAGGTGGTAAGGGAATGAGGCTTGTACGCCAACAGTCCGAGCTGGTGTCGGCTCTGAAAATGGCACAATCGGAGGCGCTTTCCTCGTTTGGCGACGATACGGTTTACATAGAGAAGTACGTTGAAGCACCCCACCATATTGAGTTTCAAATACTAGCTGATAAGTTTGGCAATACGGTTCATCTGTTCGAAAGGGAGTGTTCCATCCAGCGCAGGCACCAGAAGGTTGTGGAGGAAACCCCATCGCCTTTTATGACTCCTGAGCTGCGTGAGAAAATGGGGCAGGCCGCTATAGCAGCAGCCAAAGCCGTGAATTATACGGGCGCAGGGACTATTGAGTTCCTGGTTGATGCCGAACGCAACTTTTACTTCCTGGAGATGAATACCCGTTTGCAGGTTGAACATCCCATCACCGAAAGGGTTACGGGGGTTGACCTGGTAAAGGAGCAAATCAGAATTGCCTCGGGTATGCCGCTTTCGTTTAGCCAGAACCAAATCCATCAGCATGGCCATGCAATTGAATGTCGGGTTTCTGCTGAAGATCCCTTCAATAACTTCATGCCATCACCCGGACTAGTGCGGCATATAAGTGAACCCAACGGGCTGGGAATTAGAACCGATGGTTATGTTTACGAGGGATACGAGATCCCCATTCACTATGATCCTATGATTAGCAAGCTGATTTCGTGGGGTAGAACTCGCGAGGAGGCGGTTGACCGCATGAAGCGGGCACTTTTTGAGTATAAGATTACCGGTGTAAAGACCTCGCTTCGCTTCCTTTCCAGAATAATGGAAAATAAGGATTTCCGCAATGGGGTGTACAACACCCACTTTGTACCCGATCATTTTGACGAGTTGATTGGCGGTGAAGCTACAGAAAAACCCATATATGAGGATATGGCCGTTATTGCTGCCTACTTCGATTTTACCTCCAAGATGGAGCGCGTTGCCATGAACGACTTTTCCATTCAGCATAAGCCCGACAGCTGGAAGGTTTACGGTATTAATAGAAACTTGATGCGCATATAACTTTCAGAGGATGGGACTTGAGGTAAAAATTGGCGATCGGGTTGCCGACGTAAAGCTTGTTAAACGGGAAGGCCAGCAGGTTACCATTGAGGTTGACGGGAAACTCTACGAGGTGGATATTGCCCAGGTGGAAAACGGAGTTTACTCCATTTTGCACAACGGCAAATCGTACAACATTGAAATTATCCCTGGCGATGGTCCTAAAAGTTACTTTGTGAATACCTTCTACAACTCGCATGAGGTTGAGATTATAGATGCCCACAGCCGTTACATGATGAGCCGAAACCTATCGTCTGAAAATGCAGCAGATAGGGTTATTTCAACACCAATGCCCGGTAGGGTGGTTAAAATCCCTGTAACCGAAGGCGAGCAGGTGTCAAAAGGAGCAACGGTAATCGTAATTTCGGCCATGAAAATGGAGAGCGAGTATAAGAGCCCCGTGGATGGAACTATCCGAAAGATTCATGTTGCCGAGGGTGATAATATCGCTGCAAATCAACCCCTTATCGAGATTGAGTAGCTCTATTAAGGGCTACTTATTCTTTATGATTCATTTTGCGGTAGGTCAAGCTACTACCTGCCAAATTTAACCATCTTTTTATGAGGTCTTTAGAAAAACTTTACAGCGAGCTGGAGGCTCGTAACCAGGCGGCTGAAATGGCCGGTGGTCAAAAACGTATTGATAAGCAGCACGAGGGTGGAAAGAAAACCGCCCGCGAGCGTATTGTTGAGCTGCTTGATCCGGGAACGTTCACCGAAATAGACAAGTTTGTAACCCATCGGACAGTAGAATTCGGCATGGCCGATAAGCATATACCCGGTGATGGAATCGTATCCGGATACGGTAAAATCGACGGGCGACGGGTTTACGTTTATGCCTACGACTTCACGGTATTTGGAGGAACGCTGAGCCGTGCCAATGCCGACAAGATTATCAAGCTCCAGCAGCTGGCCTTAAAAATGGGTGTTCCGGTCATTGGGCTCAACGATTCCGGAGGCGCCCGCATACAGGAAGGCGTGCAAAGTCTTGCGGGATATGCTGAAATATTCTACAATAACGTGAGGAGCTCCGGGGTAATTCCTCAAATAACCTGCATCATGGGGCCGTGTGCAGGCGGAGCTGTTTACTCACCCGCTCTAACCGATTTTATCGTGATGGTAAAGGACACCAGCTACATGTTTGTAACCGGCCCCGACGTCATTAAAGCTGTAACCCACGAGGATGTTACCAAGGACGAGCTGGGCGGTGCGGTTACCCACAACTCCAAAAGCGGGGTGGCCCACTTTATTGCCGACAACGACGAACAGGCCCTAATGCTTGTGCGGGAGCTGATGAGTTTTCTGCCCATAAATAACATGGAGGAGCCTCCAATTGTGCCAACAACCGACGATTCTACCCGCGAGGATGAGCTACTGCAAACCCTGATTCCCGCCGACCCGAATAAACCCTACGATATAAAGGATTTGATCCTGTCGGTGGTGGACGATAGAAACTTCCTGGAGGTTCAGGCTCTTTTTGCAAAGAATATTGTGGTGGGTTTTGCCCGGATGGCCGGACACACCGTGGGCATTGTAGCCAACCAGCCTGCCCACCTGGCGGGGGTTCTCGATATTGATGCTTCGGTTAAAGCTGCCCGATTTGTCCGCTTCTGTGATTCCTTCAACATTCCGCTGGTTACCTTTGTGGATGTCCCCGGATTTCTACCGGGAGTGAACCAGGAGTCTAACGGCATTATCAAGCATGGAGCGAAGTTGCTCTATGCCTACTCCGAGGCAACTGTTCCCAAAATAGCCGTTATTACCCGTAAGGCTTATGGTGGTGCTTACTGCGTGATGTCGAGCAAGCAGGTTGGTGCTGATGTTAACTTTGCATACCCCATGGCCGAAATTGCCGTTATGGGGCCGGATGGGGCTGTTAATATTCTCTACCGTGACCGGATAGATAACGAGGAGGTTCGCCTACAGCTGATTGAGGAGTACCGTGAAACATTTGCCAACCCCTACAGGGCAGCTGAGCTGGGATATGTTGACGAGGTTATCTATCCTAAGCAAACCCGGTACAAGCTGATACAGGCACTGGAGATGACCCGCAGTAAGAGTCAGCCTACTCCGCCACGCAAGCATGGAAATATTGCTCTTTAGGAAGGCTTATCCCATTCTTAATAAGGGCTTTATATGTGAATCTTTAAATGTTGAAATGTGAGCGTTCATCTTTTTACAAGAGTAACGTAGCCACTTCTCTTTTAAAAAATAATCGCCTGAACTTGTTAAGTCAGGCGTTTACTTTTTTTCAGCACAGCAAAGGCTAGTGGTGACTAATATTCATAAGCCATTCGGGCTCATCGGCAATTTTATCGCCCGGGTAGTAAACCCTTTCCAGGTAGAGTCCCGATGGAGGTGCGGTGAACCGGGCAGGTTGTTCGGAGTACTCAGAAAAAAATCGCTGAATATCATCACCGGTGATGCTTCCCCTTCCAACCTCAACCAGTGTCCCCACAACTCGACGAACCATTTTCCAAAGGAAGTGCGAGCCAACTATATGCACCAGTATGGAATCGTCAACCTCAAATAATTTGACCGTTTGCAGCTTAACCAGGGTTGAGCTGTCGTCCTTTTCTGCCATTCCAAATGATCGGAAGTCCTTCATCCCCGTGAAAAGGGTTGTGGCATCGGCCATATCCTTTACGTTGAGCTCATCCTTTACCCACCAGGTGTAGTCCTTACCAAAAGCAGTACGTCTTTTAGATATGTGATAAACATAGCTACGGGCAATAGCGCTGTAACGGGCGTGGAAACGGGGGCTAACCTTTTCGATGTTAAGTATGTTGATGCTGGAGGGCAGCTCCTCATTGAGCCTGCTCTTTGCCATGTGAGGCGGAAGATCAGATTCAATATCCAGGTGTGCTATCTGAGCCAGAGCGTGAACGCCTCCATCAGTCCGTCCCGAACCGTACAGCTCGTATTCGTGTACCTTGTAAACCTCCTTAATGGCATCCATCAGCTTACCCATAACCGTAGGCATCTCGCGTTGAAACTGCCATCCACGGTAATGGGACCCATCATACTCAATTGTCAGCTTGAACCGGGGCATAATTTTTTGTTACAAATATACAGCTTTATTCCCAGCTGTAGAAGTTTAGGGTGCTAAAGGTGAGCCATGTGCAGCTGCCAATAGGTTACTGCCAGCCATGCAGGGTGGTTTTCAGCAAGCTGATTATAATAAATTTGAGGCTATTTTCAGTAGTATTCCACTACCTACCGGTTCACACCTTTAAGGTAATATGGGGTTTCTACATCATCGCGTTGTTACTAGCACAGCATTCGTCGGGCCAAACGGAGGCCTGAACATCCCGTATGTGTGATTTTCGTAGCAAAAACATGCAAAGCCGCGATTGGCCTATTCCTCCCCCAATGCTTTGTGGCAGCTTGTCCTCGAGTAGTTGGCGGTGGTACCAAAGCCCGCGACGATTATCGCAATCCTGCATCGCCAGCTGCAGCTTAAGCGCCTCGCTGTTAACCCTAATTCCCATAGACGAGAGCTCCAGTGAATTTTGAAGGGTGGGATGCCAAACCAGGATATCGCCGTTGAGGCCTCTTTTACCATCACCTCGGAGGGTTGACCAGTCGTCGTAGTCGGGTGCCCGACCATCTGCAGGATGGCCATTCGATAGGGGATAGCCAATTCCCTCGATACATACAGCTCCAAGTTCCCTGCAGCTTTCATACTCGCGTTGTCGGTGCGAAAGGTTTGGAAACCTTGCCTCCAGCTCGCTGGTGTGGATGAAGTGTATTTTATCGGGCAAAACTGGCGCTAGTTGGGGAAAGTGCTCAAAGATATGAGATTCCAAATCTTTCATGGCGGAGTAAATTTGTTCAACCGTTCTTCTGAAGTACTCCAGGTTGCGTTGAGCATCAGCTATACATTTTTCCCAATCCCACTGGTCAACGTAAATTGAATGTGTGGCATCGAGCGTTTCGTCAGGTCGGAGTGCATTCATGTTGGTGTAGATACCCTTTCCTGGCTCTACTTTAAGTCTGGCAAGGGTTATCCTTTTCCACTTGGCCAGCGACTGCACAACTTCAACCTCCCTGTTGCCCAGCGATTTGGCGCTGAACCTGACAGGTTGTTCAACCCCGTTGAGGTCGTCGTTTATACCCATACCCGAGGGTACTATCAGCGGTGCGGTAACACGCCGTAGGTTTAGCACTGCTGCCAATTTCCCGGGAAAGAAATCGTGGATGAGGGCGATTGCATCTTCTGTCTGGCGGGCATCCAGAACGTTTTGATATAATTTAGCTGGTGTTTCCATGTAATTTATTTTTTTTAGGTTGAGGAACTTGCATAAAAAGAAAACCCTTCACACGGTTTTTCCGGGAAGGGCAAATACAGCATGAGCCTGACCCGGAGGGAGGTGGGCGGTTATTATTATTTCCGTTTAGTAGCGGGGTTTGCATGGTGTTACTTCTAGTTGGGTTACTGCAATCAAAAAAGGCTCTCCCTTTTTGGGAAAGCCTTTTGCGGGTAATCAATGTTTATTTCAGCAATAGCAATCCCCTTTCAACAACCAGCCATTATTGTTGAAATTGTAATTGCAATTATTGCGGAATATGTGAATCATTTCATCCAAATTTTCAAGGGCAAGGTAGGATTTTCCTTTAAATTCTCAAAATTTACTTTGATTTTTTTAGCTGGTTTAGCTCCTCGATAGTTGCTTCAATAGCCTCGTCGGAAAGTCCCTTTTGTTGGGCTACCTCAGCAAGTGTTCCCCATACAGCCTCTCCGCAAACTATGCAGATAATTCCTTTTTCCCTAAGGAACGAAACCGATTCGGGTAGCTGCTCCACCAGGTCCTCAATCAGGGTATTGCCGGTTATGTTCATCCGTATTCTCCTGTTACTCTTCGTGAATCTTTACCTCGAAAGTAATTGGCATAGCCTTGCGGTATGAGGCGCTAACCCCACAGTACTTTTCCTGCGACAGGTTGATGGCCTTGTTGATGCTTTCGGGCGGAAGATCCTTTCCCCAGAACTCGTAGATTATGTTCATCCCAACATAGTGCCTGGGGTGCTCATCGGTTTGCATGGCCTCAACGCCAACGCTGAACCGTTTTACGTCAACCCTCATTTTCTTAAGGATAGAAATTACATCCATTCCCGTGCAGCCGGCCAGGGCAACCAGCATAAGCGGTTTAGGGCGGGGGCCGCGGTTGCTTCCCCCGGCATTTTCGTCGGCATCAACAACCAGCTTGTGGCCGTTTACCTCGGTTTCAAAGGCCAAGCCTTCCAACCATTCGGCCTGAATAGCTACTTTCTCCATAGTGTTAGTTTTGATATGTAAGAACCGAATTTTTGGGGTAAAGTTCAAAAAAATTTTTACAGATCAGGTATGAAAGGGTAACGACACAATTCCCTTGTAGTTCCTTCTATCT